>JBIJBO010000175.1:0-7384 GCA_044345215.1 Prosthecobacter sp. | reverse complement strand
CTATCGAAGCCAAACGCGAGCCTGAAGAAGCAGACATCCTGACAGCTAAATTAAGAAGAGAGGTCTTACCTGCCCTAAAAGCGCACCGCAAAGATGGCCTGCGTGTGGTGCCTGCGCTCTTGATACTTCACCTGGGACTCAAGAAGGTGCGCTGTGCCATCTTCGCATCGCCCTATACTTTTGGCAAATCCGACTGCGCGGAGTCTCTTAGCAATCAGATCGCGGTGGACGCTGTCGCGACCATTTTGCGAGAGCCTGCAGCAGCTGCGGACATTACCTGCGCTCATGGAAAAACCTTGTCTCTCTCTGTCGATGTCTCCCTCCTCGGCCGGCCTCTGGAATCCAGCTTTTCGTCCGTCATTGGGGCGATTGCGAGGCTCTCGCAACTCCTGCGGATGGATGGGGCGGATGAAGCCGTGGCAGTTCATGCGAAGGACATCACACCGCCATCAAACCCAAGACCTGGCTGGCTTCCAGCTCCCCATACCCAAAGCCGGCCTAAGGGATTGAGGCTTCTCTTGCCTGGCTGAGGGATTTTCGAGAACGATGCTTATGAAAAATCGGCTCGAAAAGTATCCAGAAGTTCGTTTATGGCTCGATAAACAGGACTCATGCAAGAGCATTTCGCTATCGATCATCTGAAGCGTTTTCAATGAATCCTTTATAATTCAAAGCTCATGCCCCAAACACTCACACTCGAAATCGCACATCAGCTCATTGCAGAGAAAGATGATGAAGACTTTGAGCCGAACATGGACGGTTACTCAGCCATAACAGCTGAGGCAGCGCAAGCCTTGGGGAAGCACAAAGGCGATCTTTCCCTCGACGGCTTGACGAGCTTATCCGCTGAGGCAGCGCAAGCCTTGGGATTTGGATGGCCTCACTCCACCCGCACGGCGGCGCAGACCATTTCAAGGATGCGGTTGAGGGAGGAGGCGCCGGCGCCCTCCTGGAAGGCGCTGCCGGGGAAGGGTTCCCAGCTGTCTCGGTCGCGGTTCGGCTCGGGCTGGGGCAGGCGGGTGAGGGCGGGATCGTATTGGCCGGTCTTGCCGCCGAGCTTGTAGATCACCAGGTCGAGCGAGGGCACCACGTAGAGGCAGAAGCCGCCGGCGCCGCTTTTCCAGAAGGCGTCCCTGGGTGCGCCGGCGACATGGCCGTCGGCATTGTGTTCCCACTGCAGGCTGAACGGCGTGTGCGGGTTGTAGGGCGACCAGGTCCGGCACTTCTCGATGTAACCGGCGGGCACGAGCTGGTGGTCGCCCCAGACGCCGTTGCGGGCGAGGCAGTAGCCGAAGCGCAGGACATCGGTGGCGTGCAGGGCCGTGCTGCCGGCGCCGTTGGCATGGGGTAGGACGATGTCGCCGCGATAGAGGCAGTAGTTCCAGGCGCCCCAGCCCTGGGGTTGGGCGAGGCGCTGGTCGATGAAGTCCTTGAGCTCCATGCCACTGACCCGGCGCAGGACGATGCTGGCGATGTGCGGCGAGGGCGAGGAGTAGGAGTAACCGGCCCCGGGATCGCACCAGAGCGGCACCCTGAGCGAGGAGGTGTCGAGGTCGCGCAGGTTCTGGCCGTGCACGGGCTTGAGCGGCTTCGGTTTGGCATCCCCGCGGACGTAGCCGGTGGGCGTCTGGCCCTCGCCCCAGTAGCCGGCGGTCATGCAGAGCAGCTGGCCGAGGGTGATGTCGGCCTTGCGCGGGTCGTCGAGCGGGAAGGCCTCGGGCAGCAGTTCCGGGGTGAAGACCTTCGTGTCGAGGCCGGCGGGCAGGCGGTCCTTGAATTCCTCGAGCAGGATGCCGCAGGCGATGCTGCAGAAGGCCTTGCCGGTCGAGGCCATGTCCGGGTTGGCGTTGCGGCTGGCGCGACCAAAGTAGCGTTCGTAGCAGAGCCAGCCGCGGCGCAGGACGAGCAGGCCACCGTGGGCCGTGCTGCGCTCGGTGAGGGTGTAGGCGGTTTCTAGCTTCGCCAGGTCGAGCCCGCCCTTGTCCCGGCACGCGGCAAGGTCTTTCGCCTCGCGCCAGCCACCGTCGCGGTCGGGCGGCGGGAAGTAGGGGTCGGCGGCCAGCAGGAGGGGCGCGACCAGAGTGAAAGCAAGGAAAAGACGATGGCGCATGGGCGGATCATGAACGATCGCACCGTTCCGCGCGAGAGGCATTTTGCGGTTCAGTCGCGCGATCCCGGCATGCGTTGCCTCAGGGGTGGCAAAGTCGGGCTTGAATCCGTCGAACCACCGGGCGCGGTGTTGCCGTGCAGGAGGACACGTCAGACGAATGGCAGGAGTGGTATCGACTTACTCCCCTGGAGCGCTGGCGGGCAACCCATCAACTCTGGGCACAGTTCCTGGCCCAAGGAGGCAGCCTTGATCCCGAACCCGATTCACAGAGTCCTTTCGATTTTCCGGAGTTGCGAGGTGCGCGCGCTGTTGATGGGCGGGCAGGCCTGCGTGTTCTACGGCGGGACGGAATTTAGTCGCGACACGGATTTTGCCATCCTGGCGGCCGCAGAGAACCTGCAGCGTCTGCGACGGGCGCTGGCGGAACTTGAGGCGGAGGTGATTGCCGTCCCGCCCCTGTCGCTGGAACATCTGGAGCGCGGGCATGCCGTGCATTTTCGCTGCAGGCATCCGGAAGCCGTTGGCATGCGGGTGGATGTGATGGCGAAGATGCGGGGTGTGGATTCCTTTGAGCAACTCTGGCAGCGGCGCACCACCCTTGAGGCGGAGGACGGAACGAAGTATGAATTGCTCGCTCTGCCGGACTTGGTGAAGGCCAAAAAAACCCAGCGGGACAAGGTTGGCCGATGATTCGACGTCTGATTGAGGCCGACCACGTCGCTTGTGGTCTGCATCCCACGGATGCACAACTGTGCTGCTGGTTCAAAGAGGCGCGCACGCCTTCCCTGCTGATGGAACTCGCCACACGGCATCCCGAACTGGCACGCGCGCTTTTGCCAGAGCGAAGGGAAGTGTTGGATGCCGTCCTCAAGAGCGGCCAGACTGACATCGAAGAGGCCTTGGCGTTGGAGGAGCGGCTAGAACGTTTGGCTGACCGGGCCTATTGGGAACCCCTCAAGAAGGAATTGGAGATCCTGCGGCGGGTCAATGCCACGCCACCATCTTCGCGGGGTGAAGCTTCCTGAGGCAGGGTCGTATTTAAGCCGCGGTCCCGGTCTTTTACGAACACCACGGGCTGCCTGAAGTCCACAACTCAGTCGCGCGATCCCGGCGTGATCTTCAACTCGACCTCCTTGCCGTCGCGCAGGACGGTGATGGCGGTCTCGCTGCCGATCTTCAGTTCGCCCATGAGGGAGGTGTAGTCATAGATGTTGAGCACCTCCTTGCCGGCGAGCTTGATGATGATGTCGCCGCCCTTGACGCCAGCCTTGGCGGCCGGGCCGATCGGCGAGACGCCGCTGAGCTTGACGCCCTTGACGTCGCCCTGGGCGTAGTCGGGGATGGTGCCGAGGTAGGCGCGCAGGCCGCCGCGGCTGCCCTGGTTTTTCGGGGCCTCCATGGCGACGAAGTCCGGGGCGCTGTCCGAGGTGGCGACCGCGCGGGCGATGAGGCCGATCAGGCGGCTGACCTGGGCGGCGCGGTCGTAATCGAGCTTGTCGGCGGTGTCGCTAGGCAGGTGGTAATCCTCGTGGCTGCCGGTGAAGGCGTTCAGCGTCGGGATGCCGCGCAGGTAGAAGGTGGTGCTGTCGGTCGGCAGATGGGCGTCGGTTTGCGGCGTGACGGGCAGGCCGATGACGGCGTTGCGCCGTTCGATCTCCTTCGGCCACCAGGAACTGGAGCCGACGCCCTGAAGGACGAGCGTTTTCTGGAAGCGGCCAATCATGTCGAGGTTGAGGCAGGCGGCGAACATGCCGGTCAGCTTGCCGTTCGGGTCGCCGGTGAACATCTTTGCCAGGCCCTCGGCGAAGTGGTTGCTGCCGAGCAGGCCGAGTTCCTCGCCCGACCAGCCGGCGAAGATCACGTCGCGGGTCAGCTTCAGCCTGCCCTGCTTCTTTTGGCCGGCCAGCCACTGGGCGATCTCGATCAGGCCGGCGACGCCGCTGGCGTTGTCGTCGGCGCCATGGTGGATGCGGTTCGCCTCGTCGCCGCGGGCGCGCGAGTTCGAGCCCCCCTTGCTGCCGAGGTGATCGATGTGGGCGCCGACGATGAGTGGCGCGACATGCGGGTCCGGCTTGTCGCGTGCGGGCAGGACGCCGAGCACGTTGCGGCCGCGCTTCTTCTCCTGGCGAATGTCGATGCTGGCCGCGAGGGTCAGCTTGCCGCACTCGATGCCGCCCATCAGGGCGCCGGTGTCGAGTTCATCCTGCAGGGCCTTGAGGGTCTTGCCGGCGGGTTGCAGCAGGCGGTCGGCGAGGGCGTCGGTGACACTGATCGCGGCGATGCCGGAGGAGGCGAGCGAGGCGTCGAAGGCCATGGGCACGAGCTGCTGGACGACCTTGCTGTTCGGGCCGCTGGCGATGAGCAGCCCGCGCGCGCCCTTCTGGCGGGCGACCATGGCCTTGTGGCGCAGGCTCGCGTAGCGGGTGAGATCGCCGCGGCGTTCCTTGCTCAGGCCCTCGGGCAGGTAGCGCAGGACGAGCACCCACTTGTCCTTCACGTCGAGGTGCGCGTAGCTGCTGTAGGCTTCGAGTGGCTTGCCGTCGGCACCGGTGGCTTCGTCGGGCGTCTCGACACCGTAGCCGGCGAAGACGATGGCGCTGGCCGGCACCTCGCCGGTCTGCGAGAAGGACAGCGGCCGCCAGTCCTTGTCGGCGACCAGTGGTGCGCCCGCGCCGTTGCCCTGCAGGGTGAGGGCGTTTTTCTCGCCGAGGGCCACCCCGGCGGTGAAGTCGAAGGGATCGAACCAGTCGTCGTCACCGTAGGGCATCAGGCCGAGGCCCTGGAAGACGTCGGCAAGGTACTGGGTGGCCAGGCGTTCGCCCTCGGTGCCGGTGAGACGGCCGTCGAACTCGGGGCTGGCGAGGATCTCGACATGCCGGCGCAGGTCCTCAGCACGGATTTCAGCGGCGGTTTGGGCGAGGTCGGGAGCCGGGCTGACGGCCGCCGCGGCGGCGGCCGGGCGGTCGAGGCCGAGGGCGGCGCGGGCGTGGTCATGGTCCCAGTCGGCCAGGAAGATCTGGCTCTGGCCGTTGCTGGTGCGGCCGCTGGTCCAGGACAGCTTTTTCCCGTCGGGCGAAAACACCGGCAGGCCGTCGAAGCCGTCGGTGTGGGTGACGCGCACGGGCTCGTGCTTGCCGGCGGCGTCGACGAGGTAGAGCTCGAAATTGGCGAAGCCGTTGAGGTTGGTGGTGAAGATGAGGTACTCGCCGCTGGGGTGGAAGTAGGGTGCCCAGCTCATGGCACCGAGCTTGGTGAGCTGGCGGGCGTCGGAGCCGTCGGTCTTCATGCTCCAGACCTCGGCGACATCGCCCTTGGGCGTGAAGCGGCGCCAGCAGATGCGCTTGCCATCGGCGCTGAAGAAGGGGCCGCCGTCGTAGCCGGGCACGTCGGTGAGGCGACGCACATTCGAGCCGTCGGCATCGGCCAGGTAGAGGTCCATGAAATACTGCTTGTCGGTCTTCAGCCGCTCCTGGTCCTCGGTGGAGAGTTTTTCCGTGTAGGCGGCGCGGTTGCTGGCAAAGACCATCGACTTGCCGTCGGGCGACCAGGCACCCTCGGCATCGTAGCCGCGGGCGTCGGTGAGCTTTTTCAGCGACTGGTCGCCGAGGCGGAATTCCCAGATTTCGTAGTTTTCGTCGTAGTCCCAGGAGTACTTGCGCACGCGGCTGGAGGCGCGGTCCTTGTATTCGGCCTCCTGCAGGGTCTTCGACTGCGGGTCGGCGTGGGTGCTGGCAAAGAGCACGCGCTGGCCGTCCGGGTGGATCCAGGCGCAGGTGGTTTTGCCGAGGCCGGGCGACAGCCGCTGCTGGTCGCCGGTTTCCAGATCCATCAGGTAGATCTGGTAGAAGGGGTTGCCGGGTTCGCGCTCCGACTGGAAGACCATCCGGTGGCCGTCGGCGCTGAAGTAGCCCTCGCCGGCGCGACGGCCCTCGAAGGTGAGTTGGCGGACGTTGGCGAGGAAATCGGTCTCCGACTGCGCGTGCAGCGGGGCGACGGCGAGGGAGAAAAGGGTGAGCGCGCGGATCATGGGCAACGCTCACTATACGTCGCCCGCCGCCTTCTGCACGCAGGCAACCGCAGGGTCGGGCTGTGGTTGCCGCGGGGCTGGCCGTTGGTCAGGAGGCGAAGCCCGACTTGAGCAGCAGCAGGATGAGCACAACGAGGGCGGTGGGCAGGGCCGCGCCGAGGGCGAGTTTGCCGGCCGAGACACCCCCCTCGAAGAAGCGGCCGAGGATGGATTGACCGGCCGGGTTGGGGGCGTTGGCGATGACGGTCAGGCCGCCACCGGCGACGGCGCCGGCGACCACCGCGTACTTGGCGAACTCGCTGAGTCCCGGGGCCTGTGAGGCGAGGAAGGTGATGGCGGCATTGTCGTTGAAGGCCGTGAGGAAGGCCGCGCCAAGCAGCAGGATCCACTCCGGCATGCCGCCGGTCAGCAGAGGCTCGATCCACCAGGACTGGCAGCGGCCGTGGATGACGAGGGCACCGAGGAAGAAACCCACGAGGATCGGCGAGCGCAGGCCGATGAGGTTTTGGTGGTGGCGGGTGGCCTCGACGAAGGCGATGAAGAACAGGAAGCCGCCCAGGAACATGGCCGGGTAGTGGCTGCAGAACACGGTCCAGGCGAGGAAGCCCAAGTGAACCAGGACAATGCCCCGCGGAACCGGATCCTCGCGGTCGGCCCAGCGCAGCAGTCGGCTTTCACCCGCCTGCGGATGAGCGCGGTGGTCGAGTTCGGCAAGCTCCTTGCGGAAGGCGAGGAAGTAGAGCGCGTTGCTCAGGACGATGGCAAGGGCGCACTTCCAGCCGAGGATCGAAAACACATACGGGGTGGTCCATTCCCAGATGCCGGCGACCATGAGGATGGGCGGGGCGGCGAAGTGGGTGAGGGTGCCTCCGACGGAGACGTTGACGAAGAGCAGGCCGAGGGTGCCGTAGGCGAGTTTGCCACTTGGGCGCAGGGGGTAGATCTTGCGGGCCAGGATCATGGCGGAGATCGTCATGGCGGCGGGTTCGGTGATGAAGGAGCCGAGCAGCGGGCCGAGGGTGAGCACGGCGAGCCACCAGCTGGCGACCGTGCCGCCACCCAGGGAAGCGACGACGGCGACGCACTTTTCCGCGAACTGGATGACCGGTCGCGAGGCGGCAATGGCCATGATGACCACCACGAACAGCGGTTCGGTGAAGTTGACGTCGTGGCCGAGGTAGTTCTGGACGTCGTGCCAGGAATGGAAGTGAGCGCCGGCGGCCATGAGGGCGAGGACCCAGATGCCG
>JBIJBO010000174.1:0-7385 GCA_044345215.1 Prosthecobacter sp. | reverse complement strand
GGTTGAACAGGCCCATGACGAAAAGCACCAGGTAGCTGCCCTGCAAAGCGCCCGCCGGCATCTCCACCTGGCCGGCGGTGATCCAGTCGACCAGCAGGAAGTTCAGCGCGCTCGGCACCCAGAGCAGGCAGTAGGTGAGCACCGCGGCCAGGTATTTCGACCAGATCACCTGCCAGGTGCGCACCGGCGCGGTGAACAGGGTCTCCAGGGTGCCCATCTTTTTCTCCTCCGCAAACAAGCGCATGGTCAAAAGCGGAAAGACAAAAAAGTAGGACAGCCAGAACCACATGGCATGGAAGGTCCAGGTGACGATCGATCCCTCGCTCGGTTCCCGCTCCAGCACCGACAGGGCGGCGCGCAGGCAGAAGCCGTTGAGCACCATGGCCAGGGCCAGGACGATGTAGGCCATGGGCGAGACGAAGAACGTCCGCAGTTCCTTTTTCAGCAGCACCCAGAAGATTCTCATGTCGTTTGGCTCAGGCGGTTCGCGGGGGTTCGGCGGCGGCGAGCTCGACGAAGACATCTTCAAGGCTAGGCAGGCGCCGGTGCAACTCGCGCATCTCCCAGCCGCGCAGGCGGACCAGGTTCATGATGTCCTCGCGGACGTCGCGTCCAGGCTCGACCCGCAGAACGTGTCGGCACCAGCCACCCTCGGCAGGCTCCTCGACAACCTTGCGCACCCCGGGCAGGGTTTCGAGGTCGGCAAGGGCCGCCGTGCCGGCGCGCAGTTCCACGAAAACCTCGGTGAGGGTGCGCAGACGCGCCGTTAGCCGCTCCGGCGTGTCGTCGGCCAGAACCCGGCCGTGGTGGATCATGATGACGCGGTCACAGAGGCTCTCGACCTCCTGAAGGATGTGGGTGGAAAGCAGAATGGTGTGGGCCGGGCGCAGGCTGCGCAAGAGCTCGCGCACCTGGCGGATCTGCACCGGGTCGAGGCCGTTGGCAGGCTCGTCAAGGATGAGCAGGGGCGGCTGGTGCAGCAGGGCATCGGCCAGCGCCACCCGCTGGCGGTAGCCCTTGGACAGGTTGCCAATGAGGCGGCGGCGGACATCCGTCACCGAGCAAAGATCCATGACCTCACCAACCCGGCGGCGCATGTCGTGGCCGCGCAGGCCCTTCAGCTCGCCGCGAAAGCGCAGATACTCCTTGACCCGCATGTCCGTGTACAAAGGCGCGGTTTCAGGCATGTACCCAACCGACCGGCGGACGGCGAGCGACTCGCGGAAGACGTCGTGGCCGTTGACCGCCACGTGGCCGGAGGTCGGCGGCATGTAGCCGGCGAGGATGCGCATCGTCGTCGACTTGCCGGCCCCGTTGGGGCCAAGGAAACCGACAATCTGGCCGGGCTCCACTTGGAAGGAGACATGGTTGACCGCCGTCCGGCCTGCATAGAGCTTGGTCAGGTCGTGGACAGCAATCATGGGCGAAGCGATGAGCGGGCTGGGCTTGGACAAGCCTTTATTAAAGCCGTCATTTCGCGCCTGACAACCCGGGAACTCGGCCTGGGCTGCAGAAGCCGACCTTCTCGTGATCGGATGATTGGCACGGCAATTTTTCCCTTGCGCGGACCACACCCTGCGGCATCTTTCCTGCTCCTATGGCAAAAACCGCTTGGCTCGAGCGCGAAAAGCGCAAACAGAAAACCGTCCAGAAATACGCTCAGCTCCGCGCGGAACTGAAGGCGAAAGGCGACTTCGTCGGCCTTTCCATGCTTCCCCGCGACGCCAGCCCGACGCGCCTGACCAACCGCTGCCGCGTTTCCGGCCGCCGCCGCGCCTTCATGCGCCGCTTCCAAATGTCCCGCCTCAGCTTCCGCGAGGCCGCCCTCGCCGGACTAATTCCCGGCGTCACCAAGTCGAGCTGGTAGGATCGTGCCCGCCTCCGGGGTGTGCGCACCCCGGAACCGGGCGCAGGTGTGAATGACTTCTCATGCCCACCTACGCCTACATCGCCGAAAATCCCGAACAAGGATGCCCCTCCTGCCGGAGGGGTTTTGATTTGCGGAGGCCAATGAACCGGCCGGCCCTGACCCATTGCCCGCTGTGCCGCCAGCCGGTGAAAAAGCAGGTCAGCGGCTTCAGCACCCCCAAGCTGACCAAGCCCGTGTCCGTGAGCGACGCCAAAAAGGCGGGCTTCACCATTCTCGAAAAGCGCTTCGACGGCTCCTACGAGCGCCTCTAGGCTCCTGTGCCCTCCCGCCGCGGCGCCGCCCATGACTGCCCTCCCCTGCCCTTTACTCGCCTTCGGCGGCAGTCAGGCCATTGAGCATGAATGGAACCTCACGGGCGCTGAAATTGCCTGGTCAGCCTTTCTGGTTCTCTTCTTTGTCCTGCTGAACGCGTTCTTCGTGGCGGCGGAATTTGCCATCGTCAAGGTGCGCAGCACCCAGCTCGATGCCCTCGCCGATGAGGGCAACGCCGCCGCCACCACCGCACGCAAGGCCCTGCGCAACCTTGACGGTTACCTTTCGGCCACCCAACTCGGCATCACACTGGCCAGCATCGCGCTGGGGATGATCGGTGAGCCCTACGTGGCACGCCTGATCCAGCCACTGATGTGGAAGCTTGGCGTCACCAGCGAGACTCTCATCGCCTCGGTCTCCATCGGCATTGGCTTCGGCGTCGTCACGTACCTGCATGTCGTGCTGGGCGAGCTGATGCCGAAGTCGCTGGCCATCCGCAAGTCACTGGCCACCACCCTGGTGATCAGCGCCCCCCTGCACTTCTTCTATGTCCTCTTCCGCCCCGCGATCTGGATCCTCAATGGCACGGCCAACTGGCTCCTGAAGATCCTCTTCCGCCTCGAACCCGCCTCGGAAAGCGAACTCGCGCACTCCGAGGAAGAACTCCGCCACATCGTCGCAGAAAGTGAGAAGTCCGAGGAGGTCACCGCCACGGAGAAGGACATCCTGCTCAACGCCCTTGCCCTCAACGACCGCTGCGTGCGCGACGTGATGACGCCGCGCAACCAGGTCATCTGCCTCGATGCAGGGGACGAGTTTGCCGCCAGCCTGGCCACGGCGATCGAGCACAAGCACACCCGCTACCCGCTTGTCGAGGGCCACCTCGACCACAGCCTCGGCCTCATCCACATCAAGGACCTGCTCGGACTCGTCGGCCGTCCCCAGCCGGACCTGCGCTCCATCAAGCGCGACCTGCCGATGGTCCCGGAGATGATGCCGATCGACAAGTTGCTGCGCTTCTTTCTCGACAAGCACGTTCATCTCGCCCTCGCCGTCGATGAGTACGGAGGCACCGTCGGGATTGTCAGCCTTGACAACGTTCTCGAGGAGATCGTCGGCGACATCCAGGATGAATTTGATCAGGAGACGAGCGAGTTCCGCCGGCTGAATGACGACGAGTTTGTCGTCGAGGGCATGCTCAACTTGTATGAACTGGCCGAGCAGGCCGGCCTGCACATCGAGAGCGACGAAGTCACGACCATCGGCGGCTATGTCACACACCTGCTCGGCCGCCTGCCGAAGACGGGCGAAAAGGTCGAGATCGAGGACTACGAGGTCACCACGACCCGCGCTGATTCGCGCCGCGTGCTGCAGCTGCACTTCCGTCGCCGCGGGGCCGGCGCAGCGACCACCGAGCCCGCCGCTGATTGAGCCGGCCGATTTCCGGCGGCACCCCCATCTAGTTCTTGCAGCCGGGACGGTCGTCGCTAAACCGAGCCCATGCATTCCAACCTGCCGCGCCTCGGCCTGCTCGTCATCGTCTCCGGCCCCTCCGGCACCGGCAAAACCACGCTCTGCCGGCAGGTCTGCGACGGCGGCCAGGCGGTTTTTTCCGTTTCCTGCACGACCCGGCCGCCGCGCCCCGGCGAAATCGACGGCCGCGACTATTTTTTTCTGAACGAAGCCGACTTTCTGGCACGGGTCGGGCGCGGCGAACTGTTCGAGCATGCGCGCGTCCACGGCCGCTGGTACGGCACACTCAAGAGTTATGTCTACGACAACCTGCGGCGCGGCATCGACGTCTTCATGGACATCGATGTCCAGGGGGCCGCCCAGGTGCGCGCCTGCAAGGACGAGCTGGTGCGCCGCTGTCTGACCGACATCTTCGTCATGCCGCCCTCCCTGGAGGAACTGCGCACGCGGCTGAGCGGACGCGGCACGGAGGACGCGGCGGCCCTCGACCTGCGTCTGCAAAACGCCGGCGCCGAACTCGAACACTGGCGCGAGTATCGCTACAACCTGGTCAGCGCCAGCCGCGAGGAGGATACTCGCCGTTTCCGTGCCATCCTGGAGGCCGAGCGCCTGCGCTCCAGCCTGGTGCAGGGATGAAAACGCGTTTCAAGTGGCGTCCCTTAACGGGAAGCACGTCATCAGGACCCTGCCTGCATGGTGAATCGCTTCTCCCGCGCCACCACCTTGAACATCACCCCTGAAACGGCTGCCAGCCCACAGGACATGCGTGCAGGTTTCGCCGCTTTCTGATCATTCCCAGAAGGGCATATCGTTCTGCAAATCTGGTTGCGCTCGCAACCGAAGCTTGTCTTTCGGGATGGCTGACTGTTAAAATGCGGCTGCCATGAATCCCAACATCTGCCGCACCCTCAGCACGCTTTGTTTCCAGGCTGGCATGCTTTCCATCCTGCTTTCGGTCTGGATCTGGTGGTTCCTCAACGGCGATGACCCGCAGCAGCAGGCTCATGCCGAGCGCTTTGGCATCTTTGTCGGCCTGTGGGCACCAACCCTCCTGATTCTATCCAACCGATTCGACCGCTATGCCGACAAGGCACGACCCGTGCCTGGATTGCAGGAAGACGCCTCCAGCGAATCCTGACCCCCTGGATCAACAACACTTCCCGCATTGAATTTGTCCCATCATGCGCCACCCTCTTGCCGCCATGCTTCGTGTCCTTTCTCTGAGTCTGCTCACCGCTCTGCCCCTCGCCGCCCAAACACCGCCTGCCGACCACGGCCACGGCACCGCGATCCCCGGGATCAAGCATGAACTGTTCGCGGGCGTAAACGAAGCCGATCTGCTGAGGCAAGGCAAAACGCCGAAAAGCGTGCAGGTCACGCTTGTCGCAACCTTCAATGCCGCCAATTACGGCATGAATTTCAACGGCTGGTCGCACGGCAAGGCCGTCCTCACCGTGCCCACAGGCTGGAGAGTTGACGTCACCTTCATCAATCCCAGCCCGATTCCGCACAGCGCCATCGTCATCGAACGCGCCGACACGAAAAAACTGCAGATGTCGGAACCCTGGTTCGAGGGAGGCGCGACCGCCAAACACCTGACTGGCCAGACCTTCAGCAAGGCGGATTTCAGCTTCACTGCCGATGAGGCCGGAGAATACGCCTTGGCCTGCGGCTTCCCCGCCCACGCAGTCGCCGGCCATTGGGTTGCGTTCAACGTCAGTGACGAAGCAAAGGCACCGACCCTCCAACTCGGCGATCGTGAGCCTGTTGAACTCAAGTGAGACTTGCCAACGAAAAATGACCGTTGCCGCACAAAGTCAGTTGCGCGCACGGCCAGACTGCGCACAGTAGCGATCCCAGCCGGGCGGCAGTGCCGCCCCGCCAGAAGGTCGGGCCGTAGTTCAGCCTGGTAGAACGCTTGCATGGGGTGCAAGAGGTCGTGAGTTCGAATCTCGCCGGCCCGACCATCATAAACCACTCAAAACGAGGGGTTTCCGGAAAAGGGTGCATAAGCAATTTTCGCAATGCCTGCTAAGTTTAGCACACGAAAATTAGAACCCTTTTGGGCCTCTAGCACACGGCTTTAGCTCACATTCCGGGTACCTGTCTGACTTTTTGGCCCTCCTCTCCCGGTTGGCGATGATGTAGCAGAGGCCGACCTCGCCGATGTTGGTCTTCGAGGACTGAATCGAGGCGAGGATGGAAACGATCCTCACCTTGGGATCCACCAGCTCCTCCAGCGGCTCCTTCAGCCACGGGGATTTGTCGGCCCGGAAGCGCCCGGGCACCGGCGAATACGGGATGGCGTGGACATGCTCCTCCGCCCAGGCCCAGGGCAGGCGGCGGTCCGGAGGCCGCCAGGCTTCGCGCCAGATCGGTTCAAGCTGACTCACGCAACGGAGCGCGCGTCAACACGGAAAGAGGCGGTGGACCATTGCAGGCAGGCAGCATCAAGCGCCTTCAAGCAACTTCTGGCACAGGATGCCCACGCATTGCGATCGTCATGGCGACTTCTTTTTCCTCTTCCCAGCTGCCTTTTTGGGATCAGTCCCGCCGTTGGGGCTCAGGCGCTGCCACCAATCGGGGCCTTCAGCGTTGATCTTGGCGTTATGTTCGATCAGGCGGCTTTTTAGCTCGTTGAATCGTTGCGGTTCCTTGTCCTTGAGGTCGGCGGTCTCCTTCGGGTCATCTTTGAGATTGTAGAGTTCAAATTCGGTCAGCTCGGCATTCGCAAGAATTTTCCAATCATCTATCCGCATGGCGATTTTGGCGTTGGGGGCCATGTGCAGACGCCAATAGAACGGCTGAGGCCTTTCAAGCTTCTTAGCGTCGCCAACAAGAGCAGCTAAAGCATTCACTCCATCAAGCGTGCGATCCTTTGGCGCCTCCAAGCCGGCAATGCTTAGCATGGTTGGAAACATATCACTGCCAATGACTGGCACTTTGCATGTGGCGCCAGGTTGAATTTTCCCTGGCCAGCGAGCAAGTCCTGGAACGCGAATGCCCCCTTCGTGCAGATCGCGCTTGCGACCGCGAAGACCGCCGCTGGAGCCTCTCCCGGGCGATTTGATGCCATCACCTTCGGGACCATTGTCGGAAGTAAAGAACACAAACGTGCTTTCAGCCAGGTTTTGCTCGTCGAGAGCTTTCATCAGCAGGCCGAAAGCATGATCCATCTGTGTCACGTTCGCGTGGTGCTCACGCTGCATATCATCGGTCAGATCCGGGTAGAGTGCTTTGAACTTCGGATCCGACTTGATCGGATAGTGAGGCTCATGCGTCCATACGGCCAGAAAGAAGGGCTTTGAGGCATCACGCTTTTCCCTGAGCCATGTGATGGCCTCGCTGACAACAAGCGGCGCGGAGTAGCCTTGCATCGGGCCAACAGCCAGACCGTTGCGAACGAAATTGTCCGGATTCTCATGCGTCGGCGCCGCGTTGTTCTGCGTGGCCATCCACCAGTCGTAGCCGTGGTCGCCTGGCTGTGGCTGTGCGGGGTTGTTGAAAAGGCCGTTCAGATGCCACTTGCCGCTATGGCAAGTCGTGTAGCCCGCCCTCTTGAGCAGCAACGGCAGCGTCACCTCGCTCGTCCGCAGATGCACCTCTGAACCCTCGGCGATCCATGTATACACACCATTGCGATGAGGCGTGCGGCCAGTGAGCAAGGCTGATCGTGACGGGCTGCATACCGCACTGGCAGCGTAGCACTGCGTAAGGCGCACACCCTGCT
>JBIJBO010000173.1:0-7475 GCA_044345215.1 Prosthecobacter sp. | reverse complement strand
TTGCTCTCATAGGCCTGATCATGCTCATTTCGTACTGGGCAAGCGCACGGCTCACGCGAGGCCGCCTGCACGGCAGTGCCATTGCCATTCTGATCGGTTTGCTCATGGCGGTGCTCGCGGGAGGCAAAAACGGCATCGCTGACGTGCCGATGCTCACCGGCGTGGGTCTCATGGGCGGCGCGATGCTGCGCGATTTCGCCATCGTGGCGACGGCGTTCGGTGTGCGGCTGGAGGAGTTCATCAAAAGCGGCGTCATTGGCATCGCGTCACTGTTTTTGGGCCTGTTCGTGTCCTTTTTTGCCGGTGGCGCGGTGGCCTTTGCCTTTGGCTATCGTGACCCCGTGAGCATCACCACCATCGGTGCAGGCGCGGCGACCTACATTGTTGGCCCGGTGACTGGTGGTGCCATTGGCGCGAGCAGCGAAGTCATTGCGTTGAGCATCGCCGCAGGCCTGGTGAAAGCCATCGCGGTGATGATCGCCACACCGTTTCTCGCAAAAGCCATTGGCCTCAACAATCCGCGCACTGCCATGATCTTCGGCGGCCTCATGGGCACGAACAGCGGTGTCATGGCCGGCCTCGCCGCCACGGATCCCAAACTCGTGCCGTACGGTGCCATGACAGCCACCTTCTACACCGGCCTCGGCTGCATCCTGGGACCTTCGGCGGTGTTTATGATCGCACGTGCTCTCTTTTAATCATGCCCGACCTTCCCTTCATTCTCCGCGCCCGTTCGTTTGCTGATCGGACCGCCTTTCGCACGCCGGAAGCTTCGCACACGTATCAGCAGCTCCTGGATCGGTCTGCGGAGATCGCCTCGGCACTGCTGGGAGATCAAAACGATCTGCGTGAGGCGCGTGTGGCCTTGCTGGTGACGCCGGGGTTTGAGTACACGGCCGCGCAGTGGGGCATCTGGCGGGCGGGCGGCATCAAGCTGCCGATTTGTTTGTCGGCGACCGAATCGGAGTGGGAGTATGCGCTGGCGGATTCGCAGGTGAGCATCGTCATCGCGGATACCGACACGATCGCGCCGCTTTGCGAGCGACAGGGTATCCGGCTCGTGCTCGCAAGCTCCATCCGGGGCGGTGCGAGACCGCTGCCGGAGATCGACGCGAGCCGCCGAGCGATGATCCTATACACCAGCGGCACCACCAGCAAGCCCAAGGGAGTGGTGACGACTCATGCAAACATCCAGGCCCAAATCGAAAGCCTCGTGACGGCCTGGGAATGGAGTGCGGAAGATCGCGTTCCCATGTTTCTGCCGCTCCATCACATCCACGGCATCATCAACATCACCGGCTGCGCCTTGTGGTGCGGCGCGCTGGTGGAGCCGTTTCCACGTTTCGAGATGAGCACGATCCTCGACCGCGTGCGCGCCGCCGCCTACACGCTCTTCATGGCCGTGCCCACGATCTACGTGAAGCTCATTCAGGCCATCGAATCCGCGAGCGATGCGGACCGCGCGGCCATGCTGTCCGGTTTCCAGAAGATGCGGCTCATGGTCAGCGGCAGCGCCGCCCTGCCAGCCAGCGTGCATGGCCGCTGGACAAGGCTCACCGGGCAGGAATTGCTCGAACGCTACGGCATGACGGAAATCGGCATGGCCATCTCCAACCTTTATCGCGGTGAGCGCCGGCCGGGAGCCGTCGGCGCGCCGTTGCCGGGCGTCGAAGTGCGTCTGAAGCCAGAGAACGGCCCCGTCATCACGGCTGAGGATGAGCCGGGGGAAATTCAGGTGCGCGGCCCGGGAGTGTTTTCAGCCTATTGGAACCGCGCTCAGGCCACGGAGGAGAGTTTTGAAGATGGCTGGTTCCGCACGGGCGACATGGCGGTGCTTGAGCGTGGCTACTACCGCATCATGGGCCGTCTGAGCGTGGACATCATCAAGAGCGGCGGCTACAAGCTCAGCGCCCTCGAGATCGAGGCCGCGCTTCTGGAGCATCCGCTCATCGCCGAGTGCGCCGTGATCGGCCTGGCAGACGACACCTGGGGAGAGGCTGTCAGCGCCGCCGTGGTGCTAAAAAGCGGCGCTCTGGAGCTCGGCGAGCTGCGTGGCTGGTGCAAAGGCCGTCTTTCCGCTTACAAGATACCCCAGCGCCTCAAAGTCGTCGGCGAGCTGCCGCGCAATGCGATGGGGAAGGTCACCAAGCCAGCGGTGAAAGCCTTGTTTTGATCCCGATGCGTCAAGTTCTCCTGCTCATCGTTCTCTGCCCCCTGCTCTCCGCTTTTCCAGCGGAGCCGCGCCTGTTCGCCCACTACATGCCTTGGTTTGCCACGAAGGATGTCAGCGGCGCGTGGGGCTGGCATTGGACGATGAATCACTTCGACCCGGAGCAAAGGAGGTGGGATGACCATCGGAAAATCGCCTCGCATGACTATCCGCTCATCGGCCCGTATGACTCGGGAGACGATCATGCTCTGGAATGCCAGACCCTGCTCATGAAGATCGCGGGCCTCGATGGCGTGGTCATCGACTGGTATGGCACGAGTGATCTGAACGACCACGCGATGAACCACCGCAACACGCAAAAACTCATCCCGTGGCTCAAGAAGGCCGGCTTGAGCTTCGCGGTGTGCTACGAGGATCAGGCGGTGAAGTCACTGCCAAAAGGCGAAGACACCATACAGGCCGAAAAAGACCTGCAGTGGGCCGAAGAGCACTTTTTCGCCGACACGAGTTATGAACGGCAAAACGGCCGCCCGGTTCTCCTGGTCTTCGGACCGCAGCATTTGAAGTGGAAGTTCGAACTCGCGTCCAAACCGCTCGTCTTCGGACTCCCCCATCTCGTGAAGAGCAACGGGCTTGATGGCGCTTTTGCCTGGCCACCGGTCACCGGCGGGAAGTCGATCTCGGCGGAGGAGTGGAGAAGGGAGCTCGGCCTCATCTATGCGCAGAAGCAGCCTTTCATCGCCACCGTGTTTCCCGGCTTCAAAGACATCTACAAACAGGCGGGTGTGCATGACAGCTACGGCGCCATCGCCCCGAGAGCGGGGCTCACGTTGACAGAATCCCTTGCCCTGGCGCTCGAGAGCAAGGCCCCGCTCATCCAGATCGCCACCTGGAATGACTACGGCGAGGGCACGATGATCGAGCCGACCTGCAACAATGGCTACCGCCATCTCGAAAAGCTCCCGCGCTGCGGCAATCCTGCTGATTTGCGCCTGCCTGTGATGCTTTACCAGCTGCGCAAGCGCGGCGGCAATGCCAAGAAGCTCGATGAAGCCGCCACAATGATGTTTGCGTCAAAGTTCACTGAAGCCGAGGCCGTTCTCGCGGGTGTGGCCCGGGAACGCGCCCAGCAGGTCATCGACGGCGGCTACCACCTCACCACGGACCTGCTTTATCGCGAAGAAAAAGGCGTCAGCGCCGCGCAAAACCAGCGCTGCAGGCTCGACGTCTATGCACCGTCAGGGAGGAAGCCGTTCTCCACCCTCATCTGGTTTCACGGCGGCGGATTGACGCAGGGTGAGCGCTCCATCCCGCTGCCGCTGCGCAACCAAGGCATCGCTGTCGTGGCCGTGAACTATCGCCTCAGCCCCGGCGTGAAGTCACCCGTGTTCATCGAAGACGCCGCCGCGGCCATCGCGTGGACCTTGAAGCACATCGCCGAATTCGGCGGCGACCCGCAGCGCGTCTTCGTCAGCGGCCACAGCGCCGGGGCATACCTCACACTGATGTGCGGCCTGGACAGGCAGTGGCTTGCGAGGCACGGCGCGAATGCTGACGACCTCGCCGGGCTCATCCCGCTCAGCCCGCAGGTCATCACCCACTTCACCATTCGTGAAGAGCGCGGCATCGGGGAGGCACAGCCCGTCGTCGACGGCCTCGCGCCGTTGTTTCATGTCCGGAGAGACGCCCCGCCCATCCTCCTCGTCACGGGCGACCGCGAGAAGGAACTCATGGGCCGCCACGAGGAGTGCGCCTACTTCTGGCGCATGATGAAACTCAACGGTCACAAAGCCACGATGCTCCACGAGCTCGATGGCTTCGACCACGGCAAGATGCCCGAGCCCGCCTTTCCGTTGCTGCTCAGGTGGATGGAGGAGCAAGGCCAAAACAAAACGACTCCGACCCGTTGAGCGAGGAGCGGAGGTTCAACGCAGCCGAGATCCGAAACGGCTTTTGTCACGACGATAAGCCCCGGGTGTGCTGCCTTTGGCCTTTTTGAAGGCGGTGAAGAACGCGTTCAGACTCGGGTAGCCGCAGCGTGTCGCGATCGGTTCGATCTTCTCGTTCGTCGAGGTGAGCAGGCGGCTGGCATGATCCATTCTTGTCTGAATGAGTTTCATGCCGGGTGGAGTGCCCAGATGCTTTGTAAAGGCGAGATGGAGGCTCCGCTCCGACATTCCGGCAGCAACGGCGATGTCACGGACAGCGAGTGGTTCGGCAAAATGCGCCATGATAAAGCGCAGCGCCTTTGACAGGCCTTCGACAGGCACGGCCAGCATGTCGCTGCTTTTGCGGGTGACCACACGCGAGGGCGCGATGCGGACCGGACGACACGGTGTTCTGCCCGTGCGCATGATGCGGCCGAGCAGTTCGGCGCCTCGATAGCCTTGCTCTTCCAGCCGTGTATCCACCCCGGAGATGTGGGAGCTGTGAGCGCCAACCGACAACAGGTAATCGTCGATTCCGACAATGGCCACCTCCTGTGGAACGCTGATCTTCGCATCCGCGCAGAGCTCGTGTGCTTCCACCGCGAGGCTGCCGTTTACGGCAAACAACGCGAGCGGCTTCGGTGCCGAACGCAGATGCTCCATGAGCCAGCGACGGCGTGCGGCCCAGATGCGCCGCTGCGGACTTCGTGTGGTTTTGTCATCCCACCGCCACGTTTCACAGGCGTGACCTCGCAGCCGCAGGTGACGCTCGAAGGCTTCGCCGCGCTGCATTTGGGACCAGTTCTGCGAGTCGGAGTAGATGGCAAAGTGCCGCAAGCCGCGCTCCAGAAAATGCGCTGCCACCATCCTGCCAGAGAGGGCGTGATCCTGCACCACGTGAGCGAATGGCAGCTCCGCGCGGCGCAAGGAGAAGTCCACCGTGGGCTTCTTCACTGACACCACGAACCGCGCCAGCTCATCGTCCGCCGCGAGCCATGCCAGCACGCCATCGCCTTCCCACCCCCACGGAATCACTTTCTCATGGATGATGCTGTGCGCCGCGAGATGCCACGAATGCTCGGTGGCGTACGTGGCGATGCCCTGCAGCAAGCGATGGTCATACCAACCCAGGGCGACAAGAACATGCGGATGCTTCTTTTTCATCACCGACGTTGAACGAAGGCATTCGAGGACGGTTGCAGGATTATGAATGTCTTTTGCAGTAAACTGCCATGACGTGACTGCGGTCAACCATAGCTTGAAAAAGTCATGAAAACGCTCGCTTCTGTTTTCGCCCTGATGCTCCCGGCCGCCCATGCGGCGGAAACGACCCCAGCCTTTCCCGGCGCGGAAGGTTACGGCCGCTTCGCCAATGGAGGACGTGGCGGAGACGTCTATCACGTCACAAACCTCGACGACAGTGGCAAGGGGAGTCTGCGGGATGCCATCAAATCGAAGAAGGCCGATGTGCCACGCACGGTCGTTTTTGATGTCGGAGGCACCATCAAGCTGAAGAGTCCGCTGAAGATCGAAAGCGTGAAGGGCCTCACTTTGGCTGGTCAAACGGCTCCCGGGGATGGCATCACGCTGCGGGATCACGGCATCGCATTTTCGAAGTGCTCCGACATCGTGGTCCGCTACCTGCGTTTTCGCCTCGGCGATGAAACGAAGACCTCCGAGGACGTGATCAATGTCGGGCCGGAGAAGGAAGGCTGCCGGGACATGATCTTTGATCATCTCACCGCCACCTGGGGCATTGACGGCATCATGGACGTGTATGCGGCGGATCGTTTCACCATGCAGTGGTGCCTTTTTGGCGAGGCGCTCCACGAAAGCACCCACCATAAGGGCGGGCACGCCATGCTCATGTCCATCCGTAAGACCAGGGGAAATGTCAGCATTCATCACAACCTGCTCTTCAGCAGTCGCGACCGGCATCCCACACTGGGAGGCTATCCCCCGCCGCAATCGTCCGCCGATGCCATCTTTGACTTCCGCAACAACGTCATCTACAACTGGGAGGGAGCTTGCAACCTCGCCACGGGTCGCTTCAACCTGGTCAACAACTACTGGCGACCAGGGCCAAACACCGACTTCAAGCGCGATCCGTATCCCATTGCGCCCAAAGCGGAGGCGCAGAACGTCACGACAGGCTTTCTGGGCGGCAACGTCTTCGAAGGCAAGCCCGAATGGAGCAGCGACAACTACGCCGCCTTTCAATGGGGCGTGCGCGGAGGCAAATACATCGGCGAGGTCACGCCGGAGAAGTTCAAGCAACCCGCCGAAATCGTTGCGAAAACCGACCGTCCCGCCACGCAAA
The DNA here is from genome assembly GCA_044345215.1 of Prosthecobacter sp. Taxonomy (GTDB): domain Bacteria; phylum Verrucomicrobiota; class Verrucomicrobiia; order Verrucomicrobiales; family Verrucomicrobiaceae; genus Prosthecobacter. Next base: position 1,057 of record JBIJBO010000173.1, on the reverse strand, counting down.
GTGCCGAAGCAGCCTACGAGCTTGTTTTGACCAAAGCCGGTGCCAGCAAAGTGCGAGACTCTGCCGATGAACGCGTCATCGCCGGTGTGAAGGACCGCACGCATCGCCGAATCGACAGCCAGAAAGAGGTGGGCAGCTGGCCGAGGCTGAAAAATGGTGAAGCACCGAAGGACGGTGACGGCGACGGGATGAGCGACACTTGGGAAAAGGCGCACGATCTCGACCCAGGTGATTCAAGCGATGGCAACATCACTCAAAAGGACGGCTATACGAATCTGGAGCATTATTTGAACTCGCTGGCGAAGTAGTTCACGACGGCGAATTGGCGCGAGAGACTGGTCCCGGCCAAGCGCTTCATCATGTCGGCGCCAAGCTGTTTGCGACTCCCTCGTGCGAAGGATTCATCATTCTATCGGAATGCAAATTCCGAGGAAAATTCGGGATGCCCACAGGTCCTGTCGTCACAGACGACACCGGATTGCGAACCGAGTTTCCGGATAGGAATTGCGCGATGCTTTGCAGCAAGGTGACGGCAGCGACCGTCATGCGAACAGGGAGAGCAAAGAGAAGACCCCGGAGTGAAACGCTCTGCATAAAAAGCTTTGGCCTTCATGTTCCCGAGCGGGAAGCATCGAGCACACCCGGCGAAAAGGGGGTCTATGCCTCTTAAAGGGAGCATTGGCGCCGCTCTGCGATGAGATCAGGAGTGAATGCGGGTTTGGCGGCTTTATTGCACCCTAAAAGAGGCGAAAAGGTAAACTTGTGCCCGAATCTCTTGAATATTGAATGAAGTAGATTACTTTTGCCCCTCATAGGGAACAAAAACATGAATCTGGCTTCCTTGGTGCGTTTCCACCGCAAAGCTGCGGATCTCTCACAGATCGAACTTGCTGCACTGGCCAACGTCAGCCGCAAGGTCGTGCAGTGCATCGAGTCCGGTGGAGACCAGGTTTCATGGAAAAATGTGCAGGCGGTGCTTGCCGTTCTAAATGTCACGTTGGCCCCAACCGGCCCGCTGGTTTTGCAGTGGCAAGCCGGCGCGGTTAAAGATCAGGAA
>JBIJBO010000172.1:0-7477 GCA_044345215.1 Prosthecobacter sp. | reverse complement strand
CCATCGCCGGCGGTTCCTCCGGCTGCATCTGCGCCTTCACCGCCGCTTGGGAGCGCCCCGACCAGTTTCACAAGGTGCTCGGCTGGGTCGGCACCTTCGTCGACATCCGCGGCGGCAACGCCTACCCTTACCTGCTGCGCGTCACCGAGCGCAAACCGATCCGCGTCTACCTGCTCGAGGGCAGGAATGACCTCGACAACAAGTTCGGCAACTGGCCGCTCGCCAACCGCATGATGGAGGCCAGCCTCAAGTTCATGGGCTACGACCATCGGGTCGACTGGAACGAGTGCTTCCACGGCAGCCGCGGCATGGGGCCGAGCCTGCCTGACGCCCTGCGCTGGCTGTGGAGAGATGTGCGCTAGGGAAGTTGGTTTCAGGTTCCAGGTTTCAAGTTGGCCATGAAGCCCGAATGGCAGCGTCTGTTTCCTGAAGCCGGCCATCGCTGGCAGATGCACCTGCGGCCCGGCGATGCGTCGCGATTCTGGGGCGGTGCCGATCCGGCCGTGCTGGCCGAGCGCCACCGATGGGTCGACCTGGCTCCCGAGCGCCATCTCCAGTGCCTGCCGGAGGGGCGAACAGCGGCCGCGGCCGCGCTGGCCTGGCTCAGTGAGGCCGCCGCTTTACAGCCCGCGCTACAGACGCTGCAGGAATCGGCGCGCCGCCTCGAGCCCGACTGGCTGGTGCTCTCCGCCGATCCGGCCGATGGGCATCGCCTGCTCGGCGGTGTGGTCGTGTTTCCCTCGGCCTGGTCGCTCGAAGCCAAGCTCGGCCGCCCTCTTGCGGAGGTGCATGCGCCGGTGCCCGGCCTGCAGGAAGAACTCGGCCGCGGCATCACCGCCTTTCTCGCCCGACTCGAACCCGGCGCCGGCTGGGAGCGCGACAACTGGGGCCTGAGTGCTGACACCGAACTCAACCATCATCCGGTGCGCGACCTGCCCGGTCTCGCGGCCGACGCGACCCTGGCGACCACCTGGCTGCGCCTGGAAACGCAGTTCCTGACCCGGCTCCGTGCTGCGCCGGCCCTGCTGTTCGGCATCCGTGTCAGCCATCACCGGCTCGATGCCCTCGCCGCTGAGCCGGGTCTGGCTGGGCGACTCGCCATCTCTTTGGAATCGATGCCCGAGGCCGTGGCCGACTACAAGGGTCTGGCCGCCGCACGCGGCCCGCAGATCGACGCTTTGCGTGCCCGCGACGGCGCTTGACGCGCGCCCGCCCCGGCTCTTGGCTGAGTGTCTCATGCCCGATTTCTCCAGCATCGGCCAGCGCCTCGGCGGGCCCAGCGGCATCCAGGAACTGATGGACGACCTCGGCGCGGCCCTGTCGACCCATCCCAACATGCGCATGCTCGGCGGCGGTCAGCCGGCGGCCATTCCGCAGGTGCAGACGCTCTGGCGCGAGCGCATGCGCGAACTGCTCGACGACGGCGCCGCGCTCGATCGCGCCCTGCTCAACTACGAGCCTCCCGGCGGCAGCCCGGTCTTCCGTGAGGCCATGGCCGGCTTCCTTCGCCGCGAGTGCGGCTGGCAGGTCGGTGCGGAAAACATCGCCGTCGTGCCGAGCAGCCAAACCGGCTTTTTCCTGCTCTTCAACCTGCTCGCCGGCGAGGCCGCGGGCGGGCGCAAACGCATCCTGTTTCCGCTGCTGCCCGAGTACATCGGCTACGCCAATCAGGCGCTGAGCGAAGGCCAGTTTACCGGCCTGCCGGCGCGCATCGAGCGGCGCGGTCCGCACACGATCAAGTATGGCGTCGACTTCGAGCGCCTGCGCCTGACGCCGGACATCGCCGCGCTCTGCGTGTCCTGCCCGACCAATCCCACCGGCAACGTGCTCACGCCCGCGGAGTTCGACCGCCTGCGCGACCTCGCCCGCGCCCAGGGCATTCCCTTCCTGGTCGACAACGCCTACGGCCATCCCTTTCCCGGCGTGCTGCATGGCGACTGGCGCCCGCGCTGGGAGCCCGGCATGGTCTTCAGCATCAGCCTGAGCAAGGTCGGCCTGCCCGGCCTGCGCACCGCCGTTTTGGTCGCCGATGCCCCCATCGTCAAGGCGCTCGCCAACATGAACGCCATCGTCTCGCTCGCCAATGGCAACCTCGGCCAGGCCCTGCTGACACCGCTGCTCGCCGACGACCGCCTGCTGCGTCTCAGCCGCGAGGTCATCCGGCCGTTTTACCAGGAGCGCGCCGCCTTCGCCACCGCCGTGCTCGCCGATGCGCTCGGCGACGACCTGCCCTGGGCCCTGCACGAGCAGGAGGGCGCGTTTTTCCTCTGGCTCTGGCTGCAGGATCTGCCGGTGCCCGCCGCCGAACTCTACCGCCGCCTCAAGGAGCGCAATGTCCTGGTCATTCCCGGGCACTACTTCGCCTTTGGTCACGACGCACCCTGGCGGCATCCGCAGGAATGCCTCCGCCTGACTTTCTCGCAGCCGCATCAGGTTGTGCAGGAGGGTTTGGAAATCTTCGCCGATGAGGTGCGCCGCCTCTACCGCGCCTGAAGCGCGGGCTCAGCGAATTCCGGGGAAGTCCGAGAACACGGCATCGACCCCGGCCTCGTCGAAGAGTGCGCGCAGTAGTTCCGCCGCGCTCGCCACGCACTTCGGCAGTTCATCGGCGCGCACGGTGTAGGGATGCACGCGCAGGCCGGCGCGGTGAGCGTTGGCGACCAGGGCCGTCACCCGCCGCTGCACGGGCGAGTCGCCCTCCAGCACACTGGCGATGGCCGGGCCGATGCCGTCGGCCGTCCGCGCGAGTTCGGCCAGGCCTGCGGGTGTGCGCAGGTGCTGGAAATCGGTGCCGTCCTCGCCCTTGGCGCCGCCGCCGAGCAGTTGGATCAGCCGGCCCTGCCAGCCGAGCTCGTGGCGCAGGCGCTGCACCTCGGCGTGCTCGAAGCACTGCACAAAGCAATCGTCGTCCTTGTTCTGGTACCCGTGCTTGCGCAGCACCGCCAGCACGATCGGGCTCGGGTCATGACCCTGCGCGCGGTGCCAGGCGGGTTTCTTGATCTCCGGATAGATGCCGGCGACACGGCCGGTGCTGTGGTTCAGGCCGGCGATGAGTTCCAGTTCCTCCTCCAGCGTGGGGATTTCAAACCGGCCCTGCCAGATCGGGAAACGCTGGGGGAAGACCTGCTTGCCGGTCTTGGCATGAAAGCGCTCGGTGACGCGCAGCTGCTTGAGTTCGGCAAGGTCGAAATCCAGGGCATACCAGCGACCATCGGCGCGGCGGCGGTCCGGGAAGCGCGTGGCCACATCGGTGACGGTGTCGAGGTGCACGTCGTGCAGCACCACCGGCACGTCGTCGCGGCTGATCACGACATCCTGCTCGATGTACTCCGCGCCGAGCGCGTGGGCCATCGCCACCGCCTCCAGCGTGTGCTCGGGCAGGTGACCACTGGCGCCGCGGTGGGCGATGACGGTGCGGGCGACGGGTTGGGCCTGGGCGAGCAGGCTGGTGCAAAGCAGGAGCAGGGCGGTTCTCACGCCGCAATCAGCCCGGCCCCGGCCCAGCGTCAAGACGCATCGCCCCAGTCGCCCAAGCGGCGCACCGCCGCCGGATCATCGTCCAGCGTGGCCAGCAGTTCGGCGATGCTGCGCGTCTGGCCGGGCAGGATCAAGTCCGGGCGGATCTCCGCCAGCGGCGCCAGCACGAAACGGCGCAGGTGCAGGCGCGGATGCGGCAGCACGAGCGCGGCATCGTCGCTGACGCAGTCACCCGCATAAAGCACGTCCAGGTCGAGGGGGCGTGGCGCGTTCTTCTCGCGCTCGCGCGGCCGGCCCAGCGCCTGCTCGATGATCTGCAGCTGCGCATGCACGGCGGCGCGCGGCAGGGCCGATTCGATCTCGACGACCGAGTTCAGGAAGGCCTGGGTGCCGGGAGCGCAGTCGACCGGTTCCGTCTCATACCAGCCCGCCCGCGCCAACAGCCGGGCGCCGGGCAGTTGCGCCTGCAGGCGTTCAAGACCGGCCTCCAGGTGAGCGGCGCGGTCGCCAAGGTTCGAGCCAAAGGCGATGCCGTAAGCGGTCATCTCACTTGAGGCCGAGCACGTCCTGCATGTCGTAGAGACCGGCCGGCTGGCCGGCCAGCCAGCGCGCCGCGCGCACGGCCCCGCCGGCAAAGGTGTCGCGGCTGCTCGCCTTGTGGGTCAGTTCCACCCGTTCGCCCGTGTTGGCAAAGATGACCGTGTGATCGCCCACGACATCGCCGCCGCGCAGGGCATGCACCCCGATCTCCACCGGCGTGCGCGCCCCGACGTCGCCAAAGCGGCCGTGGCGGCAGTCGCTGTCATAGGACAGGCCGCGCACGTCGGCGAGGATTTCCACCAGGCTGCGGGCGGTGCCACTCGGCGCGTCCTTCTTCATCCGGTGATGCATCTCCACGACCTCGAGGTCGAACTCCGGGCCGAGCAGCTCGGCGGCCTTGCGGGTCAGCCAGAACAGCGTGTTGACGCCGACGCTGAAGTTCGAGGCAAACACGACCGGCAGGCTCTTCGCCGCCTCGCGGATCGCCGCCAGCTCGTCGTCGGTGTGGCCGGTCGTGCCGATGACGAGCGACTTCTTCTGGCGCAGGCACTCGGCGAGCAGCTCATTCGTGAAATGGTGCGAGCTGAAATCGATGACGCAGTCGCACTTCGCCAGCGCGTCCGGCAGGGCATCGCCGACATCGATGGCCGCGCCCACAGCCACGCCCTGCGCCGCCGCGGCGCTGATGACAGCCTGGCCCATGCGGCCCTTGCAGCCGGTGACAAGAAGATGGAGATCGCTCATAAGGAAGGCCTCTGACCTAGCCGATCTTGCCCGCGGCCGCAACCGCCGGCTTGGGCGCCGGGTTGCCCGACCAAGCTCGAGCCGCGCGTGAGTTGAGCGGTTCCGAGCTGTGGGCAAGGCCAGTCGTCAGCTTTTCCTGGGGCGTTTGCAGCAGGTGTTGGGCAACGATCCGCGCCGCAGGTGGATCTTCGCGGCTCACCTGGCCTGCGTGGCCTCCAGTCGCAGAACGATGGGATAGAGCCGGCGATTGAATTCCGCCATCGCGTCGAGCAGCGGGGCGTAGGGCTCGTAACGCGAGTTCAGGATGCCCTTGTTGCTGTCGCGGTTGGAGGCGTCGGTCTTCGTGTTCGACGGGTCATTGTCCATGTACTTGAACCAGTGCCAGCCGAGGCAGGTTCCCGATTCCAGAAGGGCGAGGGCGAAGTTTTGGTAGAAGGCCCCGCGGTCCGCCTGGGTTTTCACCACCCAGCCGGCACCACTGGCATTGGCCATCCCGCTGTCCATGCCCTTGACATAAAATTCCGTGATCAGGCAGGGCTTGCCGGACCATTCGTGCCACTGGCTCAGATGCTCTTTTTGAGGGTTCCAATGATCATAGTAGTTCATGGAAACCGCATCGCACCAACGCCCGGCCGCCTTCCAGGCTCCACTGGCGGTCTTGGCGGGGCCGTGAAACCGGGAGCCCAGGCAAAGGTGCCTGGGCAAGGCCTCGCGAATGGCTTTCGTGGTGATTCGGAAGTAGGTGTCGAAAACATGCTCGACGAAAGCCCGCCGCACCGCATCGGTGGGTTTCTCATGGCCTGCCATGAAGGCTTCCGCCTCACGGCGGGCGGCGCCTCCCGCCTTGAGCATGCGGTCCAACATGTCCTTTTTGACGGGCAGTTCATTGTCGGAAAACACGCCCACCAGCCATGGGTCGGACTGCAAAGGCGCCAGTCGTTTCAGGCATTCCTCCCTGCAGTGATTTGCGAAGCCCTCTTCAAAAACCGGGATCACATCGTCTTGGTAGCCCGTGTGTCCCGCCTCGGAATGAGTGACGCCGAGTTTGCGGCCAAAGCTGCTCATCAGTCCCAGGGTGACCGAGTAGGGCAGGGGTGAGGTCGCGGCGCGCAGCGTCTCCACATCGGAAAATCCGCCACAGCCGGTGAAGCCATTGTGCCGAAGCAGCGCCAGTGTGCCCTCGGCCCAGGCCGCCGGCGAGCCAAACCGTTGCTCGAACGGTTGCTGCGAGGCAAACCGGGTTTCTGGCTTGAGCGAGCAAACACCGACAAACAGAAAGCGGCCCCCGTCGGGATCAATCATCCACCAGCGCTCCCCGATTTTTTCCACCCGGAAGAAGCCGGTGGCGGTTCGGGGCTCCATGCGCAGGCCGCCAAAGCGCGTGAGTTCGTCCGGGGAAGAAGGTGTCAGATCCAGAAAAGCCTCGAGTGTGCGCGTCTCCCGTGCTTTCCATGGGTGGGTCACTTTGGCCTTGGCATCCACCAGACGCGTTTCCGCGGCGTTTGCAAGGAGGGCGGGCAGCGCGGTCAGGACAAGGGCTTTCATTATGAGAATGCAGCATGAAGACTGGTTTGCAGATTGCACGGGATTTTGGGGGTTCTGTTCCGCTGGCAGGCTCCGTGTGTCATCGGACGCAGCAGGCTTGGCACGGTGGTATTCGCACGTCAGATTCTTTGCGCCATCGAGCCTGAACCTGAGACCTGCTTGGCCACCGGACGTTTGCCTCGACGGCCGGAGTCCGTGCCTCACTCGGTGGCCTTTTTCTTCTTCTTTTTCTTCGGCGCTGCGTCGCCTGAGCCTTTGGCGCCTCGGGGCATGCGCTCGAGGGCTTTCATCTCGGTGGCCTGGCCGGCGTCGCCCTGCTGGTGCATCCAGGTGTCGAGCTCGGTGCGCAGGCGGTCGCGGACGCTGGCGAGGGCGGGATCCTCGATGAGGTTGCGACGGTTCCACGGGTCTTCCTGGCAGTCGTAGAGTTCCTCGGCGGGGCGGTGCTGGTAGTCGTGGACGAGGGCGGCGGCATGGGGGTCGCTGGCGGCGGCCCGCTGTTTCCAGGTTTGGAAGGTGGCGTCTTGGGTGGCGTAGTTTTCGAAGGCGACTTCGGGCGTCAGGTTGCGGATGTAGCGGTAGCGGGTGTCGCGGACGCTGCGGATGCCGTAGTGGTCGGAGCCGTGGTGGATGCCGCGCGTGGTCTGCAGGCCGAAGACGTGGGTCTTGTGGGTGGTGGCGGCGCCGCTGAGCACGGGCAGGAAGCTGCGGCCGTCCAGGATGCCGGGGCGCTCCAGGCCGGCGGCTTCTAGGAAGGTGGGCACGACGTCGACATACTCGATGAGGGCGTCGCTGACGGTGCCGGGCTGGACCTGGCCGGGCCAGCGGGCGAGGCAGGCGCTCTGCAGGCCAGCGTCGTAGCAGGTCCATTTGGCGAAGGGGAAGGAGTTGCCCTGCTCGCTGAGCACGAGGACGAGGGTGTGATCGCGCAGGCGGCTGCGGTCGAGCCGCTGGAGGAGTTCGCCGACCTGGCCGTCGAAGTAGGTGATCTCGGCAAGGTACTTGGAGAATCCGTCGCGGGTATCAGGGGTGTCGACCAGCACAGGCGGCAGCTTCAGGGTGGCGGGTGGATAGCCGGAGGGGTCGCCCTTGTTCCAGGGGGTGTGCGGTTCGTTGGAGGCGGCGATGAAGAGGAAGGGCTGGCCGGTCTGCTGGCTGGATTGCAGGACCT
>JBIJBO010000171.1:0-7493 GCA_044345215.1 Prosthecobacter sp. | reverse complement strand
CGCCCGGGTCGCGGCGCGGCGCGCAGGAATTCCTGCAGCAGGCCCCAGGCGCGCAGGCAGTGGATCGTCGCGGGGCGCTCGAGGCGCACGGCGAGATCCATCTGGGCGAGAAAACACTCCCGTTGCGCCGGCAGATCGGGATCCCTCATCCAGCGATCCAGGCCGAACTCACCGACCCCGGCCTGCGGAAACTTTCGCAACCAGTCCTTCAGCTCCGCCAGCCAGTCCGGCCCGCGCTCCTCGAGGCACCACGGATGCAAACCGAAGGACGGTTGCACGCGCGCGTCGGCGAGCGCCAGCGCGGCCACCGCAGGCCAGTCGGCCGCACGCGTGCCATTGACGACCAGGCCGGCGATGCCTTGGCGCGACAACCCGTCCAGGATCGTCGCGCGCCAGGGATCGAGGCGCGGGTCCTGCAAATGGGTGTGGGCGTCAAAAAGCATGACCGGATGGCAGGGCCATCCCGAGCATGACCGCCAAGCCATCCGCCTGCAAGGTTGACTCGCCGGCGCGGAACCGATTGACTGGGGCGATGCGTCCCCTGCTTTTCGCCATGCTCCTGTCCGCTCCCACTGCAGCGGATGTGTTTGAGCCGGCGGCGCTGAAGGCCCTCGACGCCCTGCTCAGCGATGCGGTGGGCAGGAAGACACCACCCGGCGCGGTGCTCTGGCTGGAGCGGGACGGCCACAGCCACAGGTCCGCCGTTGGCGCGCGCGCCCTGCAACCGGCACGCGAGGCAATGACACTCGACACCATTTTCGATGCCGCCTCGCTCACCAAAGTCGTCGCCACCCTGCCCTGCGTGCTGGCACTCGCCGAGGAAGGGAAACTGCGCTTCGACGATCCCGTGGTCCGCCACCTGCCGGAGTTCGCCGGTGCCCGGGACATCCGTCTGCGCCACCTGCTCGCCCATACCTCGGGCCTGCCCGCCGGAGTGCCGCGGGAACCGGCCTGGAGCGGTTACGAAGAGGGCCTGCGCCGCGCCCTCGCGTGCCAGCCGGACACGCCGGCGGACACGCAATTCCGCTACAGCGACGTCAACTTCATCCTGCTCGGTGAGATCGTTCGCCGTGTCAGCGGTCGCCCGCTCGACGCCTATGCCCGGCAACGGATCTTTGCACCCCTGGGCCTGGAGTCGACCACCTTCAAACCGCCTGCCGAATGGCATCCGCGAATCGCGCCGACCGAAAAGGATGAAACCGGCGTCCTGCTGCGCGGGGTCGTTCATGATCCAACCGCGCGCCGCATGGGCGGCGTTGCCGGTCACGCCGGCCTTTTCACCAGCGCCGCCGATCTCGCCCGCTATGCCCGGATGCTGCTGGCAGGCGGCGAACTCGAGGGTGTGCGCATCCTGCAAGCGGCCAGCCTGGAACAGGCGCGACGGGTGCAGACTCCGGCGACGGTTCTCGAACGCCGCGGCCTCGGCTGGGATCTCGACAGCCTGTTCAGCCGCCCGCGAGGGACGCACTTTCCGCTCGGCTCCTTCGGGCACACCGGCTTCACCGGCACGAGCCTGTGGATGGATCCCTTTTCGCGCAGTTTCGTGGTCTTCCTCAGCTCGCGGCTGCACCCGGACGGCGGCGGCAGCGTGCGCGATCTCTACGAAGCGGTCGGCAGCGCCGCCGCCCAGGCGCTGAAGGGAATCCGCTGGGATCATGCCCAGGTCCTGCTGCGCCCGCGCCGGCCCGACGAGGTGCCGACCGTGCTCAACGGCATCGATGTGCTGGCGCGCGACGGCTTTGCGCCGCTGGTCGGCAAACGTGTCGGGCTGATCACCAACGCCACCGGCATCACCGTCCGGCGCGAGAGCACGATTGACGTCCTCAAGGCGCTGCCGGGCGTGCAACTGCGCGCCCTGTTCAGCCCAGAGCACGGGATTCGCGGCGAGCTCGATCAGGAAAAGATCGGCGACAGCAAAGACCCCAAGACCGGCCTGCCGGTGTTCAGCCTTTACGGCGAACGCCGTGCGCCATCGGAGGCGCAGCTGCGCGAGCTGGACGCCCTGGTGTTCGACATCCAGGACATCGGCTGCCGCTTCTACACCTACCTTTCCACCCTGCGCCTGTGTCTCGAGGCAGCGGCGCGCCGCGGCATTCCCTTGCTTGTGCTCGACCGCGTCAACCCCGTCGGCGGCAACGCCGTCGAAGGCCCGGCCGTGCTCGACCAGGAAACCTTCACGGCCACCCATGCCATCCCTCTTCGCCATGGGATGACCACCGGCGAACTGGCGCGCCTGCTCAACGCCGAACGCCGTCTCGGCGCCGACCTGCACGTCCTTCCCGTCGAGGGCTGGCGGCGCGAGCAGCTTTTCGACGAGACCGGCCTGCCCTGGCAAAATCCCTCGCCCAACATGCGCAACCCGACCGCGGCCCTGCTCTATCCCGGCATCGGCCTGCTCGAGTTCTCGATCAGCGTCGGTCGCGGCACCGACACACCCTTTGAAATCCTGGGCGCGCCCTACATCGACGACCTCCGGCTCAGCCACGAGTTGAACCGGCTTGGCCTGCCCGGTCTGCGCTTCCTGCCCGTCCGCTTCACCCCAACGGCCAGCGTCTTCAAGAACCAACCCTGCGCCGGCGTGCGCCTGAGCGTCACCGACCGTCGTGTTCTCGAGCCCGTGCGCACCGGTCTGGCCATCGCCGCCACCCTGCAGCGCCTGTATCATGGCGCGTTTGAGCTCGACAAGGTGAACACCCTGCTCAACCACAGCGGCCTGCTCGAAGCCCTGCGCAAGGGTGCTCCGGTGCAGTGGCAGGCGGAGACCGAAGCCTTCCGCCGCCGCCGCCAGTCCTTCCTCCTCTACCGCGAATAAACACGGTTGCCGGCAGCAACGGAACCGGGCAGCATGCCGGAATGGACCCCGTGCTCGCCCGCCATCCCCTGGCCCGGATTCACCTGACCGCCCTGCGCGACGCCACCACGCCGTCGGCACGCTTCCGCTGGCACCTGCATCGCTTGGCGGAAATTCTTTTCTGGCAGGCCAGCGCCGACCTCGACACCACCGTCACCCGAGTGCAAACGCCGCTCGCCGAGACCGAGGGCAGCGCCTTCGCCCGCCCCGTGGTCCTCGTGCCCATCCTGCGCGCCGGACTCGGCTTGGAGGAAGCCGTCCTGCCCCTGGTGCCCGACGCCGTGGTCGCCCATCTTGGCATCGCCCGCGATGAGACCACCGCCCAGCCGGTGTCCTACTACGCCAAACTGCCGCCCGTGCTGGCCGAAGCCGACATTTTCCTGCTCGACCCCATGCTGGCCACCGGCGGCAGCGCCGTCTGCGCCCTCAACCAGCTCAAGGCCGCAGGCGCCAGGCGCCTGCGCTTCATCTGCGTCGTCAGCTGCCCCGAAGGCCTGGCCGCCGTGACGGCCGCCCACCCCGAGGTGCCGATCTTCACCGCCGCGATCGATGCAGGGCTGAACGAGCATTTTTACATTGTGCCCGGCCTCGGCGACGCCGGCGACCGCTGCTTCCAGACCTGATTTTTTCAAAAAAGCGCCCGCAGGCTGGGATTGCCCTGTTCATCGGGCGTCAGCCGTGGAATAATGCCGCTGAAACGCCATGAAAGAATACGCCTACATCCATGAGGAAGGCAGGCTGCCCGCACCTCTGAGCGCAGTGCCCTTTCTCAACAGCTTCACTGAAGACCAGCTCGATGAGATGCTCAATTCCTCCAGCCTGCTGCAGTGTGATGCGGGCGACGTCATCATCCGCGAGGGCAGCATTGATTCGCGCATCTACATCCTGCTCAGCGGCGAGCTTGAGGTCCGCGTCGGCGGCAAGAAGGTCGCCGCCATCACGCGCGTCGGAGACGTGTTCGGCGAACTTGCCCTGGTCAACCATGACAAGCGTGCCGCTTCGGTGATCTCAGGCGACCGGGCGCTCTGCCTGGCGGTGGATCAAAAATTCCTTCAGGACATGCACCCGCGGGAGGAGGATCCCGCCTTCCACGCCGCACTTTTTGAATTTGTCGCCCGCCTCGTCGCCAAAAAGCTCGACGCCACCTCGCGCCGCCTTGCCGAGGTCGAAAAAGAGCTGCGCGCCCTCCAGGAGGAGCGAGCCGCCGGGACGCCGGCGCCGAAACGCTCCCCGGCCAAAAAGGCCGCTCGTGCCAAGCGCAAAGCCCTGGCCTGAGCCAAAGAACGCGGCGCAGATGAAACCGGCCAAGTCACGTTGGCCGCTCCCGGAGCGCGCATGTGCCGCAGGCCACTCGCTCACGTGCATCCACGACGATGCCCATGAACCACGCCGGCCGGCCCAACTCACGTTGGCCACTAAGCGCGGTCACTTCGCTTTCGGATTGCGCATGTAATACAGGTGGCCGTCCTCGGCACCGCCAACGAAATCGGGCAGGCCGTCGCCGTTGAAGTCGACCGTCGTCGGGCTGACATCGTGACCCTCGATGTTGACCGCGGCCAGCAAGCCGAGGTCGGCAAAGAACCACTTGCCGTCGGCCGAGCCGGTCTGGCGGAGGAAGTTGGCGTTGGCCGAATTGAGCAGGATGTCGAGCTGGCCGTCGCCATCCCAGTCCATGATGCAAAGCTTGCGGCGACCGCTCTTGCCGGCGATGCCGGCGTTCAGGCGCAGGGGATCGCCGGCCGTCATCGCCACGGGATTGCGCACCGCCAGGTTGCCCAGTGTTTGAGCGTCGGCCTTGGGCGCCTGCGGGTCCGCACAAATGACACGGCGCGGATGCTTCAGGATCAGCCGGCCGTCCTGCCTGGCGCGCTGGAAGAAGGCCAGGTAGCCCTCCTGATCCAGCATGACGAGGTCGGTCAAACCGTCCCGGTTCCAGTCGACCGCCACCGGCGTCGTCCGCCACTGGGTGAGCAGGGCCTTGCCTTCCGGCACCATCCAGCCATAGGCGAGCCTCGGCTGGGTGCCCTGCCACTCGACCTCAACCGGCTGCGCGGCGGCGAGCTTGGGCGCGGTGCGCGTGCCGATGTTCTTGTACCAGACCACCTTGCCGAGGATGGAATTGAGCACGAGATCGGGCAGGCCGTCGCCATCCCAGTCGGCCACCGTCTGGGTGGTGTAGCCCCACTTGGCCTCGCAGGGTCCCTGGATCGAGCCGTTGGGACCCGCCATCGGCCGGATCACCCTGCCGCCAGCCTCCAGGCACTTCGGAGCCGCCCACTTGGGCCGTTCGACGCCGGGGCCGCTGAGGTTCTCGATGAAGGCCACATAGCCGGCGGTGTTGCCGCATAGGATGTCGGTGTCGCCGTCGCCATCCCAGTCAAAGCCGACCGGCGTGGCGAGGGCACCAAACTTCACAAGGTCCGCCTCCTGCCGGAAGTAGCGCGGGTCGCGGAAGACCGGCGCCCCGGCCTCGAACTTGCCGGTGTTTTCGATGAAGGCGACGCGGCCATCCTCGTCGCCGACAATCAGGTCGACGTCGCCGTCCTTGTCCCAGTCGATCGCCGTCGGCGTGATCATCTCCAGATCCATGGTAAGGAACCGGCCGGCCTCGTTGAGAACCCGCTTCATGAGGGCATACTTCGGCTTCATTCGCGTCCCGGTGTTCTGGAAGTAGGTGAAACCGTCCAGAAACTCGCCGCAGAGCAGGTCGAGATCGCCGTCACCATCAAAGTCGGCCAAGTTCGGGCAGGGCCAGCCATAGGTTTCGACCGGGCGGTCGCCGCCGGCGAGGACCTTTTCCGGCTTGGCATAGGCGGGCTTGGCGTTGCTGCCGGTGTTGCGCAGCACATACACGTAGCCGCGCAGGGGACCGTTCATCCAGCGACCGTTGGCGTCGTAGGCGTTGTCCCAGCCGTACTCGGTCCAGTCGCCGACACCGACGATGAGGTCCTGGACGCCGTCGCCGTCATAATCGACCTGGTGCCACATGTTGGCGCGCACCTTGTTCGGGTGGATGTTGGTTTTCAGGCCGAGCTTGACCTCCTGGTCGATGCCGGTTTTGCGGAAGTCGGGATGCATGGCGTTGGGGGTCAGCACGACCGGTTTGCCATCGACCTGGCTGACCCGGACATTCTGAGCCCCCTTGCTGATGCGGACGCCCGGCTTGAACACCGGCATGGGGTTTGTTGCGGTATTGCCCGTCGCATTTTCAAAGAAGTAGATGCCGTTGTAGGGTTTGTCCGGGCAGTTGACGACCAGATCGAGGTCGCCATCGCCGTCGAAATCCATCGGCAGCGGCCAGGCCCAGAGGCCGACGCCGAGATCGACCACCAGGCCGGGGTGATTGTATTTCAAGGGCTCCAGCGTGGCTTCAACGGCCGGGGCCGAGGCGCCCAGGCAGGCAAGGAGAGGGAGGAGGCAAGTCCGGAGCAGGTTCATGGCGAGGTTGAAGGGTTCAGCATGGCGCGGCCTCTGCCGGGTGCAAATCCGTGGCGCTGCCGATTCTTGGCGCCGGGTTGACGATGCTTGACTTGCCCATTTCTCAGCGGTGAGAATCCGTGCCAATCTTGTGCCTTTTGCAGGCCGAGGTTGATTTTTTCCGAATTTGCAGTCCATTCGCCCTCTTTCCAGCTCCCACAGCCCTCAGTTGACCGCTTCTTTGTGACCCGTTCCGCCTACAAACCGACCCCCGGTGCCATCCTGTTCTTCGGCATTCACGTTCTCGCGATCCTCGCCTTTTTCGTCAAACCCGACCCGCTTTCGCTCGCCCTGTGTGCAGGTCTGTTTCTGGTGAGAAAATTCGGCATCACCGGTGGTTACCACCGCTACTTCTCGCATCGCTCCTTCAAAACCTCGCGCTGGTTCCAGTTCGTCCTCGCCTGGCTTGGCGGCATGGCGGCCCAGAAGGGTGCCCTGTGGTGGGCGGCCCACCACCGCCACCACCACCAGCACTCCGACCAACCCGGCGACATTCATTCGGTCAAACAGCAGGGCTTTTACTGGGCCCACGTCGGCTGGATCCTGGCGCCGGACTATGAGGACTACGACGCCAAGCGCGTCAAGGACCTCACCAAGTACCCCGAGCTGGTCTGGATCAACAAGTATCACTTTGTGCCACCCATGGTGCTGGCGCTTGCCTGCTACCTGGTCGCCGGCCTGCCGGGCTTCCTCTGGGGTTTCTGCCTGAGCACGGTCATCCTCTACCACACGACCTTCGCCATCAATTCCTTCTGCCACCTGCTTGGCAAGCGCCGCTACGAGACCGGCGAATCGAGCCGCAACTCCTTCATCCTCGCCATCCTCACGCTGGGCGAGGGCTGGCACAACAATCACCACTACTATCCGCACTGCGCGCGCCAGGGATTCTTCTGGTGGGAGATCGACCCCACCTACTACGTGCTGCGCCTGCTCAAGCTGATCGGTGTTGTCCACGCCATCAAGGAGCCCACGAGCAAGGTGCTCGAGGGCAAGGAAGCCACCGCCGCGCTCGGCTAGCGCGGCTTAGCGCCACGGCCCACGCAATGCCACCGGCGTTCCACGAAAACCACGCGGAATGACCGGCCATTCGGCGGTCAGGAAATAGGCATAAGTGCCCTTCGGAAACTCCGGTGTGACGCAGAACCGGCCATTGCATTCATCGAGG
>JBIJBO010000170.1:0-7564 GCA_044345215.1 Prosthecobacter sp. | reverse complement strand
GGGCACGCCATTGAGCGGCCACTGCATCGGCCGGCAGATAAGGTGCAGGCGCCGGCCGTCATTCTCATGCCGAAGCACCTGGCCATGGTTGTCGAAGTCGTCGCCGCTCTGGATCGGGTTCCAGCCGAGGTGGCGCCAGTGCGCGGCCGGTTTCTGGCCGTTCGCCTCAAACGGCACCGGACCGCCGTAGAAGGACAGCTGGACCTGGCGACCCAGGTCAAAGTTGTTGATGACATTGGCGCCGTCGGTCTTGGCGGCAAGGAAGGTGATGGCACCGCCGCGATCGAGGTCGATGCCGAGCCGAATCTGCTCGTTCTCCAGCCAGCTCATGCGCTCGGCATGGGCGACGGACAGGGAAGCCAGGTGGGCGAGGAGCAGGGCGGAGCGCAGAGGCATGAGAGATGCAGAATCGTCAGTGCAGGTTGGGGCGCAATCCGGATGGGTGGCGTGTTTGCGGCTCAGCGCGGCCGCTGCAGTTCGAACTGGTCGCGGGTGCGGCAGTACCCGTTGGGGGCCTGCATGCGGCCGATGGGGTGGTAGTTTGCCGGGTTCACCAGCCAAGTCTTGGGATCGAGGATGCCCTCGCGCACATGCACCCGCAGGACTTCGCCGATGACGAGCCGATTTTCGCCGATCTCGAAGATGCCGATGTTGCGGCATTCGAGGCTGACGGGGGCCTCGGCGAGGCGGGGCGGTTTGACGACGCTGGAGGGCAGCGTGGTGAGTCCGGCGTGCCGGGTTTCGTCCTCGCCGGCTGGCAGGGAGGCGGCACACTGGTTCATGGCCTCCGCCAGGCCTTCATCGACGAGATTGACGACGAATTCCTGGGTGAGGCGAATGTTGCGGGCGGTGTCCTTGGGCACGCCGGGGGCGCGGTCGCCGGGGCAGAAGCCGACGATGGGCGGGCTGTCGCCGAGCACGTTGAAAAAGCTGAAGGGCGCGGCGTTGACGCGGCCCTGTTCATCAAGGGTGGTGACGAGGGCGATGGGCCGCGGGGTGACCAGGCCGGAGAGGATGGCGTAGGCGTCTTCGTGATGAGGGCCGGTGAGATCGAGTTCCATAAGGGGCGCAAGGACAGTGGCGAGAAGGTGGGAAAACGCAAAACACGGGTTCGCCCCTGCACGGCGAGTTCTAAGGCTGGCCAGTGATTCCCGGATGTAGGCAACGCGTTCCAGGAAGGCAAAGGCCCGCCCCGGACGAACCGGAGCGGGCCTGGGGGTTTGGGCTTGCGGCGGACAGCCGCCGGAAGGTCACTTCTTCAGGTCGAAGCGGTCGAGGTTCATCACCTTGGTCCAGGCGGCGACGAAGTCCTGGACGAACTTGGCCTTGGCATCGGCGCTGGCATAGACCTCGGCGATGGCGCGCAGCTGCGAGTTCGAGCCGAAGACGAGGTCGACCGAGGTGGCCATCCACTTCATCGCGCCGCTCTTGCGGTCGGTGCCCTCGTAGAAGTGCTCGCAGCGGGGCGAGACCTTCCACTCAGTGTTCATGTCGAGCAGGTGGACGAAGAAGTCGTTCGTCAGGGCACCGCGGTTCTTCGTCAGCACGCCGAGGTCGGGGTGACCCGTGTTGGTGCCGAGCACGCGCAGGCCGCCGACCAGCACGGTCATTTCCGGTGCCGACAGCGTCAGCAACTGGGCGCGGTCGACGAGGTTTTCCGGCGCGGGCCGGTCGAGCTCGTGGCCGAGGTAGTTGCGGAAGCCGTCGTGCTTGGGCTCGAGGTGGGCGACGGAGGCGACATCGGTCATCTCCTGGGTGGCGTCGGTGCGGCCGGGGGTGAAGGGCACGGTCAGGTCGTGACCGGCCTTCTTGGCGGCGGCCTCGATGCCGGCGCTGCCGCCGAGCACGATGAGGTCGGCGAGGGAGACTTTCTTCTTGCCGGTCTGGGCCGCATTGAACTCCTGCTGCACCTTCTCGAGCACGCCGAGCACCTTGCCGAGCTGGGCGGGGTTGTTGACCTCCCAGTCCTTCATAGGCGCCAGGCGGATGCGGGCGCCGTTGGCGCCGCCACGCTTGTCGCTGCCGCGGAAGCTGGCGGCCGAGGCCCAGGCGGTGCTGACGAGTTCGGAGACGCTGAGGCCCGAGTCGAGCAGCTTGGCCTTGAGGGCGGCGATGTGCTTGGCGTCGATCAGTTCATGGTCGACCGCCGGCACCGGATCCTGCCAGGTGAAGGTCTGCTTGGGCAATTCCGGACCGACGTAGCGCGAGACCGGGCCGAGGTCGCGGTGGGTGAGCTTGAACCAGGCGCGGGCGAAGGCATCCTCGAACTCCTTCGGGTTTTCCAGGAAGCGGCGCGACACCTTTTGGTAGGCCGGATCCATGCGCAGGGCGATGTCGGTCGTGAACATGATCGGCGCGTGGCTCTTGTTCTTGTCGTGCGCGTCCGGCACGGTGCCCTGGCCGGCGCCGTTTTTCGGGATCCACTGCTGGGCGCCGGCCGGGCTCTTGGTCAGCTCCCATTCGTAGGCGTAGAGGTTCGACAGATACATGTGCGACCAGCGGGACGGCGCGCTCGTCCAGGCGCCTTCCAGGCCGCTGGTGATGGTGTCGCCGGCGTTGCCCTTGCCGTACTTGTTCTTCCAGCCGAGACCCTGCTCCTCAAGCGGTGCGCCCTCGGGTTCCGGACCGACATTGTCGGCGCTGGCGGCGCCGTGGGCCTTGCCGAAGGTGTGACCGCCGGCGATCAGGGCGACCGTTTCCTCGTCGTTCATCGCCATGCGGGCGAAGGTTTCGCGGATGTCCTTGGCGGCGGCGAGCGGGTCGGGCTTGCCGTTGGGGCCCTCGGGGTTGACGTAGATTAGGCCCATCTGGACCGCGGCGAGCGGGTTCTCAAGGTCACGTTCGCCCTTGTAGCGCTTGTCGCCGAGCCATGTGGTCTCCGGTCCCCAGTAGATGTCCTCCTGGGGTTCCCAGACGTCGGCGCGACCGCCGGCGAAGCCGAGGGTTTTGAAGCCCATCGATTCAAGGGCGACGTTGCCGGTGAGGATCATGAGGTCAGCCCAGGACAGCTTGCTGCCGTACTTCTGCTTGATCGGCCAGAGCAGGCGGCGGGCCTTGTCGAGGTTGGCGTTGTCCGGCCAGCTGTTGAGCGGGGCGAAACGCTGGGTGCCGTAACCGGCGCCGCCACGGCCGTCGCTGACCCGGTAGGTGCCGGCGCTGTGCCAGGCCATGCGGATGAAGAGCGGGCCGTAGTGACCGTAGTCGGCCGGCCACCAGGCCTCCGACGAGGTCATCAGCTCGTGCAGGTCCTTCTTGACGGCGTTGTAGTCGAGCTGCTGGAAGGCCTCGACGTAGTTGAAGTCGGCCCCCATCGGGTTGCCCTTGGACGAGTTCTGATGGAGGATGTTGAGGTTGAGCTGTTCCGGCCACCAGTCGCGGTTCGACATGGAGGCGGCGACCGTGTGGCGGTTGGCGGGTGCGGCGGCACCCATGACAGGGCATTGGTTGGTGTTTTCCATGGCGGCTTTCTCCGGTTGGGGAGTGGCGGGCGACGGCTTGGCAGTGGCCGGCATGACGGGGGTCAGTGCCAGCGCTGCAAACAGCGCCCTGGGTTTGGATGTTTTCATGGCTGGATGGGGTTGGGGCTCCTGTGTCAAGCCGGGAAGCCCGCTCGGGGTCCGGCATGACAATTCAATGGCAGCGGATGGATTATGCATCCAATGCAATGTAAGAATGCTTGCAATGCGCATGGTGCATGGTTGGGTGGATCGTGCGCAATGACCTGAGCCTGCATGCCCTTGAGCAGTTCGTCGCCCTGGCGCGGACAAAGAATTTCACCCGTGCCGCCGAGGAACTGCATCTTTCCCAGCCGGCCCTGAGTCGGGCCATCCAGAAGCTCGAAGACCAGCTCGGGCAGCCGCTCTTTGAGCGCAAGCCGCGCGAAGTGCTGCTTACCGATCTCGGCGAGCTGCTGCAAGAGCGGGCCCGGGAAATCCTGCAACTGGTCGAGGATACCTTTTCCGAACTCGCCGAGGCGGGCCGGCGCGGCCGGATCCGTCTCGGTGCGATCCCCACGATTGCGCCCTACTTTCTGCCCGGTGTGCTGAGCCGCTTCGCTGAGCTGCATCCCGAGGTGACCGTGTCGGTGCTGGAGGACACCACCGAGGTGCTGATCAAGCGTTGCAGCCTGGGCGAGATCGACCTCGCCATCGTCGCCCTGCCGATCCTGGCCCGGCAGCTGCAGCTGGAGCCCTTGTTTGACGAGGAACTGCTGCTCGTGTTGCCGGTCGGTCATCCGCTGGCCAGGGTGAAGAAGCTGACGATGGAGGCGGTGGAGCCCCACCCCTTTGTCATGCTCAACGAGGCACATTGCCTCTCGGAAAACATCGCCTCGTTCTGCCGGCAGCACTCGGTGCAGCCGGTCACTGTCGAGCGCACCAGTCAGCTGACCACCGTGCAGGAACTGGTCGCTCTCAACCACGGGGTTTCCATCGTGCCGGAGATGGCGAGACGGCTCGATCTCAGCGACCGCCGGCTCTATCGCTCGTTCAGTGGCGAGCGACCGACCCGCACGTTGGCGCTCATGTGGAACCCGGAGCGTTTCCAGGGAAAGGCGGTCAAGGCCCTGCTGCAGTTCCTGCGTCGGCACGGTACGGCGTGTCGCTGAGGTCGCCGCAGCTTGGCGTTGACCCCCGCGCCGCGCGCGCTAACAAAGGCGCATGCTTCTTGATCTGCCCCGTTGGTTCGATCTGCACACCCATTTTCGCCAGGGGGTGGCTGTGGCCGCCTACGTGAAGGCGCATCTCGACATGGGCTGCGCCGGCGCGCTGGCCATGCCCAACACCCTGCCGCCGGTGGCCCGGGTCTTCGGCCCGGCCGAGGACGCGGCCTGGTCGATCGAAAGCTACACGGCCGACCTGCGCGCCGCGGGTGCCGACGCCTTTGAGCAGTTGATCGTGCCGCTGTACCTGACACGCCAGACGACCGCGGCGATGATTCGCGAGGGCGCGGCGGCCGGCCTGCTGCGCGCCTGCAAGTATTACCCGCCGCATGGCACCACCAACGCCGAGCACGGCCTGCCCATGGATGACCTGATCGGCGGCGAGGTGCTGCGCGCGATGGAGGAGTGCGGTGTCGTCCTGTGCATCCACGGCGAGCAGCACGCGCTCAGCGGGCCGGACTATCTTGACGCCTGTCAAAATGCCGAGACGCGCTTTTACCGCGAGCGCCTGCCGCGCCTGCTTGAGGCGCACCCGCGCCTGCGCATCGTCTGTGAACACATCACCACGCGTACGGCGGCGGAGTTTGTCGCCGCGGCCCCGGCTCACGTCGGAGCGACCATCACGCCCCAGCACCTGCTGTTCACCCTGGGTCATCTGATCCAGGGCCTGAAGTACCACCTCTACTGCCTGCCGGTGGTGAAGTTTGAGGACGACCGCACCGCGCTGCGGGAACAGGTGCTCCAGGCCGGGCAGGGGAAGTTCTTCGCCGGCACCGACAGCGCCCCGCACACCACCAAGGCAACCGCCTGCGGCTGTGCCGCAGGCTGTTTCACCGGCGGCTGCGCGCCGCAGCTCTACGCCATGGCCTTCGAGCAGGCCGGAGCCGATCTCGGCACGGACGCGGGTCGCGAGGCCTTCGAACGCTTTCTCTGCGGCAACGGTCCGGGCTTCTACGGCTTCCCGGTGTCGTCGGCCCGGTTCCAGATGGAGAAGTCGCCAGCGACCACGGCCATTTTGGAAACCCCGGCCGGTCCGGTGACTCCGCTGCCCCTGGGCCTCGGACTCGAACTGACGTGGCGGATCGCCGAGTGAATCCCGACCGATTTTCAGCGCAGTCGGCGGATTCGAGGTTACCATTCAAGAATGAAGAACTGCCGATTCCTCGCGCTCGGTCTGGCGCTGCTGCTGCCGGCCTGTCGATCAAACGAAGAGGCCCCGCCGCCGGTCACGGCTGAACGTGTCGAGCTGACGCGCTACCTCGGCCGCTGGCATGAAATCGCCCGCCTGCCGATGCCCTTCCAGAAGGAGCGGGAGGCGGCCATCGCGGAGTACGGGTTGCGGCCGGACGGGGAAGTGTCGGTGCGCAACATCGCCGTGCGCGCGGATGGCACGACCCGCGAAGTCCGTGGCCAGGCCCGTGTGCTCAACCCCGGGGCGAACTCGAGACTGTTGGTGCGTTTCAACGAGTGGTTTTCAGTTTTCATCCCGCAGCCGGAAGCGGGCAACTACTGGATCCTGCACGTGGATGCGGATTACCAAATGGCCCTCGTCGGCACGCCGGATCGACGTTACCTCTGGCTGCTGGCGCGCGACCCGGCCCTGCCGGAGGTGACGCTGCAGCGCCTGCTGCAGATCGCCCGCGACCAGGGCTACGACACCCGGCGTCTAATCCGCAGCGCCCAGCACCAGCCGCGCGCGTGATGCCAGACCTGCTCTCCGCCGCTTCCCAGCCCGCCCTGCGCGCCGCCCTCGACACGCTGCGCGACCACGGCATCGAACCGGATCGCTGCGACATCCTGCAGGATGGCAGCACGCTGGTGGCGCGCCTGACCGGGGACCTAGTGGCGCGCGTCGTTCAGGATCGCGACGGCCCGCGCCAGGGCACGGCCTGGTTTGAGCGCGAGAATGCGGTCGCCCTGCACCTGACCCGCCGCGGCGCGCCGGTGGTGCCGCTGCACGACGCCCTGCCGCCGGGGCCGCACTGGCGCGACGGCTTTCCCCTCAACTTCTGGCGCTACGTCGAGATCCTAGACCGCACGCCCGATCCTCGCCAGGCGGGACAGACCCTGCGTCAGTGCCATGAGGCCCTGCGCGACTTGGCCGAGTCTCTGCCGCGCCTGGCCATCCTGCACGAGGCGCAGAGCCTGCTGGTGGAACGCGAGCTGCTGCCGAAGGACGAGCAGTCGCTGGTGCGACGCCGACTCCAAACCGCGCTGGCCGCCCTGGAGAATGCGCCGGCCCAGCCCCTGCATGGTGATGCCCACGAGGGCAACCTACTGGTCACCGCGGATGGCCTGCTCTGGTCGGATTGGGAGGACGCCTTTATCGGGCCGGTCGAATGGGATCTGGCTTCGCTGATCTGGAATGCGCGGTTGCTTGAACGTAACACCGCCACCGCCGAGGCCATGCTCGTCGGCTACGCCGAGGCGGGCGGCGGATTCGATACCGGTTTGTTGGAGCAATGCCTCATCGCCCGTGCGGCGGTGATGTGCGCCTGGTACCCGATCCTCTATCCCCAGCCCGATGCCGCGCGCCGGGCCAAGCTGCGTCACCGGCTCGACTGGCTGGCCTCGCTGCCGGACTGATTTCACACCCGCCGCAGCGGCTGGGAGAAAATCAGATCGACGATGGGCAGGGGTGTGCGCAGGGCGGGATCGCTGCCGGCAAAGGTCGCGCCGCGCGGGGCGAGGCGGTCATGCAGGCGCGAGATGGCATCGACCTCCAGTCCGCGCAGGTGCTCGGCCGTGAGCGGCTGGCCCTGCCGATGGGTTTTGGGATAGGCGAAGGCCTCGACGCGCACAAAGGCCGCCTGCAGCCGGCCGTCGGCCTCGCGGGCAAGCGGGAAGGTCGCCTCGCTGGCATCCGCGACGGCGGCGAGGCCATTGTCGGTGACAAAGCGGATT
>JBIJBO010000276.1:0-7630 GCA_044345215.1 Prosthecobacter sp. | reverse complement strand
TGTTTGGCACCGGCGCGGGAGCCTCCCTGACCGAGGCCATTGTCTATGTGCGGGAAAATCAGACCGGTGCCTCGGCGATTTCCGGCACCGTTACCGCCCGCGACTTCACCAAGACGGGTCCCGGCACTCTGGAGCTCTCCAGCCTGAACAACCAGCTCAACAGCAATGGCGTTCGCCTGCCGGTTTTGAGTGTGCAGGATGGTGCGTTCCGTTTCGCTTCGGCGGCAGCCTCCTTCCAAAATCAGGCACGCGGAACTGCGGTCGGCGATCTGACAGGCCACTACGTGTTGAACGTCAATGAGGCAGGCGTGTTTGACCTGAACGGCCTCAACCTGACCAATGGCGGTCTCAACGGCAATGGCACGGTCACCAGTTCGGTGGCGGGTGCGGCGACTCTGACGGTTCGCAATGGCTCCGGTGTCAACACCACCTTCAACGGCCTCATCAGCGATGGGGCTGGGACCGTGAGTCTCGTGAAGTCTCAAAACGGGATCTTGACCCTGTCGGGTCACAGCACCTACACCGGCGGTACGGTCATCCAGTCGGGTCGTGTGACCAACGCCACCGGCAGCACCGTCGGCAACGGTCAGCTGGAAGCTCAAACCGTCACGGCTCTGGGCAACGGCCCCGTCATCCTTGCGGGCGGCAACCTTCGCCTGAACGCCGCTAACCTGCTCAACGATACGCAGGCCGTATCGGAAGTCATCAACGGCCTCGACTTCCTGCGCTGGGGTGGAGTTGGCGGTTTGAACGTCACGGTGGCGGCCACCGCCTTCGCCAATGGCGTTGCCCTGCCGGCCAACACCACCTCCTACCTCAACGCCAGCACCCAGAACGCCGGCATCAACAACCTGACCGTGGATGCACCGATGCTGACGATTGCCGATACCGGTCTCGTTCAGGTGAATGGCACCACCAGCTTCAGCCAGGCGAACACCGTTTTGCGCACCGCGGGCGGTCGCTTGTTCCTGGCGGGACGCGTGGATGCCGCCGGCAAGACCCTCACCAAGACGGGTGCCAATGATTTGGTTCTCACCAACGGCGCCACGGGCGCCGGTCAAAATCAGGCCGGGCTTTGGGTGGTGTCCGGCGGTTTGCTCGAAGCGCGCACCAGCCTCGGCTCCTCGAATCCGTTTGGCTCGGGCAGCACGGTGGAGATCAATCTGGGCAACAACGCGGACGCCCGAGGCCTGCGCCTGCTCTCCGACAGTGATGGCACGAACAACTCCATTCTGGTGAACACCTTTGCCGATCTGAATGTGCGTTTCGGTTCGATGTTGCCGGTCAGCAGCAACCTGTTTGTCGCCTCGAGCAGCAACCGTCTGGCCGCCGACCGTGTGCCGTTCATCGGCAACAACAGCTTCAAGACGCTGCAGATCAACAACCTCGAGGTTGGCGGCGCTCTGGGTTCGCCGCAGGTGTATTTTGTGCTGGGCAACAACGACTCGCTATGGGTCAACGGCACCACCACCTTCCTGCGCGACATGCAATTGCAGGTGGATGGTGGCCAGGGCTTGGTGCTCAACGGCCTCATTTCCGGCAACGGCACCCTCAATCGCCGCTCGAACGGTGGCACGCTCTACATCAACGCGGACAACAGCGT
This sequence comes from Prosthecobacter sp., assembly GCA_044345215.1. GTDB lineage: Bacteria > Verrucomicrobiota > Verrucomicrobiia > Verrucomicrobiales > Verrucomicrobiaceae > Prosthecobacter. The sequence continues at coordinate 6,027 of JBIJBO010000276.1, read as the reverse complement.
CGCGGGTGGCTACAACGGTGGCACCTTTTTCACCGGCGGTGGTCGCAACTACCTCGGCAGCATCGTTGGCAACCAGGTGGCTCTCAGCGACACCGCCAAGCTTGGCAAGGGCCACGTCTGGCTTGGGCCGTTGGCGAGTTTCCAGATCAACAGTGCCGGCAACCTGCAGGCCGACCAGAACTTCTACATCAGCGGCAACCTGAGCTGGGGGAGCCGACTGAGTTTGGCGGCGGATTTGAGCCTCGAGCAGGTTCGTCTCCGTTCCAACGGCCTTGGCGGGATTCAGGACAGTGCGACGGATTACTTCCTGAGCGGCCGCAATCCCTCGTCGGCGATCCTGGCGCTTGGCACCGTTTACACCCAGCCACTGGATCTCGGCGCGCTGGGGGATGGCATGTGGTACCTCGGATCGATGACCAATGGCATCGGTGCCAACGGTGCCTACGAAGCCGCCACGCTGAAACCTGGCCTTGGGGACACCTATCGCCTTGGAGCCGGTGGCAATACTCTCTTCTTCGGCACCAGCGGTGCCGCAAACGTCCTGACCGACGTCAATGCCACCCGGGCTTCCCAGCTTGTGATTGGCTACCCAATGACGGTGCAGAACAGCGGTCCGTTGAACGATGGCACGGGTACCGTCGTGCTTCTGCAGAACCAAAACTACACGGGCTCCACCCTGATCAACCGCTCCAGCACCCTCGACTTCCGCGGCACCCTCGCCACCTCCGGCATCGAAACCTACGGGGTGCTCAACGTCGCTGGCGAGGCCGGCACGCTGTTCAACTCAAGCACTGGCAATCCGATTCCGGTGACGCTGCGTCCGGGCTCGACGCTTCGCTTCGATAATACCACGGCAGGTGTTTTGCCCACCAGCGCCACCGAGGGTCGATGGAAGGACAATGTCGGCCTCAGCATGACCGACAGCATTCTCCGACTGCAGGGCAACGCGGCCGTCGAAGTGGTCGAAACCGTCGGAGCCATCGATGTGGTCAGCGGCGCCAACCGGCTTGACGTGGTTCGTGGTGTCATTGGCCGCGGCACCGAACTGCGCACGCCCTCGATCACGCGCACCGGCTTTGGCACCCTGCAGTTGAACACCAACGGCAGTCAGCTGGGCTCCGATGAGCGCATCCTCATCACGGGAACCGCTCCGACCGTCACCAACGGCATGGTGGCTCCCTGGATCATCAACAACAACGACATCCAGTTTGTCACCTACAACTCGGACGTTGGTTACACCATTGCCGGATTTGATCGGGTTCATGCTGGAGGCACAAGCGCGGCCACGCTGAACTTCACCAACGAACGAGTGATCCTCTCGACCGCTGCGACGGTCATTGGCACCGGATTTGACCTCAATGCGTATGCCCTGCGCTTGGATCAAAACGTCACTTTGGCCACTGCGAGCACCAACACGGCCACGGCCAACCGCCTGGTCATCGGCAGCGGCGGCCTGCTTTCGAACAGCACCCGCACCATCACATCCGGCATCTGGGCAGGTGCGGCTGGCACGAGTGAACTGCTGCTCTTCAATACCGGCACCACCACGGTGGGCGACTGGGCCAATCCGAACACGGCGGGCCTGATTGCCGCCAGCGGCATCACCAAGTTTGGCGCCGGCAACCTGCAGTTGCTTGGCAACAACCCCGGCTTCACCGGCGACATCCGTGTTCAGCAGGGCACCCTTGAATTCAACTATCGCAATACGGCGAACGTGGCGACGGAAGTGGCCACCAGCATTGGTGGCAATGGAGGAAACGTCATTTTTGAAGGGGCGGGCAGCATCCTCAACCTTCGCGGTGGCCAGGATGGCACCAACCTGAATTTTACCGGCAACACCGTGACGTTCAGCAAGGGCATTGTGATGGGGGATTATATTCCGACCGCGACGATCAGCGTGGATCGCTCCGCAGGCACGGCAGCCACTTCCCAGAACAAGATGTTCATTCTGACGGGAGGCATCACCTTCGGCCAGAACAATGGGGATGTTGGTCAGGTGCTTCGTGTTGACGGTCGCAATGGCATTCGTCTTCAGGTCAACGGCACCACGACCCTCAACGGTCGCTCTTCCTTGGCGGTCGAGAACGGATACTCTGGCTCGGCCGCTGACCTTTTCCTGAAGGGCAAGGTCACCGGCAGTGGCACACTGGTGAAAGGTCCCGCCGACGGCAAAGGCCGCAACCTCCACCTGTTCAATCTGGTGGACCTGAATGACTTCAGTGGTGGCACCGTTCTCCAGGGTGGCACCCTGCAGGCCGTGGCACGCGCCGCCAATGGCGCTGCAAACACCAACACCAACCTCTTGGTCGGCGGCATTGGCACTGGGCCGATCACCCTGATGCAGGGCACCCTCGACTTGCGCGTCGACAGCGCCGCCTCTGGGGCGGCGGATACCGATTTGGAATTCGTCCGCTACACGGGCGGCAGTGGGATTGGTCAGGATGTCATCGTCAGGGGTTCGTCGGTCATCAACGTTGATCGAACCAACCTTCAGGGGTACTACACCCGCACAGCAGGAACGGTTGTCGCCACGATTCCGGAAGGCCACGGCTACCAGGTGGGTCAGTCCGTTACGGTAACGAATGCCACGGGGGCCACCGGCACGACTGCCACGAACTTCACGCTTACCGCCGTCACTGCCAACACCATCACCTACACCGATGGAACGGCTTCCTCGACCGGTCTTTTCGCGGTGCAGCAAAACAGCGGCACGACGAAGATGATCACCTTCAACAACCTGAGCGTCGGCTCGGAAATCCTCACGATCACCGGCGGCAACGCTTATGGCGTCGCCTTTGCGGGCACGACCACGCTGCTCGGCAACGCATTCGTGAACAACAATACGGATGTTGTGCTGGGCGGGGGCCAAGGCGCAACGGGTGCGGCAAACTCCATCGTCACCGATGGCGGTCAGGTGCTGATCCACAAGATCAACAGCGGGACGCTTTGGGTTCACTCCACCAACAACAACCTCACCGGCCCCACCTATGTCAACGCGGGTCTGCTTGCTTTCGGCAACAGGGCGGTTGGCAACAGCACGGCCACCTTGGGAAGCGGGAACATTTACGTGAACCCAGGCGCGGGCATCCAGGTGCGTGCGACCACGAACATCAACACTGGCTTGGGGCAAAAAGTGGTGCTGACGGGGACTCAGTATTCGCCGGCGGTCTTCCGGTCCACGTTCAACATCACCCAGGCACAGTTGGAGGCCATGATTCAGCCTTCGACTCCATCTTCCACGCAAAACCTGATCTTTGCCCATGAAGGCAACCTGACCGAAAGCTACAACATGGCGACCGTGGGCAACGGACGTTTGTTCATCGGTGCCTCAGCGGATCGCAGCTACACAGGTGCCTCCGTGAGCCCTGGTCTTCCGAACCTGCCCAATTCTGTGGTCGGTGGCTTGAGCACGAACCCGGTCCATCGTTTCACCCACATCTCCGGCAACACCCTGACGATCAATCTTTCGGGCGCCGGTAACATCGGGGATGTCGGTGGCGCGACAGATGTGCAGATCGGTTCGTTGGCCTCCCTTGGCGTCAGCAACTTCAACACCGGTTTTGTGTATTTCCAGGATCAGAACACCTACACGGGTCAAACCGTCGTGTCGCGTGGCCTGACGCTGCGGTTCAACACGGCGATGGCCGCCGGCAACGCCGCCGGTCCGCTTGGGGCCAATGCCAGTTCGCTGATCGACATTTACGGCGGTCTGCGATTTGAGGGAACGGGCAACCTCTTCCAAAATGGCAGCACCACAGATCACTTCTACACGGGCCTCCGTTTCCGCCCGGGCAGCACCCTGACCTTCCAGGACATGGCGGCGACCGGTGGTGCATCCAACCGCTGGGGGGATTCCGTCCCGCTCGCGTTGGATGGTGCCGCGATCGTTGCCGAAGCCACCAACAATGCGAACGACAACGCCGAAACGATCGGTGCCATCACCTTTGACCGCGGTTCCCGCATCGTCTTGGCTCAGGAAGGAACGGGCGATGCCTTCCTGACCGCCGCCTCGGTCACACGTGCGGCTGCCGGCAGCGGCGCTGGCACCGGCCGCGGAACCCTGGTGTTTCAGACAACTGCAAGCACGACGTTCGGCGTTGCGGCTTCCGCAGGCGTTGCCCAGACGCAGTTCCGTTCCACGGCCGCGATCACACCCTCCGCCACGGCGGTGCTGACGGGCGCGCAGACGAACATGCTGCCTGGCTACTACATGGAGAGCCAGGGCAACCGTTTTGTGAAGAACGGTGCCAATGGCATTACCCCGGTGCTGGATGGTGACATGGTCGCGATGCCGTCCGGCGCGGGACTGGGCACGGAGGTCGTCAACATCACAGGCGCCACAACCATGGGCAGCTTTGAGACCAGCATCTTTGCACTTCGCGGGGGGGCCTTCACCCTGAACAGCCCGACCGGGGCCAACAACGATGCCACGATCACGCTGACCGGAAGCGGTGCCGATGTGGGTGCTGTGGCCAGCTTCGGCGCATTCGTGATCAATCCGAATCTCAAGTTTGGCGCCAATGGCACGAACGAGGGCATCTTCTACACTGGAAGCACTCTGACCGTGAACGGCAACGTCACAGCGGGAAGCATCACCAAGTATGGTACGGGTGGCACTCTGGTGATTGCCAACGACCAGAGCGACGCCGCGCGCGGCGTCGGCAACGGCTACCAGGGCGGCTGGGTCGTCAATGAAGGCAACCTCCAGTTCGGCCAGTTCGGCTCGGCAGGCAATGCCCACGTCAACAACACCATCGTGCTCAACGGCGCCCAGGCGGGTTCCGCCCAGCTCAACCTGCGGGCCCAACCCGTCGACACGCTGCTCAATTACACCTACAGCTCCGGCCGGATCATTGCGGTGGACAATGCCACGATCGACTGGGATCCGGGCGCTGACGACCGCGTGCACACCATCGCCGACGTGGAAATTCAGCAGTCCGGTGGCATCGGCAACGGTCCCATCAGCGGCACGGTCAACGCCGTTCTGCGTATTGCCAACAACCGCTCGCGTTCGATCCTGGCGGCTGGCAGCCTGACAGTCACGAACCATGCCATTCTCAATGTCGACACCACGGCGGCCGGCAGCCCGTTCGCGGCTTACGCTGGCAGTGGTAGCTACCTGACCAACGGCCTCAGCTCCGGCTTCTCGGTGGCCTCGCTCATTGGCAGCCAGCGCCTGACCAAGTGGGGTGACGGCACGATGTTTGTGCGCGGTGACAGCTCGGCGACCTTCTCCGGCACCCTCGTCATCGACCAGGGCGCGGTGCACGTCTCGCACAACGGTGCCCTCGGCACCGGCCCGCTCATCATCAACCGCTATGGCACGCTGGAGATCGGCGTGGCCAACTTCAGCGCCACGAACTCGAGCGTGACTTACAACGAGGGCTCGATCGAGCGCTGGAGCGTCGACAGTGCCCGCGGGGGTTCCATTAACCTCGGCAAGGCAACCCTGCAAATCGCGGCCAATCAGCCGACCACGAATGCCAGTGTCACCCTCGATGGCGGCGCCATCGCCGCCTTCCTCCGCAATGACGACCTGAATGGTGCCCAGGGCGGCGGCGGTGTGATGCGCGTCCTGAACCCGAATGTCAGCTTTATCCTGAACTCGAACTCCTTCATTGGCACCCAGTATTACCTGGGCGCGAACGGTCTCGACAATGGCAAGCAGGCCATGGACAACATCTCCGTTGCGGAGTATGCCGCTTCAGGAGCGATCCTGGAGGTCCAGGGGTCCATCGGTGGCGCGGGTGGGCTCACCAAAGTGGGCTATGACACCGTGATTCTTTCCGGTGGCAACACTTACGCGGGAGGAACTTCGGTCGAGGGTGGCCGACTGCTGCTCGGCCGTGACAATGCCCTGCCGGTGACCACGGCCCTCAGCACCAGGGCCAACGGGGTGCTGGATCTCAACGGCCAGGACCAGACGGTGGGGGCGCTGGTCAACCCGGTAATCACCACGGCGGTGAACGCCACCAGCGGCTTCATCACCAACAGCGCCACCGCGATCAAGACCCTGACCGTTGGCAA
>JBIJBO010000045.1:0-25151 GCA_044345215.1 Prosthecobacter sp. | reverse complement strand
CGTGCGGATCGCCGTAGCAGCCGAGCGCCGGCTTGAGGTCGTCGACCAGGATCAGCAGCACATTCGGTGCCGCCGAGAGGAGGAGCGGCAGCAGGCAGAAGGATAAAATGCAGCAGAATTTCACTCACCACAAGACGAACCGGAGATCATCATGTTGCGAGCCGCAGGGCACGCGCGCCTATCGAATTTCCAACGTCCCGGGCTGACAGGTTGCCCCGCCGTGCCACGTTGCCAGACCCCGCATGCCCCCCGCCCCACTCTGCCTCCTGCTGCTCGCCTCGGTGCTGTCCGCCGCAGAAATCCCGCTCGCCCATGGCCCGCACCGGGATCTGACGCTCAAGCCCGGACCGGATTCGGTGCTTGGGGTCGAGCTGGGCGTGGGCCATCCGCACTTCTGGACCGCCATCGTGCCGAAGACCTACGATCCAGCGAAGCAAACCGTGCTGGCGCTCGAGGCCTTTGCCCCCTCGGGTTTCGACAGTCTGGTGCTGCGCTACCGTGTCGAAAGCGGTGACATGGCAGTGGCCGAGGTCCGCCAGGTGGCCTTCAGTGAGACATGGCAGCCCATCGTCTTCGACCTCAGTCAGCTTGAGGTGAAACCCGCCGCCGGCCACCCGGAGATGCGCTTTCATTTTGCCCTCAACGGCAAGCCGGGCACCGAACTGCAGCTGCGCCGGATTCGCCTGCGTGAACCCACCGCCGAGGAACAGCGGCTCGCCGCCAACCGTGAACGCCTGCAGACCGAACGCGCGGCCGACGCCGAAGCCATCCTCGCCAACCTGCGCGCGACTGACCCGGCCCAACTTGAATCGGTGCATGTCGGCGCCGAAGTCGTGACGCTCAGCGGCCGCAGCCCCGGCGCGGCGCGACTCATCGGCATCGCCCCGGAAACCCCCTCGCACCGCGCTGACCCGCGCGCGCCGGCGGTGGCGGAGATCACGCCCGACGCGCAGGGCCGCTTTCGGATCGACCTGCCGCGCGTCACCGCCGGGGCACCGCGCGACCGCGCGCTCTGGCGCTGGCGGCTGGCCGATACGGCGGGCCGCTGGTTGTCCGCCGCGTCCTGGCCGACCGCCTATGGTCCGGCCGTGGGTCGCCAGCTGCCGCGCCTGAGCGCGCCGCATCAGAAAGGCATCGGCGTGCCGCCATTGAACCGTGCCGATCACGAACTGTTTTCGCTGGGGCTGCGCCACGCGACCGTGAACATCGTCGTCACCGCGCTGCTGCGCGACATCCCCGCGCCGGGCTGGCAGCCTTGGGAATTCGAGGGCAGGATCTGGTTTCGCAACGACCGCGCCCTGCAGGCACATGACACCACCCTGCGCCTGCTCGCGCAGAACGACATCCTCGTCAGTGCCATCCTGCTCATACCGAACGGCCGCAATCCCGATGGCACGCCGCAGAGTGCCCTCGTGCATCCAGAGGCCGAGGCGCGCGGCATCTACTCGATCCCCAACCTCGCCGACGAACACGGCGCGCGTTTTTACCGCGCCGCCCTCCATCTCATGGCCGAACGCTGGTCGCAGCCCGACGGCCCGCGCGTGAGCAACTGGATCCTGCACAACGAGATCGACCAGGCCGCAACCTGGACCAACATGGGGGCCCAGCCGCTGGCGCGCTACCTTGAGACCTACATGCGCTCCGCCCGCCTCACCCATCACACCGCCCGCCTGTTCGATCCGCACGCCCGCGTCTTCGTCTCGCTGACCCATCACTGGGCGAAAAAAAGCAGTGGCAGCGGCACCTACATTGTTCGCGACCTGCTCGATCTTTTCGCCGAGATGGCGCGCGCCGAGGGCGACTTCGAATGGGGTATCGCCTACCACCCCTACCCGCGCGACCTGCGCAATCCCGACGCATGGAAGGACGAGGGCCTGACCCACGACTTCGACACGCCCTACATCACGCCCAAGAACATCGCCGTGCTGCCGGCCTTCCTCGACCAGCCGCGCTTCCACTACCAGGGCAAGCCTCGCGGCATCCTGCTCTCCGAGCAGGGATTCAACACGCCGACCCTGAGCGAGGCCGACCAGCGCCGCCAGGTCGCCGGCCTGATCTACATGTTCCGGCAGATACGACCGCTGAAAAGCATTGAGGCCTTCCACCTGCACCGCTATCACGACATGCCCGAGCAGGAGGGCGGCCTGCGCCTCGGCATCATCACCGAGACTGGCGCGCACAAGCTCGGCTGGGACGCCTACCGGGCGATTGGCACCGAGCGCGAAGCCGAGTTCAGCCGCATCGCCGACGAGATCATGCGGCAGCACTGAAAAAGGCTGCCGCGCCTCACGGCGTCAACGCACGGATGCGCTCCATGACTTCATCGGCCAGCGACTGATAAAGGTCTCGACCGGCGCGGTCGGCGGTCAGGTCGGGCTGGTAGGGTTCGCCGACGACGAGGGTGACCTGGGCAGGGCGGAGGCATTTTGCGCCCCTGGGGTAGGCCTCGAAGGTGCCGTAGATGCGCACGGGCAGGACCGGGGCGCCGGTCTTGGCGAGGAAGAGACCGACACCGGCCTCGGCATCGCGCGGGCGACCGTCTGGGCTGCGGGTGCCCTCGGGGAACATGAGCACCTTTTTGCCGGTCTTGAGCAGGCGAATCGTCGTCTTCAGACTGGAGGCATCGGGCTTGTCGCGGTCGATCGGAATCGCCTGCCAGCTACGCAGAAGTCTGCCGGCCAGCGGGTGATCAAACAAGGTCTTGCGGGCGAAGAAAAACAGCGGCTCGTCGAACGCCTGGCCGATGAAGGGCGGATCGAGGAAGCTGACGTGGTTGGCCGCAATGAGGGCCGCGCCCGCGTGCTTCAGGTGTTCGGCACCGACGACCCGAAAGTCATAAAAGTTCCGCGCCAGCGAGCGGAAGAACGTGTGGCCGATGCGGTAGGAAAGGTTCACGGCGGGTGAAGCTTCAGGCGAGGCGTTCGGCGACACCGGCGAGCACGGCCTCAACGGCTTGCTCGAGGGTGAGGTGGCTGTTGTCGATCACGTGCGCGCCCTCGGGTACTACCAGGGGAGAACTTTTGCGGGTGGAATCGAGCCGGTCGCGCTCGGCGACCTGGTCGGCATGGCCCTGGGCACGGCGGCGGGCGGCGCGCACCTCCTCGCTGGCGTCGATGTAAAATTTCAGGCGGCTCTCGGGAAACACGACGCTGCCGATGTCGCGACCCTCCATGACCAGCGGCCCCAGAGCGACGAGGGCGCGCTGGTCGCGCACGAGACGCTCACGCACCTCGGGCACGCGGGCGACCAGCGAGACGCCGGCGTTGACGGCATCGCTGTTGAGGTCGTCGGTCGTCAGCACACGGCCATCGACGCGGACCTGGGTCTGGCCGTCGGCGACCGGTGAATCGAGCTGCACCGCGGCGGCGGCGGCGCGCACCGACTCGGGGTTGGCGGGATCAACGCCCTGGGCGAGCACGGCCCAGGTCATGGCGCGATACATGTTGCCGGTGTTGACGTAGGTGCGGCCGAGGCGGGCGGCAACGAGGCGGGCGACGCTGCTTTTGCCGGAGGCGGCCGGCCCGTCGATGGTGATGACGTCGGGCTGCATCAGGAGGTGAAGAATCCGGCGAGATCGCGGGTGAAGCTCGGGTAGCTGGTCTGGATGCATTCCGGGCCCTCGATGACCGTTTCGCCCTCGGCGAACAGGCCGGCGATGGCGAAGGCCATGGCGATGCGGTGATCGTGGAAGGTCGGGATGACCGCGCCGTGCAGGGGCGCGCCGCCGGTGATTTCCATGCCGTCGTCGAACTCGGTGACGGTCGCGCCCATGCGACGCAGGTTTTCGGCGACGGCGGCGATGCGGTCGGTCTCCTTGACGCGCAGTTCCGCGGCGTCCTGGATGCGGGTAACGCCCTGGGCGAGGGCGCCGGCGACGGCGAGGATGGGCAGTTCGTCGATGACGTTGGGGATTTCGGCTCCGCCAATGACCGTGCCCTGCAGGTTGCTGGCGCGGATGAGGATGTCGCCGCGGGGTTCACCGGCGCTGGACAGTTCGCGCACGGAGATCTGCGCGCCCATGCGGCGCAGTACGTCAAGAACGCCGGTGCGGGTCGGGTTGAGGCCGACGTTGGTGAGGCGCAACTCGCGGCCGGGGGCGGCGGCGGTGGCGACCAGCCAGAAGGCCGCGCTGGAGATGTCGCCAGGAACCACAAGATCGGTGGCGCGCGCCACCTGGCCGCCCTCGACCGAGACGGCGTCGCCGTCGCGCTGCCAGCGCAGGCCGAAGTGCGACATGATGCGCTCGGTGTGGTTGCGGGTGGCGACCGGCTCAATGACGGTGGTCGTGCCCTGAGCGTAGAGGCCGGCGAGCAGGATGGCCGACTTCACCTGGGCGCTGGCCATCGGCAGGGTGTAGGTGATCGGCTTGAGCGAGCCGCCGCGGATCGTCAGCGGCGCGCAGATTTTTTCGCCCTGGCCCTCGACCGAGGCGCCCATGAGGCGGAGCGGATCGGCGATGCGCTTCATCGGCCGGCGCGACAGCGAGGCGTCGCCGAACATCTCGGAGGAAAAATCCTGGCCGGCGAGGATGCCCGCAAGCAGGCGCATCGTCGTGCCCGAGTTGCCGCAGTCGATGGGGCCGGCGGGCGCCTGCAGTTTCGGGCCGCGCCCGGTGATGGCGAGCTTGACCAGGCCGACGCCCGGACGCTCTTCGAGCGGTTCGACAATGCCGCCCATCGCTTCCATCGCCTTGACCGAGCAGAGGCAGTCTTCGCTCGGCAGGAAGCCTTCGATGACCGTGCGGCCCTCGGCCATGCCGGCGAAGAGAGCGGCGCGGTGGCTGATGCTTTTGTCGCCGGGAACGGAGATCTCGGCGGGAAAGGTTTGCAGTTTGCGGACGGATAGCGTGGCCATGTCAGGAGTGGGCCGCCGGCAGGAGGTCGCGGAGGTTTTTGGCCTCGGTGAGACAGCGGCGGAGTGCTTCTTCGTCCGGCTTGGCGAGGATTTCAACCAGCTCTGTCAGAACGCTGGAGGCCTCGCGCAGACTGGCGAGCAGGGCCTCGCGGTTGGCGAGCGAGATGCCGGTCCAGAGGTCGGGATCGCCGCCTGCGACGCGGGTGGTGTCGCGGAAGCCGCCGGCCGCGCATGCGACCGCCTCGGGATCGCCGCGCAGGGCGGCAAGGGTGGTGACCACAGCCAGCCAGTGCGGCAGATGGGAGATGCGGGCGACCTTGCGGTCGTGTTCCCCGGGCGACATCGCCAGGACACGGCAGCCGAGGCTTTCCCAGAAAACGCGCAGGCGGCCGGCATCCTGGCCGGGGCTGGGGGTGAGCAGGCAGGCGGCGCCCTGAAACAGATCTGCGCGGGCGGTCTGGATCCCGGTCTTCTCCGAGCCGGCCATCGGATGGCTGCCGAGAAAGCGGTCGCCAAGGATCGGGGCGAGCTCGTGCACCACGCTGCCCTTGACGCTGCCGACATCGGTGATGAGCGCGTCGGGGGCGAGACGGGCCTGGGCGACTTGGGCCGCCAGGGCCGGCATCGTCTCGACCGGGGTGGCCAGAATCACCAGATCGGCCCCCTCGCACGCGGCGAGGGCATTGCTGAAAAAGGCCGCGCGGATGCCGCGGGCACGAATCTCTGCCTCGGCACCGGGGCGGCGCGCCCAGAGGCGCAGCTCGGCGTCGGGCCGGCGTTCCTGGAGAGCGAGCGCGAGCGAACCACCGAGCAGGCCGGGGCCAAGGACGCTGATGCGGGAGAAGGGCTGCATGGAGCCGGCACCCATCCACCGGAGGCGCGGCGGCGTCAAATGCTGCGGCAGTTGCCCCTCCCCAACCCGCTCTTGCGAAAATCGCCCAGCCACCTTCCGAAGGCGACCGGTTCGGGTTGCAATCGCCACCAAGCCAAACCAGGCTTTTCCAGCCATGCCAAACACCGTAATTTCCCCTTGGCACCAGCTTGAGCTGCGCGAGATTTGTCGACTGCTCAAGGCGGACCTTGAGCACGGCCTGAGCACGGCAGAAGCCCGCCGCCGGCACCAGGAGTTTGGCCCCAACCGGGTGTCCGCCCATGCCGGCACGCCGATGTGGAAGCGCTTCCTGGTGCAGTTCCACCAGCCGCTCGTCTACATCCTGCTGCTGGCCTCGGGTGTCACCGCCTTCCTGCAGGAATGGGTCGATTCCGGGGTCATCTTCGGCGTTGTGTTCATCAACGCGATCATCGGCTGGCTGCAGGAATCGAAGGCGGAAAAGGCCATCGAGGCGCTCAGCCGGCTCACCGTGGCCGAGGTCACCGTGCGCCGCGACGGCAACCGCCAGCGCGTCCCCTCGGCCGAACTGGTGCCGGGCGATGTCGTCCTGCTGCAGTCGGGCGACCGCGTGCCAGCCGACCTGCGGCTGTTTGAAGTGCATCGGCTGCAGGTCGATGAATCGGCCTTGACCGGCGAATCGCTGCCGGTCGCCAAACATCGCGACCCGCTGGAGCACGACGTTGTCCTGGCCGACCGCAAAAACCTCGCCTACGCCGGCACGCTGGTGAGTGCCGGCCAGGCCGAGGGGCTGGTGTGGGCGATTGGCGACAAGACCGAAACGGGGCGGATTGCCTGGCTGATCACCGAGGCGGTCGAGATCTCGACGCCGCTGACGCGCAAGATCGCCGAGCTGAGCCGGCTGCTGCTGTGGGTGATCCTGGCGCTGGCAGGGTTGACCTTCCTCATCGGCCTGGTGCGCGGCGAGCCGGCGGTCGACCTGTTCCTGGCGGCGGTGGCGCTGGCCGTGGGCGCCATACCCGAGGGACTCCCGGCGGCGGTGACGATTGTGCTGGCGATCGGGGTGAGCCGCATGGCCAACCGCCGCGCCATCATCCGCAAGCTGCCGGCGGTCGAGACGCTCGGCAGCACGACGGTGATCTGCTCCGACAAGACCGGGACACTCACCGAAAACCAGATGACAGTACAGCGGGTGTTTGCCGGCGGCGAATTCTTTGAACTCACCGGCTGCGGCTACGGCACCGCCGGCGAAGTCCAACAGGGCGGGGTGCGGGTCGAGGCGGCGGAACGACCAGCGTTGCGCGAATGCCTGCTGGCCGGCGTGCTCTGCAACGAGGCGCAAATCGGTCACGGTGCCGATGGCCGGCCGGGGATCCAGGGGGATCCCACCGAGGCGGCCCTGCTGGTGGCAGGCGCGAAGGCCGGGCTGGTGCACGCGGAGAGCCACGCCGGCGCGCCGCGGCTCGACATGATTCCGTTCGAATCCGAGCACATGTTCCGCGCCACCCTGCACCGGGCGAAGGAGGGCCCGGTCATTTACAAGATCGGCGCCGTCGAACGCCTGCTCGAGCGGTGCCACGACGCCCTAGGCGCCGACGGCACGACGCTGCCGCTCGACCCGCACGCGGTGCACCGGGCAGTCGAGACCCTGGCCGCCGAGGGCCTGCGCGTGCTCGCCTTCACCCGCCGCGCCGGCGGGCACGTCGACGGCGCACTCGGCCATGAGCATGTCGGCGAGGGCCTGACCTTTCTCGGCCTGCAGGGAATGATCGATCCGCCGCGCGCCGAGGCCATGCGGGCAGTGGCAACCTGCCGGCAGGCCGGCATTCAGGTGAAGATGATCACCGGCGACCACGCCGTCACCGCCCGCGCCATCGCCGCGCGCATCGGCCTGGCCGAAACGATCCGCGTCATCACCGGCCGTGAGCTCGAGGCAGTGGCGCCGGAGCAACTGCCGCAACTTGCCGAGGCCACCCAGGTCTTTGCCCGGGTCGCGCCCGAACAAAAGCTGCGCCTCGTGCAAGCCCTTCAAGCGTGCGGTCACGTGGTCGCCATGACCGGCGACGGCGTCAACGATGCGCCGGCCCTCAAGCAAGCTGATATCGGCATCGCCATGGGCATCGCCGGCACCGACGTCGCCAAGGGTGCGGCCGACATGGTTCTGACCGACGACAACTTCGCGTCGATCGAGGCGGCGGTGGAGGAGGGTCGCGGCGTGTTCGACAACCTGCGGAAGTTCATCGTCTGGAGCCTGCCAACCAACCTCGGCGAGGGTGCCATCATTCTGGCTGCCATCCTGCTCGGCCTGACCCTGCCGGTGCTGCCGGTGCAACTGCTGTGGATCAACATGTCCACGGCGATCTTCCTTGGCATCACGCTGGTGTTTGAGCCCAAGGAGGCGGACCTCATGCAGCGCCGGCCGCGCGATCCGGCGCGGCCGCTGCTAACGCCGGCGCTGCTGCTGCGGACCGGCCTGGTCTCGCTGTTCATCGTCGGAGGCGGCTTCTGGCTGTTTTTCCACGAGCTCAACGCCGCCGGCACCACGGCCGCCGCGGCACGCACGGCGGTCGTCAATGTCATCGTTCTCGTCGAGACCGCCTACCTGTTCTCCTGCCGGTCGCTCACCCGCTCGGCGTTGCGCATGGGCTGGCTCGGCAACCCGCTGCTGCTGGCCGGCGTGCTCGCCATGATCGGTGCCCAGCTCTTTTTCACCTACTCCCCCCTGATGAACGGGCTGTTTCACACTACCCCGCTTGAGGCGCGCTCGTGGATGGCCATTGTCGCCGTCGCCCTGGGCTGCTTCCTGACCGTGGAACTGGAGAAGACGGTGCGACGCGGCTTCGGCCGCGGTGCGGCGCCCAGCGACGATTGAGGCGACCCGCGCCTGCTCCGGCAACTCGGTGGGTTCAGGCACGCTCAGCAACAGAGTGCAGCCCGAATGCGTGGGCCTGCACACCATGTTCCTGGGATCGTCAAGGAAAACCACAGCCCGGCTGCCATTGCGCAGCTGCTACCAACCGCTGCCGCGCTGCGGACAGGCCCGCTCGGCCAGACGCCTGTGCAGCTGATAGCCCAGGTCAAAGCTCAGGTCGGTGATCACCACCCGCTCCACGTTGAGATCTCCCAGTGGAACGCGATGCCGGCGGCGGTGAATGTGGCGCAGAACCGGGGTGCCGTCATCAATCTCCCAATCGAGTCTCAACGCGCCGCACAGCACTCGCAGGGCACCGACCCACACCCCACCCGCCACCAAGGACATCAGACCGATGATCCAGCCGGTCAGGCTTTCGACAACGGCCGCCTGCAGCACCCGGGCAATCTCTTGCATGACGCCCCCGACGGTGGCCAAAAGAAGGCTGGAAAGGATTATGGCGGAAAGGAGTTCTTCCCGTCCCATTCAAATCGCACTTGTTGGCGCGTTGGGCCCGGCCCCGGCAAGGGCCACGAGCTGCTGGCGACGCGTGAACAGCAGGCTGGCACGCACAGCCTCAGGCGGCAACCCGGTGAGGCGGGCAATGGCGCTGCGATACAGGGCGATCTGCGGGGCGTAACCCTGACATTTTTCGTGAAGTGCAGCCTCATCGGCGATCTCGTCCGTCTTGAAATCGACGATCCAGGCCCCAATCCGCTCACCGGACGCGTCCTGATCCAGGAGCACACGGTCAAAGGTGCCGGAAATCCAGTCGCCCTCGACAACAAGATCAAAGCTGCGCTCACGCCACACCGGCCCGCGCGGCTGGAAGACGGCGGCGCAGGCCGGCGCGGCCAGAACCGACCGCACCTGCCTCAGTGCCTCGTGGGCCACCGGATTGCCACGACCGGCGAGGTCGTCGGCTGTCACCCGGCCCAGAGCCAGCCAGCGGGCGTCCAGCTCGGCCTGGGGCACCAGAGCCTCGACCTCGGCGAACAGCTCATGCACAAGCGTGCCCAGACGGCGACCAGGCTCGCGACCAGCCCCAAAAAGCACTCGCCCGCTGACCCGAAAACTCTCCTCACCCGAAGGTGTGCGCCGGCGCGGCAGCGGCTGGGTCGCGCGCAGCAGCGGACCAAGCGGCGCAGGCCGCGGGGCTTCGGCCGGCGGTTCGGCGGCATCGACAGGCGTTCGATCGTCAAACCATTCGGCATCGCCGGTCTCCCATTCGAAGCGCAGGCCATCGCCAGCGTCGCGGGCGTGTCCGACCCCGAGCAACTCGCGCAAGAACTTGGCCTCGTTGACCGCCTTGCCGTCCTTGGGCGGCGTTTTGCCGATCAGGTACAGGCCGTGCTTGGCGCGGGTCATCGCCACGTAGAGTCGACAGAGCGACTCAAAAGCGGCGCGCCGGCCCGCCTGTTCCAGCCGTGCCTGCAGCACGGGCAGCAGGCGCGCACAGGCGCGCGGCGGTGTTTCCAGCACCCACTGCACTCCCTCGGCATCGCGGCCGGCGATGAGGCGCTCGTCGCGCACCTGGTCCATGGTGCGATCGTGCAGCAGGTGCAGGACGAGATCGAACTCCAGTCCCTTGGCAGCGTGCACGGTCATCACCTGGATCGAGCGGGCCGGGCCGCGCGTGCGCAGCGGATACTCGCGGGCATGTCGCAGGAAGCCATCCATGCAGCGCTGACCGGCGCCATCATACTCCGCGGCGATGTCGGCCATCTGTGCGAGCCGGCGCCGGTGAAAGCTGTCGAGCTCCGGCAGCAGGGCGAGCAGGCGCGGCGTCCATGCCTCCATGAATCCCGAGAAGCCGTGGGCTTGCACCAGTTGCTGGATGTCCTGCGCCGTGCGACGCCAGCCACCGGCGGAGGAGTCAACCAGGGGCCACAGGGGCGTCAGGCGCAGGTGACCCAGAGCCTTGCGGTCGCCCGGATGCGCAGCCAGCGTCAGCAGCGACAGCAGGGCCAGCGTCACCGCATTGTCGGTGCAGGGATGCTGGTGAGCCTCGCAAACAACGTCATACCCCGTGCTGGCACGGAGCTGTTCGGCCAGTTCGCGGGCGTTCTTGTTGTCGCGCACCAGGATCGCGCAGCTCAGGCCGCGACCCAGAGGGTCCACCCGGCGCAGCAGGGCCGCCGCCAGACCGGCCTGGTCGAGATCGGCCTCCCCCGGCGATACCAGCGCGGCATGCCCGCGCAGGTGCACCCGGGCGGCGTGATGGGCCTGGAAGCGAAAGCCGTCGGTGCTGCCGGCGGGCAGGACCTCGGCGATCGCCGTCGCATCGCCAAAGACCGCGTTGACCATGTCGAGCACCGGCTGGGCGCTGCGGAAGGAGACGCTCAGCGGCTGCTGGTGCAGGCCACCTCCGTCGGCGCGCGCCGGGTAGGCCTCGAGGATGTCGGCAAAGAGCTCCGGCTCGGCCTCACGCCACAGGTAGATGGACTGCTTGGGATCGCCGACGGCGAAAAAGCTGCGCCGCCCGCTGTCGTCTTGGATCACTTCGTCAACGAGGCTGCTGACGATCCGCCACTGCTTGCGGCTGGTGTCCTGAAACTCGTCGAGCATCCAGTGGTCGTGCCGGGCATCGAGCCGGAACCAGAGGTCGCCGGTGCCGCCCAGCCAGGGTGCCTGCTCCGCAGCGGAGCGGGCCAGCAGGCGCTGGACATCGGCAAAGGACAGGCGGCCGCGCTGGCGCACCTGCGCGGCATACTCGCGCGCGTGCAGATCGAGGATCTGCGCCAGGCCGCGTGTGCGCTCGGCGCGCACCAGCAGCTCGCGATGCAGCAGTCCCTCGGCGAGTTCGCGCCAGGCTCGACCGGCCTCGGCTGTGAGGATCACGCGCTTGCCCTGCCAGAGGATCTCCGCCGTGCCGCGCGGCAGGTCGTCCCAGACCGCCTCCAGCTTGACCAGCAGTTCGTTGACCCGCTTCGGCAGGCTCTGCGCAGGCACAGTTTCCAGAACCTGAACCAGAGTTTCCTCCAACAGCTGCAGACCCTTGTCATGCGGCGGCACGAAGGCCGCGCGCACGGCGGCCATGCAGTCGCTCAAAGACACCAGTTCACCCGACGGGGCGCCAAGCGCCGCGAGGTCGCCCCAGCCGCGCAGCGGTCGCTCCGGATCACTGTCTTCCCAAAGCGTCAGCCAAGTGCGGGCGAGATCCATCAGCGATTCATCGACACGCTTTTCCTCGGCGCCGAAGGTTGCCTGCTTGTGCCCCTCCATGAGGCGCTTCAGACCCTCGCCGTCGCTCCCGCCGTGCAGGCGCTCGAGCAGGGCGTCGAGGGCGGCGCGACCCGCCTGCGCGGTCTCCGCCTCATCCATGACCCGGGCGCTTGCCCCCAGGCCAAGCTCCAGCGGAAAGCAGGTGGTGACCGAGGCGAAAAAACTGTCGAGGGTGCCCAGGCGCAGGCGATGCAGGCGTCGCGTCACCTGGCGCAGCACCTGCAGAAAATCGGCCTGCTCCGGCAGCGCCGGCGCGCAGTCGCGGAAGTAGTCGGCCGCGTCGCCCGGTTGCTCCGCCAACTCGGCGAGCCGGCGCAGGATGCGCTGGAAAAACTCGCCCGCCGCCTTGCGGGTGAAAGTCATCGCGGCAATCCGCTCCGGCGCCTCGCCGAGTGCCAGCAGGTGCAGGTGGCGACGCACCAGTTGCCAAGTCTTGCCCGAGCCGGCCGAGGCAGAAATGAGCAGGTGCTGCAGGGCGTCAGGCTTCATGCGCAAGCGAGGTTCTAGCATGCCGCCAAGCCTTGCGCCAGAGGGAAACACGCCGGAGTCACTCCGGCCCTGCTCACGGCTCCGCCCAACCCGCCAGCAGACCGCTTGCCAACAGCGAACTCAGGGCCATCAGCCCGTGGGGCCAAAACCGGCGCGCAGCCATCGCTCGCAAGGTGAAGAGCACCAGCAGGACCTGCACCCAAATCCGCGCCACCTGTGTCGAGGCTCCCGCGCCAAAGCCGTCCAGCGCCGCCACCGCCAGCGGCAGCCCCAGGAGGGCACTCGCCACGAGCGAGGCACGGCTGCCAGCCTTGAGAAAGCCGAACAGCCCGACCGCCAGCAGCAGGCCAAGATAGCACCAGAGCACAAGATGAAAAGGCGTCACACCACCAACCTGCGCGGCTGCCCGAAAAAGCAAGCACTACCCGCACCTCATCAGCTGTCCCGAGGTAGCAACGCGCTTCGGCGCATCCGACTTGTCAGCCTGGAATAACCCATCGTCCCGGAACCCATCCCGACGCCCTAGCGACGAAAAAAAACCGAACGATACGAACGCTGGAAGCCATCCCAGCGTGCAGAATCCACCGCGGCCAGAGAGATGCGAGCCCCGCGCCAACAAACGTCGACTCAAATCCTATCAACCGCTCACCTCAGCGCGCAGCCAGTCCCGCGAAATGCCCAGCCACGAGCGCGCGGACTGCACCATCTGATCGTGGGTGCGGTCACCGCGCTTCAGGAAGCGCTCGCAGAAGCGGAAGGTGAAATCGAAGACCGTCTCGGCCTTCCGGTAGGGGAGCAGCTCACGGTAGTTGCCGCCCTGAGGAAGGAACCCGGGTGGGTCTTCCTCTGGGGGCGGCGTGGGCATGGCACCGGGGGCTGAAGTTTCAGAGGATAGGTCTTATAGGTCCTATGCGACCTATTTCAGTCCGCGGTGGTGTAGACCTCCGCGCCTTTTTCGACGAACTCGCGGGACTTCTCCTCCATGCCGGCTTTGAGGGCCTCTTCTTCCGCCAAGCCCTGCTCCGCCGCATACTTGCGCACGTCCTCGGTGATCTTCATGCTGCAGAAGTGCGGGCCGCACATGGAGCAGAAGTGGGCGCTTTTGGCGCCTTCCTGCGGCAGGGTTTCATCGTGGAATCCGCGGGCGGTGACGGGGTCCAGGCTGAGGTTGAACTGGTCTTCCCAGCGAAACTCGAAGCGGGCCTTGGACAGGGCGTTGTCGCGGTATTGGGCGCCGGGGTGGCCTTTGGCGAGGTCGGCGGCGTGGGCGGCGAGCTTGTAGGTGATGACCCCTGCCTTGACGTCGTCCTTGTTGGGCAGGCCGAGGTGCTCCTTGGGGGTGACGTAGCAGAGCATGGCGCAGCCGTACCAGCCGATCATGGCGGCGCCGATGCCGCTGGTGATGTGGTCGTAGCCGGGGGCGATGTCGGTGGTGAGCGGCCCAAGGGTGTAAAAGGGCGCCTCGTGGCACCATTCGAGCTGCTTGGCCATGTTTTCCTCGATCATGTGCATGGGCACGTGGCCGGGGCCCTCGTTCATGACCTGGACGCCCTTGGCCCAGGCGCGCTTCGTCAGCTCGCCCTGGACTTCCAACTCGCCGAACTGGGCCTTGTCGTTCGCGTCGGCAATGCTGCCGGGGCGGAGGCCGTCTCCAATGCTGAAGCTGACGTCATAGGCGGCCATGATGTCGCAGATCTCGTCCCAGTGAGTGTACAGGAAGTTCTCCTTGTGATGGGCGAGGCACCACTTGGCCATGATGCTGCCGCCACGGCTGACAATGCCGGTCATGCGGGAGGCGGTCATCGGCACAAAGCGCAGCAGGACGCCGGCGTGGATGGTGAAATAGTCGACGCCCTGCTCCGCCTGCTCAATGAGGGTGTCGCGGAAAAGTTCCCAGGTGAGGTCCTCGGCCTTGCCGTTCACCTTCTCGAGCGCCTGGTAGATCGGCACAGTGCCGATCGGCACCGGCGAGTTACGCAGGATCCATTCACGCGTGGCGTGGATGTTCTTTCCGGTCGACAGGTCCATGACAGTGTCGGCGCCCCACTTGGTGGCCCAGCGCATCTTCTCGACCTCCTCCTCGATGCTCGAGGCGACCGCGCTGTTGCCAATGTTGGCGTTGATCTTCACCAGAAAGTTGCGGCCGATGATCATCGGCTCGAGTTCCGGGTGGTTGATGTTCGCCGGGATGATGGCGCGGCCAGCGGCGACCTCGCTGCGAACAAACTCGGGCGTGATCTCCTTGGGAATGCGCTGCGGGAAGCGACCGAAGATGCCGGGCGTGTACGCGGTCTGCGCCTGGGCCGAGCCGACGTGCTGCTTGTCGAGATCGTTGCGGATGATGTCGTCCTTGAGGTCGGCAAGCTGGGCACGACGCAGGTTTTCCCGGATCGCGATGAATTCCATCTCCGGGGTGATGATGCCGGCGCGGGCGTACTGGAGCTGGGTGACGACCTTGCCCGGCTTGGCCTTGAGCGGGCGGCGCTGGGCGTTGATCGGAGCCTTGAGCGGGCTGAGCAGACCCTCGCGCTTGGCGGCGGCGTACTCGGCGTGGTTGGCGGTCAGGTAGCCGTTGTCGCGCGGCTCGACGGCGCGACCCACGTACTCCTCGACGTCGCCGCGATCCAGGATCCACTGCTTGCGCAGGGCCGGCAGACCATCCTCGACAGTGCCGGTGTAGGCGGGATCGCCCCAGGGGCCGGAGGTGTCGTAGACGCGCACCGGCTCGTTCTCCTCGACGCGACCGTTGAAGGCCTTGGTCGGCGATAGCGTGATCTCGCGCATCGGCACGCGGACGTCGGCATGGATCTGGCCCTCGACGTAGATGCGGCGGCTGTTCGGGAGCTGGTCGGATGAATGAGGTTCGAAAGATTCGGTGCTGGCGATCATGGGACGGGGAAAAGTTTCAGGTTACAGGTTTCAAGTGGAGACGGGGGTGTCTCGGAGTGCGGGGAGGAGCTGCCTTTTCAGAAAGGGTGGAGCGGCCTGGGGCCGGAACTGAGATCCTCCGAGCGAGCTCCCTTCGGCGGCATGACCCGCATCAGGTTCGGAGGGTTCTTTCCCTGCAGAAAGTCTCAGTCCCAGCGCCGGGACACCCCTGTCGTGACAAAAACGATTGTCGGAGCTGGACCGGGTGCGGTCAATGACGGAATTGCGGTGCCCGGGCCGCCCGACCCCGTTCATCCGCCCTGCCCCTTGCCCTGGCCGCGCCACCGGGGCAACATGGAACCATGAATCGCTGGACCCTGCTCTGCCTGCTGCTGGGAATTGCCACCCTCGTGTCGGCTGTGGACACGGCGCTGGAAGCCCGCTCCGGGATCGCAACGATCCGCTGGAAAACCGGTTCGCAGGTCGAAGCCCGCGACGCGGTGCGAAGTCAGTACGAAAACCTGATGACGTGGCAGGTCATGCGCACGCTCTTGCTGGCCGGCGGCTTCGGCTGCAGCCTGAAGGTCTGGCGCAGCCTGAAAAACACCTGAAACGCCCCGGCGCCGAGGGGGCCGCTCAACCCTTCTTTTTCTTCCGGGCCGGCGCGGCGCCGCCCAGCTCGGGCCCCTTGTCGGCGGGCAGGGCCTGATGCCACTCGAGCAGCAGGCGGGTGAGACGGGCGACACGCTCCGGTTCCGCTTCCGCAAGGTTGCGGCTTTCGCCGGGATCCTGACGCAGGTGGTAGAGCTGCGGCTTGGAGCCGTCATACTCGCAAAGCAGTTTCCAGTCGCCCTCGCGCACCGCGAGATCCGGCAGGCGCTCGGGCGATGCGCCCATCGTTTTGCGATCGGGCGGACGGCGCCAGAAGATCGGCGCGCTCCGCGAGGTCTCGCTCTGGCCGAGCAGGGTCGGCGCCAGGTTTTCGCCGTCAAACTTCGCGCCTGCAGGCGGCTCGGCGCCGGCCATGGCCAGCAGCGAGGGCGCGAGATCAAAGGCGGCCAGCACCGAGCGCGTATTGCGCGAGCCGGCCTTGCAGGAGGCGACCAGGCCCGGGCCCCAGGCGATGAGCGGCGAGCGTGTGCCGCCTTCGTAGAGGGTGCCCTTGGTGCCGCGCAGCGGGCCGGCGCTGCCGACACCCGGTTCGGGGCCGTTGTCGGAACAAACCAGCAGCAGGGTGTTGTCGCGCAATGCCGGATCCGCGCGCAGGAAGTCGGCCAGGCGGCCGATCTGGCGGTCGAGCTCGGCGAGCACCGACAGGTACAGGCCGCGCTTGGTGTCGGCCCAGGCCTCAACAGGCGGCCACCAGGGACCGTGCACGTCATCGGGCCAGAGGTTGACGTAAAAAGGTTGGCCGGCGACCACGGCGCGCTTCATGAAGGGCATGGCGGCATCGACGAAACCGCGGCTGATCTTCGAGCGTTCCATCCAGACAACCGGCCCTCCAAGGCGTTCGGCATCGGCCCAGATGCGGCCCGGTTCCCTGTCGCCGGGCTTGAGGGTGAGCGGCAGCAGCTTGGCGCCGATGCCCTCGAAGTTGGTCAGAGTCTCGTCGAACCCGTAGGCCGTGATCGGCGGCGCGTCATCGACGTCGCGCTGGCCGCCGAGGTGCCACTTGCCGAAGTGACCGGTGGCGTAGCCGCGCGCCTGCAGCAGGCGCGGCAGGGTCGGCGCCTTCGGGTCGAGCCACTGGGCGACGCCGCGGCGCTCGTTGTCGGCGCGGGTGTTGAGGAAGGAGGTGATGCGCCAGCGCTGCGGGTACTGGCCCGTGGTGAGGGCGCAGCGCGAGGGCGAGCAGATCGGCGAGTTGACATGGAAGTGCTCGAAGCGCAGGCCCTCGGCGGCGAGACGATCGAGGTTCGGCGTGCGGGTGTCGCGCCCGCCAAAGCAGGTGAAGTCGCCCCAGCCGAGATCGTCGATGAAGACCATGACGAAGTTCGGCGGGGCGGCCGTGGCGGCGGTGACGAGCAGCAGGTTGCAGGCAGCGGTGAGCAGACGTTTCATGGCGTGTCGATGATCCAGTCCTTCGGCGCGAGAAAGCCGTCGCGGCCCTCGCTGTAGGCGCCGACACCCGACTGCTGCCAGGTGCCAAATTCGCGCAGCCGGGCGTGCAGGTCGCGCACACGCTCCGGCTCGGTGGCGGCGAGGTCGCGGGTTTCACCCGGATCGGCGGCGAGATCGTAAAGCTCCAATGCCGGCGGCGGGGACGGCGGGGCAGCAAAAAAATCGCCGCGGGCGACCAGCTTCCACGATCCCAGATGCACCGAGGCCAGGACCTCCTCGTTCTGGTGCAGGTAACTGAACCAGGGGCGCTCCGGCAGACCGGCCTCACCGCGCAGGGCGGGCAGGACATTGATGCCATCGAGGGCCGGCGCGCCCGCCGCGGGTCGGACGCCGGCGGCGGCGAGCACGGTGGGCAGGACATCGATGTAGCCAACGCGCCCGTCGAAGCGGCGACCGCCCGTCAGGCCGCCGGCCGGCCAGCGGAGGGCCGCGCAAACGCGGGTGCCGCCTTCGTGGACCGACAGCTTGGCACCGCGCCAGGGACCGTTGCTGGCGCCCGCGCGCGGGAGGCCGCCGTTGTCGCTGCAAAACAGGATGAGGGTGTTGTCGGCATCCGGCCGCGCCTCGACCGCAGCGAGAATGCGACCGAAATGGTGGTCGAGCGCCTCGATCATGGCCGCGTAGGCGCGTCGCTCCGCACGCTTGAACTGCGGGTGTTTCGCCATCGCCTCCGGCGTCGCCTGGTAGGGCGAATGCGGCGCGGTGAACGGCACGTAGAGCAGCCACGGGCGGTCGGCGGGCGACTCGCGGATGAAGCGGACCGCGTGGTCGCCGATGAGGTCGGTCGTGTAGCCCGGCTCGCGCACCGTTTCACAGTTGTGATGCCAGTCGGTTTCGCCATCGCGCTCGCGGGTGAAGTAATCGACCGCGCCATTGTAGCAGCCGACGAAATGGGTGAAGCCATGGTTCAGCGGGTGATGGGCGCGGCGGGCATGGCCGAGGTGCCATTTGCCAATGAGACCGCGGCGTTGGTAACCGGCATCGGCCAACAGCTCCGGCAGGGTCGATTCCGCCTCGGGCAGGCCGTGGGCCGACCAGGGCGGCACCACCGCGCGCATCAGGCCGAAGCGCAGCGGCCAGCGACCCGTGAGCAGGCCGGCGCGGGTGGGCGAGCACATCGGGCAGGCGCGGAAGTCGGTCAGGTTGATCCCCGTGGCAGCCAGACGGTCGAGATTCGGCGTGGCATAGGCTTGGCCGCCGTTGAAGCCGACATCCGCCCAGCCGAGGTCGTCGGCGACCACCAGCAGCACGTTCGGCCTGGCCGGCGCGGTCCGGGCCGCGGCGGGCAGGAGCAGGAGGAGAAAAAGCAGCAGTCTCACTTTCAGAGAAGACGATGCCTGGAGCGGCATGTTGCGGACAGGACGCACGCTTGCCTATCGAGTTTCCAACCCGCGCTCCAACCCGCGCACGAGGCGCGCGGCCATCGACGCGGGACTTGACCCGCGCGCCTTGCCCCCTGACTGCTGGGGGTTCCCATGCGTCTGAGCCTGTTTTTGTACAACCTCCTACTGCCCGTCGCCCTGCTGCTGATGCTGCCCTCGGCACTGGTCAAGCTGCGCCGCCGCGGCGGCCGCTGGCAGGATCTTGCCCAGCGCTTCGGCCGGCTCAGCCCGCGACAACGCGCCGCCGTCGACGCCCTGCCGGCGCGGCGTTTCTGGCTGCACGCGGTCAGCGTCGGCGAGGTCGGCATCGCCGCCAAGCTGATCCCGCTGCTGCTGGCCCGCGCCCCGGAACTCGGGGTGGTACTGACCACAACCACGCCAACCGGCCATGCCTTCGCCTGCGAGTGCGCCACGCGACACCCGGGACGGGTGGTGGTGCTCTATGCCCCGGTCGACCTGCCCGGGCTCGGTTCCTGGCCGCTGCGCGCGGCGCGGCCCGAGCAACTGGTCCTGATCGAGGCCGAGCTCTGGCCCAACCTGGCGCGCGCAGCCAAGCATCGCGGCCTGCGTCTGAGCCTGGTCAATGCCCGCCTTTCGGCACGCTCCGAGCGACGCTTCCAGCACTTCGGCTTTTTCATCCGCCCGGTGTTTGGCCTGCTGGATCTCGTGCTCGTTCAGGAGGAGGCCGACCGCGCGCGCTTCGCCGCACTCGGGGTCGCCCCGGAACGCATCGAGCGCTCGGGCAGCATCAAGTTCGATCCCACCGGCGCCGGCGCCGATCCGCTCCAGGTCGAGGCGCTGGCCGGCCTGCTCACCGGCGGCGGACTGCATCCGAACCAGCCCATTCTGCTGCTGGCCAGCACGCACCCGGGCGAGGAGGTCCTGCTCGCGCGCGTCTGGCAGCGACTGCGGGCGCGTTTCACCGATCTGGCCCTGTTGGTCGTGCCGCGCCACGTCGAGCGTGCCGACGCCCTGATGCGCGATCTCGCCGGACACGGGGTGCCGGTCGTCCGGCGCTCGGCCGCCGGCGCACCGGGCTTTGACCTACGCGGCGGCGAAGCCGTGCTGCTGGTCGACAGCACTGGTGAATTGCGCGCCTGGCAATGCCTGGCAACGGTGGTCGTGGTCGGCAAAAGCTTTTTGGCGACCGGCGGCCAAAACCCGGCCGAGGCGGTGATGGCGGAGCGGCCCGTCCTTTTCGGGCCGCACATGGAGAATTTCGAGGCCCTGGTCGCGCTGCTCCTGGCAGTGGGTGGGGCCGTGCAGGTGGCGGATGCAGTCGCCTTGGAACACGCCCTGGCCGAACTGCTGGCCGATCCCGGGCGGCGAGCCCTGCTGGGGGCGGCGGGTCGCGCGGCCCTGGAAGCCCATGCCGGTGCCGGGATCCGCAGCGCGGAACGTCTGCTGACCGTCGGGTGACGGGGGGCCAGGCTCCAAATTCAGCGGTCCCAAGGCAGAACGGAATTTTGCACTTTTTAGTTGCACACAGGCGGGGATGCGGCACAATCACCGCCCGCTCATACGACCCCTTCGTCTAGCGGTTAGGACACATCCCTTTCACGGATGCGACACGGGTTCGAGTCCCGTAGGGGTCGCCATTTCAGCCTGCCAATTGGCAGGCTTTTTTGTGCTCACTCGGCAGGGTCAGCGTCGCCCAGATGGGCGGCCAGGTGCTTGCGCAGCTCGCCACGGGCGCGGAAAAGCAGGCTCTTGAGGGCCGGCAGCGACATCTGGAGGATCTCGCAGATCTGCTCGTAAGGCAACTCCTCGTGGCGGCGCAGGATGACCGCAAGGCGCTGTTTTTCCGGCAGGGCGGCAATGGCGCGGTCGAGCGCCTGCTCAAGCTCGGCCTGCTGCCTGAGCTCATCGGGGGCCGGCGCGGTGCGATCGGCAAACTGGCGATGGGGTTCCTCGTCGCTGTCCCCTTCGAGCGGCACCTCCTGGCGGCGACCGCGGCGGCGGGTCTCGTTGAAGACCAGGTTGCGCAGGATGGTAAAAAGCCAGGTGGTGAACTTTGCGGTCGGCTCGTAGCGCGGCGCACTTTTCCAGACGCGCAGGAAGACCTGCTGGGCGATGTCGTGGGCGTCGTCGAGGTTGCCGAGCATGCGCGCAGCGGTGCCGATGACGGTGTTCTGGTGAAGCTCAACCAAGCGTTCAAAGGCGCGCATGTCACCGTCGCGTACCCTGCACATGAGACGGACGTTCTCCTCGTCGTTGGCGAACGCGCTCAACTCCGCCTCCACGGGGGAGGCGGCCGCGGGCGGTTCGGTCCACTCCGGTTCCGGCATGAGGTAGGCGGGCAGCAGCCCCGCCAAGCTAGCGGTGCTCATGCCGTCCATCAACCACGCCCGGGCCGGGCGGTTGCGCAAGCGCGGGTTCTTTTTCTGCCCCGTTGCACCGGCGGCGAGTCTGTGCTTGTTCACGGTGCCGTGATTTTCCGCCATCCCAAACACGATGTCTTCATCCCCGATCAGACCGATCCGCTCGAGGCCCTGCGCCGGGTGACCCACCTCGGCATCGTCTCGCACCAGGACGACCTCGAAATCGCCGCCTATCACGGCATCACCGAGTGCTTCCACAGTGGGAACGAGTGGTTTGGCGGGGTGGTCGTCACCGACGGCGCGGGCAGTCCGCGCAAGGGCGACTACGCCGACTGCACCGACGAGGACATGCAGGCGGTGCGCCGTCATGAGCAGCGCAAGGCCGCCTACGTTGGCGAGTACAGTTTCATGGCCCAGCTTGGCTACCCGAGCGACGAGGTGAAGAGCCAGAGCGACGGCCCGGTCGTCGAGGACCTGAAATTCATCCTCGAGCAGTCGCGACCGCACACGCTGTACCTGCACAACCCCTGCGACCGCCACGACACCCACGTGGCGACCTTCCTGCGCTGCCTGGAAGCCCTGCGCGCCCTGCCCGTCGAGGCGCGGCCGCGCCAGGTCTACGGCTGCGAAGTCTGGCGCAAGCTCGACTGGCTGCTCACCGAGGACAAGGCCATGCTCAAGGTCGACAAGCACCCGCACCTGCTGCGACCGCTGCTCGGCGTGTTCGACAGCCAGATCAGCGGCGGCAAGCGTTATGACCTCGCCGAGGAAGGCCTCCGCCACGCCAACGCCACCTACTTCGACTCGCACACCACCGACAAGACCAGCCTGCTGACCTTTGCCATGGACCTGACCCCGCTGGTGCGTGACGACAGTCTGGACGTGCATGAATTCACCCTTGGCTTTGTGCGCCGGCTCGAGTCGGACGTCGCCGAGCGCCTGAAAAAATTTCGCTGAGATCGTCCGCCCGGTGAAATGGCATTGACGCCAGAGGCGCCGCCCCGCTAAATAAACATTTAATCTAGAAATCCCGCAGCCAGCCACCCGACATCATGAGCGAAGACAACACGCCGCAGCCGCCCAGCACCCCCAAGACCTCGGCCGTGCCCCTGAAGAAGGAAACCGTGCGCATCACCTTGCGCCCGCGTGAGGAGAGCACGCCCGTGGCCGTGCCGCCACCGGCAGACATCCCGCGCCGCACCACGGCGCCGGTCCAGCTGCCTTCCGCCCCGCTGCCGCCGCCAGCCCCGAAGATTGCCTCGTCGCCGGTAAAACTGCCGACTGCCGCTCCGCCGCCTGCGGTCCCCGCCCCTGCCGCCTTCCCAACTCCGGTTGCCGTGGCTCCGCCGCCGGCCGCCACGGTTCCGCTCACCACCGGTGCACCCGCCGCGCCGCGTCCTCCAGTGGCCGCCCCGATGGCCCCGCGTCCGCCGGTCGCCCCAGGCGCAGCCCCGCGTTTGGAAACCGGCGCGACCACCGCTCCGCTGACCAAGCCCTCCGCTCCTGTCGCCCCCGTGGTTCCCGGCGCGCCGCCGAAGGCCCCGGGCGCTGCCGGCACCGCCCCTCTCGCCACGGCTCCGGCCGCCGGAGGCATGCCCAAGGCCACTGTCAAACTCCAGCAAACCCAGCCGATGGCCCGTCCGGGCATCGCCACGCCACCGAGCGCCCCGCTCAAGCGCGCCGCCGCCACCGACTCACAGCAGTTCGAGGATGACAAGGACCCCGAAGCCGGACTGATGCCGCTCTCGGCGCTCTGCTTCGTGCTATCCGCCGTCCTCCTCGCTCTGCAGATGTTCGGTGGCGACAAGATTTCCGCTCAGGACGATTCAGCCCTGATGGTCCCGTATTCGATGCCGGCCAAATGGGAAACCTACAACCCCGAGGACGGTTCCTGGGTGAATCGGTTCGCCAATCAGCTCCCCGCCATCCCGCAGTGAGCCGCCCGAACCCCGAATCCCTCACCTGACACCGTCATGCCCTTCGCCCTTGCCGTCTTCCTGCTTGCGCTCGCCGCCCTCGCCCTGAACTTCCTCGCCAAGAGCGGTGGAGCGGGCATGTGACGCGCGCGGCATTGACCGTTGCCCCCGCGCCCATGAATGCGCGGCCTGAACCCTGCCACCACGCCGAGATCCTCGGCGTTGGCGCGGCCACATGGGATCACTTCTGGATCGTCGACGATTTTGCGGCCAGTGAGCGCGTCTGCGCCGCCTCCAATCACGTCGCCATGGGCGGCGGTCCGGTGGCCACCGCGCTCTGCACTCTCGCCCGCCACGGCCATGCCACCGCCCTGATCGATGTCGGCGGCGACGACCCACCCGGCCTGGCCCTGCGCGCCGAACTCGCCCGGCACGGTGTCGACACCTCCGCCCTTCAGGTCGTGACCGGACGTCGCTCCGCCACCGCCGGCATTCTCGTGCGCCGGGGCGACGGCGCGCGCCAGATCGTCTATCACCCGAGTGATGCCGGCGAACCGGCTTGGACCGAGGCCTGTGCGAAACGCGTCCGCCAGGCCCGGCTGCTGCACCTCAACGGTCGCCACGAAACCACGGCGCGCTCCGCGCTGGCCGAGGCGACCGCCCATGGCGTGCCCGTCGCCTTCGACGGCGGCGCGGGTCGCTGGCGCGAGTCCTTGCGCGATCTGGTCGCCGCCAGCCACGTCCTGCTGCTTGCGCACGACTTTGCCCGGCAGTTCGCAGGCAGCGAGGATCTGGAAACCATGATCGCTGCGCTGCTGACCCCGTCCGTGCAGGTGCTGGTGATCACCGATGGCGTTCGCGGAAGTCACCTGGCCCTGCACGACGGCCGTCGCCATCATCAACCCGCCTTCCCTGCCGCGCCCGTGGTCGACACCACCGGCTGTGGCGACATCCATCATGGCGCCTTCCTGCACGGCTGGCTGCACGGCTGGTCGCCGGAGGCCTGCGCCGTCCATGCCGCGCGCCTGGCGGCGCGCAATGCCGAAGGGCTGGGCGGACGCTTTGCGCTGGGGCTGAACCCGATCGAGTAAGGGGATGAAGAAGGCGGCGACGTGCGGACCAACCTCAGTCCTCGGCGGGCTTGGCCTTCTTTTTACCCATCTTCTCCAGCTTGGCCCGGGCTGCTGAGGCGGTGGCCGGCTTTTCACTGGCGGGCAAGATCGCGGCCAGACGGGTCTTGACCGCCGCGTGCTCCGGCAGGCCGGCGAGATTGCGGTGTTCGCCCGGATCCTCGGCGTCATGGTAGAGTTCCTCGCTGCCGTCGGCATAGCGGATGTAGCGCCAGTCGCGGTCGCGCACGGCATGATTGCCGCGGCCGTGGCTGCAAACCGCCAGGTGCGGCCAGGCGGCCTGCGGATCGCGCAGCAGGGGCACCAGACTCGGACCATGGACGTGGGCAGGCACGGGCAGGCCGGTCAGTTCACAGAGGGTCGGGTAGACGCTCAGGTAGTCGACCGGCGCGACACAGCGCTGGCCGGGCTTGCCGAGTCCTGGGGCGACCACGGCGAAGGAGGTGCGGGTCGCCTCCTCCCAGAGCGAGAACTTGCGCCAATGCTGCTTCTCGCCGAGGTGCCAGCCGTGGTCGGTCCACCAGACGACGATCGTCTTGTCACGGCGCGGGCTGGCATCGAGACCGTCGAGCAGGCGGCCGATCTGGTCATCGAGAAAGGCAATCGTGGCGAGATAGGCCTGCACGGCCCTCGCCCACTGCTTGCCCTCGACCACCGCGGCGTGATCCCCCTCGGGCCTGGCCATCTTGCGCCCTGCCTCGGGCACATCGGCGAGGTCGTTTTCACCCACCACCGGCAGCTGAATCTGGTCGAGTGGGAAGCGATCAAAGTACTCGCGCGGCACGTACCAGGGCAGGTGCGGCTTGACGTAGCCGACAGCAAGAAAGAGCGGATGATCGGCGGGTGCGTTCTGCAGCTGGTCGACCGCCCAGCTGGTCAGCTTGAAATCGCCCATGACCTCGGGCTTGGCATCGACCGGCCCCCAGTCGAAGTGGCCGCGCCCAAGGCCATTGAGGTTCTTGTCGTGCTCCGAAATGCTGGGGAAAAGCCCCTTCCACTCGGTCCAGCTGTCGTCGCGGCCCTCGCTGCTGTAGCCGTGGTAGATCTTGCCACCGCCGAGGGTGAGGTAGCCCTGGGCGAGAAC
>JBIJBO010000044.1:0-25203 GCA_044345215.1 Prosthecobacter sp. | reverse complement strand
AATGTCTGTCCCTTTATTGATTTATGGGTTGACGTGTGGCGGGGAGCGGGTTTCTTGGTGGCATGCGAATGCGGCGGCTCAAGGCTCCGGACGGGGCGTTCTCGGACACGGCCTACTACCATTGCGTCTCGAGGGTGGTGAACCGCGACTTTGTTTTCGGACCGGTGGAGAAGCAGGCCTTTGTGAGGTTCCTGCGGATGTATGAACGCTTCTGCGGGCTGCGGGTGGTGACCTTCTGCGTCATGTCCAACCACTTTCACCTGCTCGTCGGCGTGCCGAAGAAGCCGGAGGTCATGCCGTCGAATGCGCAACTGCTGCAAATCGTGCGGGAGTCGCTCGGTGATTTGGAGGCGAGGCGTCTGGAAGATGATTTGGAGCTGGTGGCAAGGGCGGACGCAGCCGCCGCCAGTGTGGCCTTGGCGCAGGCGGCGGTGTGTGATCGCTACCTGCGGCGGATGTGGGACATCTCGCTCTTCATGAAGACGCTCAAGCAGCGCTTCACGCAGTGGTTCAACAAGGTGCATCAGCGCAAGGGCACGCTGTGGGAGGATCGCTTCAAGAGCGTGCTGGTGGAGTCGGCGGGGGAGCCGCTGCGGGCGATGGCGGCCTACATCGACCTGAACCCGGTGCGGGCGGGGCTGGTGGCGGACCCGAAGGACTACCGGTGGAGCGGCTACGGGGCGGCGATGGGCGGCGACGCGGACGCCTTGGCGGGGTTGCAGGAACTGGAACGGGTGGAGGACGCCGGGGTGGCGGCGGCCATCCTGGAGCAACGCTGCGCGGAGCGCGCGCAGCGCACGCCCAGGCAGGTGAAGCGGCAGGTGTTGGAGCGGCATCGGGTGCTGCTGTATGGCCGCGGTGAAGAGCGGGGCGTGGCCGCCGATGGCCGGGCGCTGCATGCGGGCTTCACTCGGGAGGCGGCGCGGCAGGTGGTGGCGGAGGGCGGGCGGTTGCCCGGGAGTGTGTACCTGCGCTGCAGGGTGAGGTATTTTACCGACGGGGCGGTGATCGGCAGTCGGTCGTATGTGAACGGGGTGTTTGGGGCGCTGCGGGAGCGGTTTGGACCCACGCGCAAGACCGGGGCGCGGCTGCTGCGGGGCCTGGCGCGGGAGGAGCGGCTCTACGCCCTGCGCGATGTCAAGGCCGGCGGGGTGGCATGACGATGTGCCGGCCTGTCGTTCGGATCATGCGGCCACTGCCGCCGCCTCACCCATGCGCGCATAGACCTCGCGGCCCACGGCCCCATGCTCCAGCAGGTCGTCGGCAAAACGCACACGCGCGCGCTCAAAGAGGGTGATGCAGCAGGAACCGCCAAAGCGGAAGTGGCCCTTTTCGTCGCCCTTGGCCACCGGCACCCCGGCGGGAGCGTTGTGCACGACGCTGCCGACGCAGGTGGCTCCGATCTCCAGCAGCAGCACCTGGCCAAGGCGCGGACTCTCGAACCGCGTTACCCAGCGCAGGTTTTCCCAGAGGATGGAGGGCCGGCGCAGCAGGGCGATCGGACTGACGGAGTAGAGGGGGCCGTTGATCTCGCGCGGTGCGTCCGGCGTGCCGTCACAGGGAAAGTGGAAGCGGTGGTAGTCGACCGGGCAGAGCCGTGAGATCAAGGCGGCGCCGCCTGCGAAGTTGCGTGCCAGGCCGGTGTCGTTGAGCAGGGCGGGCAGATTGAAGCGCACGCCCTTGACCCAGAAGTCGCTGCAGGCGTCGAGGTCGGGGATGGCAAGATGACGGCCATCGGCCGGAAACACCACGGTATGGTCACCGGGAGCGATGGGGCGTGCCCCGGGCTTCAGCTTGCGGTAAAAGAACTCGTTGAAGGTTCGGTAGCTCGCGACCGGCTCGGCGAACTCACCGGCATTGACGCCGAATTGCTCGATGAAGGGCTTAATCTTGGCGCGGCTGGCGGGATGGTCCATCCGCCAGCCGTAGAAGCGCGAGAACAGCCGGCGCTTGACCAGAGCATGCAGAGCCAGTCGGCCGGCCGGATGTTCATAGACAAAGCGCAGCGGGCCCTCGCCATAGACCGACTCGGTTTCGAGTCGCTGGCTTGGGCGGCTGTAAAACTGGATCGGGTCGGCCATGGCGTGCAGTCTGGCGCGGCGACGGCGCGACTCAAGGCAAACGCCGCAACGCTTGCAAGAAGCGGCGTGTGCGCCTCTTTCCCTCCGACACCTTTCACCCTCATGACCGACCGCCGCGCCTTCCTGAAACACGCCGCCCTTGCCGGTGGCGGCCTCCTGCTCGCCGACACCCCTGCGCCTGCCGCCGCGGCGACCCCGCGCAGAAACAAGCTCTGCTTCTTCACCAAGCACTTGCAGGGGCTGTCGTATGCCGACATCGCCAGCCTGGCCGCCGAGATGGGCGTCGACGGCATTGAGGCGCCGATCCGGCCCAAGGGACACATCGAGCCCGAGCAGGTGCCGGACGAACTGCCCAAGTTTGTCGAGGCGCTGAAAAAGCAGGGACTGGAGATCACCCTCATGACCTCCGGCATCAACCAGGTCAGCGCCGAGCAGCACACGGAGAAGGTCCTGCGCACCGCCGCCGCCCTCGGCATCAAGCGCTTCCGCATGAACTACTACAAGTACGACCTCAAGCAGCCCATCTGGGAACAGCTGCAGGCCGTGCGCCCGCTCGTGCGCGACCTCGTCCAGCTGTGCGACGAGATCGGCATCCAGCCGGTGTTCCAGAATCACTCGGGCAAGGACTATTTTGGCGCGACGGTCTGGGACATGTACTCCCTCATCCGCGAGTATCGCCCCGAGCAGATCGCCTTCTGCTTCGACATTCTGCATGCCACCGTCGAAGGCGGCCTCGCCTGGCCGCTGCATGCCGCGCTCACCTCCACTCATTGGGGGGCGGTCTACTTCAAGGACTTTCAATGGCAGGGCCGCAAGAGCGAGACCTGCCCGCTCGGCCAGGGCCAGATCAACCCCGACTTCGCCAAGCTCCTGCGCGAACGCGCCTATGCCGGTCCGATTTCCCTGCACCTCGAGTACCTCAAGGGCAATGCCAAGGATCCCGCCATCCTCAAGGAATTCCGCGCCGCCCACTTGCGCGACGTCAAGGTGCTGTCCGAGTGGATGCAGTGGGGGTGAGGTTTACCCGCCCAACAAACTCTCCGTCTGCGCGAGCACGTCGGGGAAGGGGACGTGTTCCAGCAGCCCGAAGCGGTCGTTGCGGGTCAGGCGGGCGCGGGTGGTGGCGGGGCTGGTGAGGCCGCAGAGGAAGCGGGCCAGTGCGCGCGCACCCCGCAGGGCCGCGTGACGTTCGTCGATCAGCTCGCGGATGGCGGCGACGTCGTCGGTCGTGATGGCCGGCGGCGTCGAAGCGGGGATGGGGCGCGGTGCGCTGGAGGCGGTGCCGTCGGCACGTTCCTCGCAGCTCGTGCACTGGCCGCAACCGGCGCCGAGTTCCTCGCCAAAGTAGCGCAGCAGCCGGCGCACCAGGCAGCCGCGCTCGGCGGCGAAATCGAGCACCTCGCCGAGTCGTTCGACATCGCGGCGTTCGCGTTCGCGGAACAGGGTTTCCATGCGTTCGGCGAGTTCGGCCGGCGTGCGTGACGCGGCTTCGGCGCAGAGGCGGAATTTCTGCCGGCTGCCGCTCGGTTTCAGCTCGATCTCGCCGGCTTCCTGCAGCCAGGTCAGGGCGCTGAGCACCCGCTCGCGCGGCTCGCCGAGCTCGTTGGCGGCCTCGTCGGCGTTGAGGCTGGTCCAGACGCGGCTTTTCTTGCCGCTGGCGAAGAGCTTTTCGAGAAACGCCCGCCGCTCGGGCTTGTGGCCGGCGAGCACGCGTTCGACCGGCTGCAGCAGTCGATACTGGTAGCCGGCATAAAAACTGCCGAGCGGGCGCAGCACGCCGTCGAGCTCAAGGTTCGTCAGCACGGTTTCGATGACCAGCGGCCGGACATCGGTGGCGTGCGAAAGGTCGTAAAGCGAGATGTCGAATTCCTCGCCCTGGCGCAGCAGGTGGTCGAGCAATTGGCGCAGTGCCTGTGGCGTGGGGGTGTCGCCGTAGGTGAAGTTTTCCAGAACGATGCGGTCATCAGCGCAGGCGAGCAGTTCGCAGACCGAGGGCAGGCCGTCGCGGCCGGCGCGACCGGTCTCCTGCTGGTAGTTTTCCAGGGTCTTGGGCAGGTTGTAGTGGTAGACCGCGCGGATGTCGGCCTTGTCGATGCCCATGCCGAAGGCGATGGTGGCGACAATGACGTCGGTGGCACCGCTCATGAAGGCGTCCTGGGCCTCGTGACGGTGTTCGTCGGCCAGGCCGGCATGGTAGGCGCGCGCCTTGACGCCCTGCTTCTGCAGGTGGGTGGCGACCTGCTCCGCCGTGTGCTGGAGGGTGACGTAGACGATGGCCGGCCCGGGGTGTTCCTGCAGTCGGCGAGTCAGGAGAGCGAGGCGTTCCCGGCCGTTGCAGGGTGTGACGCGGTAGCGCAGGTTCGCGCGCAGGAAGGAGGTCTGGATGTGGTCGGCCGGCTCGATGCCGAAGGCGCAGCGGATGTCACCGGCCACGGCCGGCGTGGCGGTGGCGGTGAGGGCGAGCACTGGGTGGATGCCGAGTTCGCGGGCGACGAGCGCGAGGCGCAGGTACTCGGGGCGGAAATTGTGCCCCCACTCGGAGATGCAATGCGCCTCATCGACGGCCATGAGGGCAATGCGCAGGCGTTTCAGGTGGGCGACAAAGCTCTCCTTCACGAGTCGTTCCGGGGCGATGTACAGCAGCTTCAGTTCACCGCTCTGCAGTTGCGCGAAGACGCGCTGGGCCTCGGCCGGCGACAGCGAGGAATCCAGGCGTGCCGCCGCGATGCCGCGCCGGCGCAGGGACTCGACCTGGTCCTTCATCAGGGCGATCAGGGGCGAGATGACCAGCGTGACACCGTCGAGCAGGAGGGCGGGCAACTGGTAGCAGAGCGACTTGCCGGCACCGGTGGGGAAGAGCGCCAGGGCGCTGCGACCCGCGAGCAGGGGCTGCATGACCGCTTCCTGGCCCGGCCGGAAATCGGTCAGGCCGAAGCGCGTGCGCAGGGTTTCGTGCAGGTCCATGCCGTCCCATCGCACAGGATGCCTCACCAAGGCAAGCGCGGTCCTGCCTGTCACCCTCTTAGGCCAGCGCTTGAGAATCAGCCGGGCTGAAGCCATCCTGACCCGCCGTGCGGTCTTTTGCGTCCCGGGATTGCATGGCGGCGGGGTTTCGGTCAAAGTCGCTCTCCCATGCAAAACCTGCTCGCCGATCTCGCCGCCGGAACCGAACTCAACGCCGCCCAGGTGCGTGAGGTGGCCGCCTTTCTCACCGACGAGCACGAGAGCGACGAGATCAAGGCGGCGCTGCTGCGCGCGCTGGCCGACAAGGGCGAGACGCCGGGCGAGATCGCCGGCTTCGTCGAGGAGTTCCTGCGCCTGGCCGTCGATCCGGGGCTGGACCGCGGCAGGCTGCCGGGGCCGGTGCTGGATGTGGTCGGCACCGGTGGCGACAAGTTGCACCTGTTCAACGTCTCGACCACGGCCATGTTCATCCTGGCCGGCGGCGGCGTTTGCGTCACCAAACATGGCAACCGCGGCGTCACCAGCAAGGCCGGCGGCGCCGACGTGCTGGAGGCGCTGGGCATCCGCATCGATCTGCCGGTCGAGCGGGTGGCGCGTGGCATCGAGGCGAACGGTCTCGGCTTCTTTTTCGCACCGCTCTACCATCCCGCCTTCAAGGCCGTGGCGGGGGCACGGCGGCTGCTTGCCACCGAGGGGCGACGCTCCATCTTCAACCTGCTCGGCCCGCTGCTCAACCCGGCGCGGCCCGAGCACCAGCTCATCGGCGTCTTTGACCCGTCGCTGACCCGTGTCTTCGGCGAGATCCTGCGCGTGCTCGGTCGCAAGCGTGCGTGGGTGGTGCATGGCACGGCCAATGCGAGCGGCATGGACGAGCTGTCGACCCTGGGGCGCAACGCCATCTGCGAGCTGCGCGACGGTGCCTTGGCGGAATTTGACGTTGATCCGGCGGCCCTCGGCTTCGGACCGGCGGCCCTGGCGGATTTGACCGGCGGCGATGCTGCTGAAAACGCCGCCCTCGTCGGGGGCATCCTGGCGTGCACGGTGCAGGGGCCGAAGCGCGACATCGCCGTGCTCAACGCCGCCGCCGGCTTTGTCATCACCGGTCTGGCCGAGGATCTGGCCGGTGGCTGTGCGCTGGCGCAGGCGGTGCTCGACTGCGGCGCCGCCCACGCCAAGATGCGCGCCCTGCGCGACTGGTGCTGAGGGCGTGAGGGCAGCGCGTGTGGAGATGGAAGTGTTGGGGGTTAGAAAGATGGAGGGTAGGAAGATTTGGGGAGTCGGGGGCTGGTGGATTTGGCATCCGATCCTCGCGTTGTCCGTTTTGTGCCGGTTCATGGAGGAAACTTGGCCCCCAAATGCCCCACCCTTCTTGGGAAACGCTTGAGCGGCGCGGCGCTCCCGCGTATCTGCTGGACTGTCCATGACCGATCTTCTACGCCATCCCCTCTGGCAGGCCGACTCGCTGGGCACGCCGTTGCCGGATGACGAGTTCGGTGTCAGCGTGTCGCTGCCGCTGTGGCGGCATGTCATCGGCTATGAGGAAAAGGATCCCGAGGTCGTGGCGAAGTTCCGCTCTGGCTACCCGCGCTTTTGCTGTCCGCCGGCGATCGGCCGCCTGTTCGAGGCCGCGGAACGGGAGCTGGCCGGGCCGGGCGAGCGCTGCCTGGTGTTTCCCCGCGCCAGCCATGCGCAGCGCTGCCTGGAGTTCATCGCCCGGGAGGGCTTTGCCGGCCGCGCCTCGGCCTGGCGGGATCTCGGGGTCGCCGTTTTTCCGGCCGCCGCGCATGAGGTCGCCCGTCGCTTCTGGCGCTTCTGCGGGGAGGTGGTCAGCACCCGCCAGGCGGCGCACGCGCTCGGCGAGCGTGTGGAGGGTGCGACGGCCGACCACGGGCATGCCGCCAACCTCGCGATCCGCCAGCGGTTGGCCGATCTGTCCGGGCAGCCGGTCGAGGACGTTTTTCTGTTCCCCTCCGGCATGGCGGCGAACTATGCCGTGCACCGGATGCTGACCTCCGTTTTTCCGGGTCGGAAAACCGTGCAGCTGGACTTCCCGTATGTCGATGTGCTCAAACTGCAGCAGATGTTCGGCAGCGGCGCGCATTTCCTGCCGCTGGTGCGCGACGTCGAATACGGCGACTTGCGTGCCCTGCTCGAGGGTGAGCCGGTGGCCGGCCTGTTCTGCGAAGCGCCGAGCAATCCGCTGCTGCGCTGCGTCGATTTTCCGCGCCTGCTGGAGATCCGCGCCGCCGCGCAGCCGGTCGTGCCGATCGTGGTCGATGACACGATTGCCACGGTTGCTCATGCCGACGCCTTCCGTGTTGCGGACGTGGTCACCTCGAGCCTGACCAAGGCGTTCTCGGGTGTGGGCGACGTCATGGCCGGCAGTGTCATCCTGAATGCGGCCTCGCCCCACCACGCCGTCTTTGCCGCTTTCCTGCGTGCCCACGCCGATCACGAGCTTTGGCGTGGTGATGCGATCGCGCTGGAACAGAACTCGCGCGATTTCGCCGAACGCGCCACGCGCATGAGCGACAACGCCGTGGCGCTGGCGGATTTTCTTGCGGCCCATCCGCGGGTGGAAAAAGTCTGGCATGCGCGCGAGCAGGGCCGGGCCGGCTACGAGTTCATCCGTCGTTCGGGTGGCGGATACGGCTGCCTTTTTTCCTTTTTGCTGAAGGAAGCCTCCACCGCCAGTCCGGCCGTTTACGACGCCCTGCGCGTCTGCAAGGGGCCGAGCCTCGGCACCCGCTTCACGCTGGTCTGCCCCTACACCCTGCTCGCCCACTACGACGAGTTGGACTGGGCGGAGAGCTGCGGCGTGCCGCGTCATCTGCTGCGTGTTTCCGCTGGCCTGGAAGACACGGCCGACCTGATCGCGCGTTTTGACGAAGCCCTGCGCGCCTGAGTTTTTGCTCCCGTCGGAGGTCGGCAGCCGTTATCTCAGGGTTCATGACCGACCTTGTTCTCGCCGCCACCGACCTGCACCGTTCCTATGCCCTCGACGGCGCCACGGTCCCGGCCCTGCGCGGGGTTTCCCTGGAACTGGCCGCCGGTGATTTCGTCGCTGTGACCGGACCCTCCGGCTGCGGCAAGTCGACCCTGCTGCAGCTCTGCGGTGCCATGGACCGCGCCGATGCCGGCACGCTGCGGCTCGACGGACACGACATCGCCACGCTCTCGGACACCGAGTTGACCCGTCTGCGCCGCGACCGCATCGGTTTTGTCTTCCAGTTCTTCAACCTGCTGCCGACCCTGTCGCTGCTGGAAAACATCGCCCTGCCGCTGCTGCTGGCGCGCCGGCCCGAACCCGAGGCCTTCGCTGCGGCGCGCGGCCTCGCGGAACGGGTGGGGATTGGTCACCGCCTCGGACATTTTCCCGCCCAGGTCTCCGGCGGCGAGGCCCAGAGGGCGGCCTTGGCGCGCGCGGTCGTGCATCGCCCGGCCCTGCTCATTGCCGACGAACCGACGGGCAGCCTCGACAGCGAGAATGGTCGCACGGTGCTTGAACTGTTCGGCGAGTTGAATCGCGAGTTCGGGGTCGCCATCCTGCTCGCCACCCACGACGCCGGTGTCGCCGCTGCGGCCAAGCGCCAGGTGCGCATGAAGGATGGACGGGTGGCCTGAAACCGCGCGCAAATCGAACCTTCCAAACCGGATGTCCTTGACAACCCAGGCCTCAAACGGAGCGGCGCCGCGCGGGTTGCTCAACGCGGGTCTGTTCTCCCGACTCATCCTGCGCCCGCTTTGGCAGGAGCCGGCGCGCGGCCTCTTGAGCCTCGCCGGGGTTGCCCTCGGGGTCGCGGTCATGCTCGGCATTCAGCTCGCCAATCGCGGCTCGCTCGGCGGGTTCGCCGCCGCCCTTGATGCCGTTTCCGGCAAGGCAGCCCTTGAATTGCGCAGTCCGCCGCTGGGCATCGATGAAGCTGTTTTTGCCGAACTCGCCTGGCTGCGTGAGTTCGGGGTCGCCGCGCCGGTGGTCGAGGCCGATGTGCTGGCGCGGTCGAACGGCGGCGAGGAGATGCTGCGGGTGCTCGGGGTCGATGTCCTGCGCGATCCGGCCCTGCGCGATTACGCGGTGCAGGACGCGCCGGCGGCGGCCGGGCTCGACCTGATGCGCTTTCTTGGCCGGCCCGACACCCTGCTGCTCACCCGCGGTTTCGCCGACCGGCACGGGCTGAGTGCGGGCGACCGTCTGACCCTGCTGGTCGGCGATCGCCGGCGCGAGTGTGAGGTGAGCGCGGTGGTCGGCGGTGATTCGGCTCTGGCGGCGCAGTCGCTGGCGGTCATGGACATCGCCCATGCCCAGCTCCTGCTCGACAAGCCCGGGCGGCTTGATCGCATCGAGTTGCGCCTGCACGACGGCCTGGACGTGGCGCGCGCCGAACAGGAGGTGCGACCAAGAGTGCCCGCCGGTGTGCAGGTCGATCGGCCGCAGCGGCGCAGCGCGGCGGTCGAGAAGATGCTCGCGGCCTTCCACTTCAACCTGACGATGCTGTCGGGGATTGCCCTGCTGGTTGGGCTTTTCCTCATCCACAACACCGTGTCCGTGGCGGTCATGACGCGTCGCCGCGAGATCGGGCTCTGGCGCACGCTCGGCCTGACGCGCGGCCAGGTGCTGCGGCTGTTCCTGGGCGAGGCAGTGCTGCTTGGTCTGGGCGGCGCCCTGCTCGGCGTGCCGCTGGCCAAGGGCCTGGCCGAAGGCGCCGTGGCGCTGACCTCCACCACCATTGACACCTTGTACGTCGCCACCGCGGCCCGTGTGCCGGCCCTGGAATTCTGGCACTGGCTGGCGGCGGTCGGCATCGCCGTGCCGCTGTCGCTGGCGGCGGCTGCCGTGCCGGCCCGTGAGGGTGCGAGGGTGCCACCGGTGGAGGCGCTGCGCGATGACGCCGCCCTGCGCGGCGACGCGCGCGCGGCCTGGCGTGGCCGGGTCGCTCTGGCCCTGCTCGCCGCGTTGGCGGGAGGGATTGCGGCCCTGCAGTCGCCCGTGGCCGGCCTGCCGCTCTGGGGCTATGCCGCCTGCCTGGCCGCCATAGCCGTCATGGCCCTGCTGACACCGGTGCTGTTGAGCGCCGCCGCCACGGGACTGCGCGGGCCCTTGGGCCGGCTCTTCGGACTGGAGGGACGGCTCGCCGCTGCGCAGATCCGCGCTTCCACGCCGCGCCTGTCGGTGTCGGTCGCCGCCCTTGCGGTCAGCCTGGCCCTCACCGCCGCCATCGCCATCATGGTCGGCAGTTTCCGCCAGACGGTCCTGCTGTGGATTGATCAGAGCATGGGCGCGGATTTGTATGTCAGGCCCGGCACGCCGGCGCGCAGTCAGGGGGCGCCCACCCTGTCGCAGGCGACGCTCGATACCCTGGCCGGTCATCCGGCGGTGGCGGCGGCCGACGGCTATCGCGCGCTCGACCTGCCGTTTCGCGACCGGGTGGTCAAGCTCGGCACCGGCGACTTCGCGGTGCAGATCGAGCATGGGCGCATGGTGCTGAAGACACCGGGCGATCCGAAGGAACTGCTGCAGCGGGCACGCGACCGTGGCGAGATTTTCGTGTCGGAAAGTTTTGCCCTGCGCTTCGGCGTGCGTGCAGGCGAGATGCTGGAATTGCCGACGCCGAAGGGGCCGCAGAGCTTCCGCATCGCCGGTCTGTTTTACGATTACTCGAGCGACAGCGGCACGGTGACGATG
Organism: Prosthecobacter sp.; assembly: GCA_044345215.1. GTDB lineage: Bacteria > Verrucomicrobiota > Verrucomicrobiia > Verrucomicrobiales > Verrucomicrobiaceae > Prosthecobacter. The sequence continues at coordinate 14,475 of JBIJBO010000044.1, read as the reverse complement.
GACCAGGCCCTGTTCGAAAAGTGGTTCGGGGCCAGTCGGCCGACCCATCTGGCGCTCTACCTCAAACCCGGGGCCGACGCGGAGGCAGTGCGCGAAGAGATGCTGGCGGCGCTCGACGGTCGCGGGTTCGTCTCCGTGTTCACCAATGCCGGCTTGCGCGCCGAGGTGCTGCGCATCTTCGATGCCACCTTCGCGATCACCTGGGCGCTGGAGATCATTGCCATCTTCGTCGCCATGGCCGGCGTCGCTGCGACCCTGCTGACCCTCGTGCTGGAGCGGCGCGCCGAGCTGCGCCTGCTGCATCTTGCCGGTGCCGAGGCTGCGCAGTTGCGGCGCACGATCCTGATTGAGTCGGGCCTGCTTGGGGCGGTGAGCCAAGCGCTGGGCCTGGCGGTCGGCCTGCTGCTCTCGCTGCTGCTCATCCATGTCATCAACCCGCAGAGCTTTGGCTGGAGCATCCGCTTTCATGCGCCCTGGGGCCTGCTGGCCGGGGCGACGGTGCTGACCGTGCTGGGCACGATGCTGGCCGGGTTCTGGCCGGCGCGGCGGGCGGTGGCCCGGCTCGGGGCGGCGTTGCTGCTGCTGGCCGCTCTGCCGGCGCAGGCCCAGGAAAAGCCGGCGGAGTGGGCGCCGGCCGAAGCGGCTTACCGGTTCGAGTTCCCGCGCGATCACGGGTCGCACCCGCAGCACAAGATCGAGTGGTGGTACTTCACCGGCAACCTCGATACCGCGGCGGGGCGGCGCTTCGGTTATCAGCTCACCTTCTTCCGCACTGGCGCCGTGGTGAAACCCGGGGTCGTCTCGCCCTGGGCCCTGCGTGATGTCTGGATGGCCCACCTGGCGGTCACCGACCCTGCGGGCCGAACCTACCGGCATGCCGACCGCCTGAATCGTGCCGGACCCGGGCTGGCGGGGGCCACCCCGGAGCGGGTTTGGAACGAGGATTGGGACTGCCGTTTTGAGGGCGGCTGTGTCAAGCTGCGCGCGCGGGACCGCGAGTTCGGTCTCGAACTCGACCTGGCCCCGGGCAAGGCGCCGGTGCTGCATGGGCGCGACGGCCTCAGCCAGAAGGGAGCGACGCCGGGCAATGCCAGCCTGTACTATTCACTGACGCGCCTGCCGACCCGCGGCGTGCTGACGGTTGGCGGCGAGCGCCACGAGGTGACGGGAGCCAGCTGGATGGACCATGAATTCGGCAGCAGTTTCCTGGAGAAGGGCACGGCCGGCTGGGACTGGTTCAGTGCCCAGCTGGACGACGGCAGCGAGCTGATGCTGTTCCAGCTGCGTGGTGAGGCCGGCGGCGCGACAACCGGCAGCGCCGGCACCTTCATCGCCGCCGATGGCACGCTGCGGCCGCTTGAATCCCGCGATTTCCGCCTGACTCCGGACCGCATCTGGACGGCACCGGGCGGGGCGGCCTACCCAATCGTCTGGCGCTTGGAAGTCCCAGTGCTCGGCCTTGAACTGGAGTCGGTCGCGGTTCTCCCGCAACAGGAGTTTCAGGCGGCCGGCACCCCCGGACTCGGCTACTGGGAGGGCGCGGTCGACTACCGCGGCACGGCCGCCGGGCGACCGGTGGCGGGGCGCGGTTACCTTGAAATGACAGGGTACGCAGGTCGCTCCATGAGCGCCTGGTTTGGATCCGGCGAGTGAGGGCTGGCAGGGGAGGAAAATGCGCCCGCATGAGCAAGATTTGGCCTGAGAAATGCGGGCTCGACCGTTGCAATCCGTCTGTATGGGCGTATCCAAAGAGGACCATGAGTTCCCCGGACGAAACCCAGGAGCAGCGGCTTCAGCAGGCCGAGAAGATCGCCAAACAACCTGAGCAGTACAAGGTCTGCGAGGGCTGTGGATCGATCATCGTGGCGCGTGCGATCACCTGTCCGAGCTGTCATGCGTACCTGTTCGATGCCACCCCGGTACGGGTGGTGGCGCAGGCCCGCGAGCTTGCCCTGCGGGCCCCGCACTCGGTGCTTAGCACGGACCTCAACTGAGAGGTTGGACCGTCCCCTCAGGCGGGAAGTCTGTGCGGCTCAGCGGCCGGGGAAATGTGGCATGGGGCGCGAAGCTGGTTTTTCCGCGGCGCGCTCGCGCTCCTTGGTGGCGCTGTCGCGGTAGAACAGGACGCCATTGCGTTTCATGTTGGCGATCAGATCCTTGAGGTCGGTCTTCAGTTCGGTGTCGTGCATGAGCGCGCCGAAAAGGCCCTTGCCGGACTGGATCTGGCGGGCCGTGACGGCGAAGCTGTCGGCGGCGGACTTGACCGATTTCAGGGCGTCCTCGGCTGTGGCCATGACCCTGTCGACGCGGGCGATGGCGGGATCCAGACGATCGATCAGCGGACCGATTTTCGCGCTGCCCGCCTCGGTGTTTTGCGCCGTGGTCTTGAAGCTGGCGGCGGCCGCGCGCAGGTCGGAGAGGGCTGCCTTGACCTCGTCGGCATTCTCCTCGCCCAGCACTTTCTCATCGACCCGCGCCAGGGTCTGGTTCAGGTGGTGCATGCCCTGCTTGAAGTCCTTGACCGTGTCTTCGGCGAGGGCCTCGCGGTTGATCTTGGCGACCGCCTCGCGCACGTCCTTGAGGGCCGTGCGCAGGTCGTCGAGAACGACATCGACCTTGCGGCCGACCTGTTCCGCCGTGCTCTGCAGGTCGGCCAGGCCGCCGGACTTGGCGCCCTCGATCACTTCGCCGTGATCGTGCGAGAGGAACTCGGTGCCCTCGCCGCTGCCAGGGCGGATTTCCACGAGGGCGTCGCCCATCAGGCCGGCCGAGCCGATGGCGAAAACCGAGTCGGCGGGGATGTCGACATCGTCGCGGATCTTCAGGTCGACGAGGATGCCGTTGAAGCTGTCGTTGAGCTGCGGGTGGCGGGCGACCTTGCCGACCTTCGAGCCGCCAAGGTAGACGGGCGAGCCCTCCCGGATGCCGGCGGCATTGGGGAAGGCGATGCGCAGGTTGTAGGTGTCGGTGAACCACTCGCGCAGGCCGCCGAACTGCAGGATGATGCCGCCGAGCATGAGCAGGCCGACGAAAAGGAAGAGGCCGACAAGGATTTCGGTTTTGCGTTCGGATTGCATGGGGCTAGGCGATGACGCCGGAGCGTCCGGCAATGAAGTTCTGGATCTCGGGTTCGGGCGAGGTGCGCAGCTCGGCGGGGGTCCCGTTGAAGCTGACGACGCCGTTCTTGAGCATCACGACGCGGTCAGCGATGCGGAACACGCTGTTCATGTCGTGGGTGATGACCACGCTGGTGACGCGGAAGTGCTTCTGCATGCGCTGGATCATGTGGTCGATCACATCCGTCACGATCGGATCCAGGCCGGCGGTGGGCTCGTCGTAGAGGATGCATTCCGGCCGGGTGATGATGGCCCGCGCGATGCCGACACGCTTGCGCATGCCCCCGGAGAGGTTGACGGGCATCTTGTCCTTGTGGGCGGCCAGTTCGACCAGTTCCAGCGCCTCGTGCACGCGCTCGGCGATCGCCCGCTTGTCCAGCAAGCCGGCCTCGCGCAGGGGGAAGGCGACGTTTTCGGCGACGGTGAGACTGGCAAAAAGGGCGGCGTTCTGAAACAGGTAGCCCATGCGCCGGCGGGCGACGAGCAGTTCCCGCTCGCTCATGGCGCTGAGGTTGACGCCGTCGAGCTCGACGCGGCCCGCGTCGGGATGCAGCAGCCCGATGATGTGCTTGAGCAGGACACTCTTGCCCTCGCCGCTCGGCCCGATGAGGACAAGGGTTTCGCCGTGGCAGATGTCGAGGTCGACGCCCTGCAGGATCTTTTGCGTGCCGAAGCTTTTGCGCAGGCCGGCGACGCGGATGAAAGGGGGGCTGGAAGCGGGCTCGGTCATGTCAGAGGGCGTTGCCGAGCGGGAAGAAAAAGTTCAGCAGCATCGTCAGGAAGAAATTGACGATGAGCAGGGCGAGCGAGGAGAAGACGACGGCGCGGGTGGTGCCCATGCCGACCCCGACAGCGCCGTTCGAGGCGCGCAGGCCCTGGTGGCATGAGATGAGCACGATGAGGATGCCGAAGACGAAGCCCTTGCTCATGCCGAAGACAATGTCGGTGTGGTTCGTGTGATCGACGACATGGGTCCAGAACCAGGCGAAGGGGATGTCGAAGACACCGGTGGCGACAATGGCCGAGGCGGCCAGGCCGAAGACAATCGACTCCGCGATGAGCAGCGGCATCGACAGCAGCATGGCGAAAAAGCGAGGCTGCACCAGGTAGTCGACCGGGTGCACGCCCATGACGCGCAGGGCGTCGATCTCCTCGTTCACCTTCATCGTGCCAATTTCGGCGGCCATGGCGGCGCCGACACGGCCGGTGACCATGAGGCCGGCGAGGACCGGCGCCAGTTCGCGGCAGAGCGAGACACTGACGATGCCGCCGATGGTGGTTTCGATCCCGAAATCCTTGAACTTGAAGTAGGACTGGGCGGTGAACACCGCGCCGGTGAAGGCGCCGGTGACGACGACCACCGCCTGCGAGCCGTAACCGATGGCGACAAGCTGTTCCGCCATCAGGCGCAGGCGGAGGCTGGAGCGGAAGACCGAGTGGCCGAGGTCGGCCACAAGCTGGCCCAACTGACCCAGGTAGGCCAGGAAGTTGAGCAGGGCGCGGCCCGGCAGGCCGAGCAGTCCAAAACGCGCGTTCATCGGAACGGCACCATCGCATGGCCGGCGGCAATGGCAACCTGTGTCGCATGGCCAGGCGACACGCAGGCAAGGGACGGGCGGCGCGGCGCGGTCATTGCAGGTCAAGTGGTCGGGACCGGCCGGAAGGTTCGGCCGGGTCTTGAAGAATTCCGTTTCCGCGGGCGGCACTGCGCCCTCGAGGAGCCGTTCAGGCGAGCCGGGTGGCGACCTCGCGGCCGATGTCCATGAGACGCTGCTTTTCCATGTCGCTGAACTCGTAGGCGATGCGCTTGCCGATGCCAAGCGTTCCGCAGAGGTGGTCGCCATCGAGCACCGGCACGGCCAGGCTGCCCTGCACCTGGGTCTGCTTCGCCCCCGGTTTGGCGACCCCGCTGGTATCGGTCTGCAGGTTGCAGAGTTCGACGGGTTCCTGCCGCTCCGCGGCGGCGCCGGCGATGCCCTTGCCGACCGGGATCGACTGGATGACCGGAATGAGCTGGGGCGGAATGCCGCAGTGGGCGACCAGTTTCAGATGGCGGTCGGCCGCGTCCAGGCGGTGCAAGGTGCCGGTACAGCAGTCGAACTCGCGGGTGACGCGATCCAGGAAGTCCGACCAGTCCGTGTCGGTGGGATGAAGGCTTTGAAGGTATGCATTCATGGTGGGAAATCGGCTTGGCGTTTGGGCGGCAGGGGAGTAGGGTGTTTGCATCATTCCCGGTGAGATGAACGTCCGCGACTCCATTTTTGCCATTTTCTGGCTGCTTTTGGCGGCGGCCGCAACGGCTGCCAACCCGTCGATGCAGGCGGTGGTCGGCCGCACTGTCTATCATCCCGACAACTCGCGTTCGGAGACGGTGCGCGACATGAACGTGCGCGAGATGACCGAAACGACCTACAATCCGGCCAACGCGGTGGTCTCGAAGAAGGTGTTCCTGCTCAACGAAAAGGGCGAGCCGGTGCAGGGCAACATTTATGACGGGCGCGGCAACCTGGTGGCCCGCGCCCAGTGCTTCTATGACGAGTTTGGCCGTCGTCGCGAAGACCAACTCACGGACCTGGGCGGGGTGGTCTTCCAGCGCATCGTTCATGAGTACGACCGGAATGGCAAGGCGCTGCCGCCGAAGGTCATGAACCTGGCCCAGAGCCCGACCCTGCGTCCTGAGGCCATGGATTTCACCCGCTCCGCGCCGAGCCTGCCTGCCGCAGGGGGCGCAGCCGCCATGCCCGCACCGGCTACCGGGGCGAACTCTCGCTTTGCACCGACTCCCGCCGCGTCCACACCGGCTCCGGCGCCCGCGCCGAGCACGGCAGAGCCGGCGAAGGGCAATTTCTTCAAGCGCCTCTTCAAGAAGAACTGAGCCCGCCACTGCGGGCGGTGCGGCGGCAGCGCTCACTGCAGTGGCGCACCTCTTGCCAGTCGCGCGCCCACTTGCGACGCCAGCGGAAGGGACGGCCGCAGGTGACGCAGACCTTCTCGGGCAAATGTTCCTTGCGCACGCCTTGCATGGTCAAGGAGGCGCGTCGGCACCGGCGGCCCAGGCCTGTTCTTGCTCGGCCTCACGCAGCAGCAGGGCGGCCTGGTCGCGCCATTTCTTCACGAGGTAGACGCCCAGTGGCAGGCGCGCCGGGGCATCACCGGCCAGGACCCGCGCGACCACCGCGCGCGCGGCGCGCTGGGGATCGCCGGGCTGGCGACCATCCACGGTTTCAAGCAGGCGGCCGAACTTGGCAGCCGGGCCGCCGGCGTAGTCGCCGATGGCGCTGTCGGCGCGCTCCAGGCCGCGGGCGATGAAGCCGGTGCGGAAGGGGCCGGGCACCAGGGTGGTGACGCGGATGCCGAGCGGGGCGAGTTCAATGCGCAGGCTTTCGCTCATTTTTTCCAGCGCCGCCTTGGCACCGCCGTAGGCGCCGAAGCCGGCGTAATTCGACACCGCTGCGGCCGCGCCGACCTGAATGATGTGGCCGCGCCGGCGGGCGCGCAGGCCCGGCAGGGCGGCACGCAGGATGTTGAGCGGGCCAAAGAAGTGGGTTTCAAAGCATCGCCGCACCCGGGCGTCATCGCACTCCTCGACGGCGCCGAGCAGGCCGTGGCCGGCGTTGTTGACGATGACATCGAGCCCGTCCCAGAGCGCCTCGGCCTCGGCGACGACGCGGGCCACTTCCGCCGGTTCGGTGACGTCGAGGGCGAAGACCGCGCACTGGCCCGGTCGCTCCAGATCGGCGAGTTGGCGGACATCGCGGGCGGTGGCGATGACGCGCTGGCCGGCTTCGAGGGCGGCTTCGGCGAGGGCACGGCCAAGGCCGCTGGAGCAGCCGGTGAGGAACCAGGTTTGAGCTGTCATGGAGGATTGAGGCGCCAGAGGGTGAAGTTGAGAAAGGTGGCGAAGCCGGACCAGGCAAGATACGGCGCCAGCAGCCAGGCGGCCGCGCGATCCACGCGCCGAAAGGCGTCAAGGGTGGCCACAATGGCCGCGAAAAGGACAAGCAGGACAATCAGGGCTGTGCCGATGGCGCGCGCCCCGAAGAACACCGGCGTCCAGGCGGCGTTGAGGGCGAGCTGGACGAAGTACAGCGCCACCGGCCGCGAGCGCAGGCCGATGCACCGCCAGACCCGCCAGGCGGCGGTGGCCATGAGCAGGTAGAGCAGCGTCCAGACCGGCCCAAAAACCCACGAGGGCGGATTCCAGGCGGGTTTGTTGAGTTCGGCGTACCAGTTGCCTGGGCCGGGAAAGAGGGCGGCGACTGCCGGCGCGGTGAAGGTCAGGGCGAGCAGGCCGGCGAAGGCGGCAAGGGAGCGGGGCTTCATGCGGGCGCGGCGGCGGGTTGCAGGCGCTGGCGCAAGGCCTCGGCCTGCTCCTGGATGGCGGCGCGCTTGTCGGCATTGAGGCGGGTCAGGTTGCGCAGCTGCATGGTCAGGCGCGGATTGCCGCGCAGGCGCGGTTCGTGACGCAGCAGGAAGTCCCAGTACAAGGTGGTAAAGGGGCAGGCGCTCGGCCCGGTCGACTGCCCCGGATCGCAGCGGCAGCGGCTGCAGTGGTTGCCCATGCGCTGCAGGTACTTGCCGGTGGCGACGTAGGGTTTGCTGGCCATGACGCCGCCGTCGGCATACTGCGACATGCCGAGGGTGTTCGGCAGTTCGACCCATTCGACGGCGTCGACATAGACGGCGAGATACCACTCGTGCATCCGCCGCGGATCGACACCCAGCATCAGGCCGAACAGGCCGGTCACCATGAGGCGCTGGATGTGGTGGGCGTAGCCGAGCCTCAGGGTCTGACCCAGAGCGTCGCGCAGGCAGGCCCATTCGGTGTCGCCGGTCCAGTAAAAGTCCGGCAGCGGCGCCGTGGCCTCGAGGGCGTTGCGGTCCACATACCCCGGCATGAAGCTCCAATACACGCCGCGCACGTACTCGCGCCAGCCGAGGATCTGGCGGATGAAACCCTCGGCGGCGGCCAGTGGTGCGCGGCCCTCGCGCCAAGCTTGTTCGGCGGCGGTCACCACCTCGCGCGGGTCGAGCAGTTTCAGATTCATCGCCGCGCTCAGGCGCGAGTGGTAGAGCCAGGGTTCACCCTCCCAGAGCGCGTCCTGGTAGCGACCGAAATCGGCAAGGCGATGGGCGATGAAGTCCTCGAGCGCCTCGCGCGCTTGCGCGGCAGTGACGGGCCAATCGAAGGCGGCGAGGTCACCCGGGTGAGCGGCGAAGCGGCGGTTCACCTCGTCGAGCACCTCGTGAGTGAGCGCATCGGGCGCAAAGCTTCGCGGTGCCGGCAGCAGGCCCGGGCCGTCGCGGTCGAAGGCTTCGCGGTTGTCGGCATCGTAGTTCCACTGGCCGCCGACGGGTTGATCGCCCTCCATGAGCACGCCGGTGCGGCGGCGCATCTCGCGGTAGAAAAACTCCATGCGCAGTTGTTTGCGACCGCTGGCATGGCGGGCGAAGTCGGCCCGGCTGCAGAAAAAGTGGCGATCCTCGCGCACCTCGAGCGGCAGGCCCAGTTCCTGTGCCGCGGCCGCGAAGGCTTGCTGCACGGACCACTCGCCGGCCTCGACCATGACGAGTTCACGCGGCTTCAGAGCCTGCACGCTGGCGGCGAGCGCGGACGTGAAATCAGGGTGGGTGCCAAGTTCGTGGTAATCGATCTGCCAGCCAAGAGCACGCCGTTCGTCGCGAAAGTGGCGCATGGCGGCGAGAAAGACGGCGATGCGCGGCTTGGAACTCCACACCTTGGTGGCTTCGCCGGCGACTTCGGCCATCCACAGCGCGTCCTGCGAGGGATCGAAGTCGTCGAAGGCGGCGGAATGGGCGTCAAGCTGGTCGCCCAGCACAAGGATGAGGCGGCGCATGGAATCAGGGGGCGTGGCGCGGTGGGCGCGGCAGGAAGGGGCTGGTGCGGCGCTGGTAAGCGCGATAGGCCTCGCCGCGGCGTTCGAGCGAGAGTTTCTCGGTGAGCGGGATGCCGGTGACGTTGAGCAGAAAGTGCAGCATGGCGAGCGGGGCGACGACGCTCGTCCAGCCCCAAGGCGAAGGCAGGGCCATCAGAAACAGGCCCCACCAGAGCAGGCTCTGGAAAAAGTAGTTCGGGTGCCGGCTCCAGGCCCACAGGCCCTCGTCGCAAACGCCCTGACCCGCACCGGGCCGGCGCTTGAAGCGGGCGAGTTGGGCATCGGCGATGGCCTCGCCGGTGAGGCCGATGAACCAGAGCGCGAGACCCGCACCTTCGAGAGGATGAAAGCCGACGCGGCTCTCGCCGGCGAGCAGACCAACCGGAAGCATCAGCAACCAGACCAGCACGGCCTGGGCGAGGAAAAATCCGAGAAAGGCGCGGGCTTCCCGGCCCTGCCAGCGCGCGCGCAAAACGGCGTAGCGGGCGTCCTCGGCGGGGTGATGGTGGGCGACCCGACGCCAAAGGTGCAGGCCGAGGCGCAGGCTCCAGGCCGCGACCAGCGTGCCGACGGCGATCCGGCGCGGCAGCCAGCCGGTGCCGACCCAGGCGTGCCAGAGGGCGACCGGGGCAAAGGCAAGCGCCCAGGCGACATCGACAATCGAGTAATTGTTCCAGCGGCGCGCGAGTCCCCAAGTGAGGAGGAAGAGCGCCAGAAGCAGGAGTGCGGTGGCAAGCATGGCGTTCAGGTCGAGGCGGGTTGGGGACTGCGACTCCGGCGAAGGCGGTCGAGGCGGGTGACGAGGGGCAGTGCGGAGATGTAGAGCAGTCCGAGCAGGACGGGTGCAATCAGGGCCCAGACGGCGATGCCACCGAGGGCGGTCAGGCCGTACTCGCGGAAAAAGGGGCCTGGCTCCTTGAAAAAGCGCTCGATCAGCGTGGGCACGTGGATGCTGACATGGGGGCGGTCGAAGAGCCATTCGCCGGCGCGGTAGAAGCCGAGCAGCAGGCTCCACTGCAGCGGATAGGCGAGGGTTTTGAAGGCCTGCAGCACCGGCTGGTTGAGGCGCAGGGGCACGCCGACGAGCAGGGTGAGCAGCGTGTTCGAGCCGAGAATGGGAAAGAGGCCCAGGGTGACGCCCCAGGCAATGGCGGCCGCGAGCTTGGGTGGCGTCACGCCCTGAGTGAGCTGCTGCAGCACCGGGCGCACGATCCAGCGGCGCAGCAGGCCCTCGCGCGCCGGCGTTTTCATGCCGGGTTCCTCCGCAGCAGCACTGCCTCGACTCCGGCGGTAGCCGGCACGCGGAAGAGCTGGATCAGGGCGTACACGGCCATGGCGATGTTGCCGAGCAGGAGCACGCCGACCAGCCAGGCGAGGCGGGCCGGCCAGGAGCGCTCCTTGTACGCAATCCAGCACCAGAAGGTCAGAAAGCCCCAATAGGCGTCGAAGAGGGTGGCGATGAGCCAGGGATGTGTCCAGAACTCACGCGGCAGCCGCCAGATCGCCGTCTCGGAACTGGCCCAGCTCGTGACAGCGAGCATCGAGGCGAGCACGATCAGAAAGAAGACGCGGAGGAGGACAATCATGGCGGGATCACCAGGGGCGGTGCAGGGACGCGTTGTTGGGGCGGGTGTAGACCGCCTGGACGACGCTGATGTTGCGGGTGGCAAAGGCCGCTTCGCAGTATTTCAGGTAGTAGTTCCACTTGCGGATGAAGGTCTCGTCGAAGCCGAGTGAGCGCACCTCGTCGAGCCTGGCGTTGAAGCGCTTGTGCCAGAGCGAGAGCGTCCGCGCGTAGCCGGAACCGAGATCCTCGAGACCGTGCAGGAAGAGGTCACCGCCGCGGTTGATGGCGCGGTTGATGCGATCCATGCTCAGCAACAGCGAGCCCGGGAAAATGTGCTTTTGAATCCAGTCGACCCCGCGGCACAGCGCCGCGTAGCGGCAGTCGGGCGCGGTGATGACTTGGAAGGCGAGCAGGCCCTGCGGTTTCAGCAGGCGCTGGCACTGGGCAAAGAAGCCGTCGACATAGGCGTCGCCCACGGCCTCCAGCATTTCGATCGAGGCGATCTTGTCGAATTGGCCCTCGATGTGGCGGTAGTCCTGCAAGCGGATTTCGACGAGGTGCTCAAGTCCCTCGCGACGCACGCGCTCGCGGGCGAAGTCGAACTGTTCCTGGGAAATCGTCACCGCGGTCACCCGGCAGCCATGCTCGCGCGCGGCATGGGTGCAGAAGCCGCCCCAGCCGCAGCCGATTTCCAGAACTTGATCGCCGGGCTGCAGCTGCAGCTTCTGGCAGAGCGCCTCGTACTTCGAGAACTGTGCATCCTCCAGGCTCTGCTCCGGATGCTCGAAACGCGCCGCCGAGTAGGTCATGGTGGCGTCGAGCCAGAGCGAATAAAAGTCGTTCCCCAGGTCGTAGTGTTCGGCGATGTTGCGCCGGCTCATGCGCACGCTGTTGGGGCGCAGAAGGTGCAGGACGCGGTCGGTCCAGCGCAGCAGGTTGAGCCCGGGCAGGCGGCTCGACGAGGCCTGGCTGCCCTGCAGGTCGTGCAGGTTGACGATGAACCAGGAGATCACCGCGGCGATGTCGTCGGTGTCCCAGTCACCCGCCGTGTAGGCCTCGCCCAGGCCGATGTTGCCATGCATCACGCAGCGCCGGAAGAAGTCGTCGGGCCGGCGCACGCGCACTTCCGCCGTGGCCGGCGCGGCAGCATCGCCGAAGTGCTCGGCTTGGCCGTCGGGCAGGATAAGGCGCAGGCCGCCTCGGCGCATGCGGCGCAGCAGGCGACGGACGAGGCGTTCGTGCAGGCCGGCGCGGTGGGCGACGGCATCGGTCGGCAGCTCACGGTCGGGAGTGTCGATGGCGAGGGTCGGGTTCATGGGGCAGTGAGGGAGGGATGGGGGCGGTGAACGCCGCGCTGGAGATCGGGGCGGTCGCGCTTGCGCAGGTAAGGCAGGCGCAGGCGCCAAAGGCGGAAAGCGTGCCAGTGGATGAGAAAAACCACGCGCAGGGTGACCAGGGGATGTCGAAAAAAGCAGGAAAGCAGGGCGCGGTCGGTCAATTCCCGGCGCCGTCCGGTGAGGCGGGTGTGCAGGACGCGTTCGTTGCCGTCGCGATCGTCAACGATGAGGTCGAGAGTTTCCCCGGGCAGACTGAGCTGGAAGTCGAAGCGGAGTTCCAGGCCGAAAAAGGGAGAAACGTAGAAGTGCTTGGGCGTGTCGAGCCGAAAGCGACCGTTTTCGAGCCGGTCGAGCACGTAGGCTTTTTGCTCGTGAAAGGTGTTGGTCACCTCGGCGACGGCGGCGACGGGGGCATCGTCGGCGTCGAAGGCAAAGTAGAAGCAGACCGGGTTGAAGACGTGGCCGAGCACGCGCGGAAAGGTGAGCAGGCGGATGCGCTCGATGCGGCGGGTGTCGATCCCGGCCTCGCGCAGGGTCAGCAGGACATTGGCGCGCGCGCTGCCCTGGCCGCGGTCCAGGTGGTCGCGGTCGTGAAAGGCGAACAGCCCGCCGCGGTTGCGCTTGAGCAGGGCCAGGCCGCGATCGAGGGCGTTGAGCTCATCGAGGTCGAGCCAGAGGTAAAAGACCCGGTGGCGAAACTGATACGTCTTCGGCGCGAGCCGGTGGTGCATCACTTCGCCCTCGTAGATGGCCGAGTGCATGTCACCAGGGCTCCTCCCCGAGCAGGTCGCGGCACAGGTTGACGGCGGAAAGCAGGCCGTCCTCGTGGAAACCATAGCGGAACCAGGCACCGCAGTAGTAGGTGGTCTGGTCGCGGCCGAGACGGTTCAGTTCGGGCAGGCGCGCCTGCGCGTGGACGGCGTTGAGATCGAAGAGCGGGTGCTCGTAGGCAATGCGGCGGATCACCCGGCTCTCGTCGAGGCCTTCCGGCGCGTTGATGCTGACCAAGTAGTCGGTTTTGTCGGAGACGCCCTGGAGCCGGTTCATCCAGTAGTGCGTGCTGGAGCGCAGGGCGCCTTCGGGACCCAGTTCGACGCGGTAGTTCCAGGCTGCCCAGCAGCGGCGTTCGCGCGGCATGAAGCGCGTGTCGGTGTGCAGAGTGGCGAGGTTTGGTTGGTAGCGAAAGCGGCTGAGCAGCTCGGTTTCGAGCGGGGTTGGATCGGCGAGCAGCGCCAGGCTGGTCGGGGCATGCGTGGCCAGAATGACCTTGTCGTAGGTCTCCGAAGGCTGCCCACTCACGTGAACGATGACTTTGCCGTCGCGGCGCTCGACCCGCTGCACGGGAGTGTTCAGACGGATGCGGTCGCGGAAGGGGGCGATGAGCTTGCGCACGTATTGGCGCGAGCCGTCGACCACGGTCCACCAGGGGTGGCGGGTGTCCATGCCGAGGAAGCCGTGGTTGAACCAAAAGCGCATCAGCGTGCGCGCGGGAAAGTCGAGCATTTCCTCAGGGGGGGCCGACCACACCGCCGCGCCCATGGGGATGAGATAGAGATCGAGGAAGTCCTGTCCGTAGCCGCGGGCGACGGCGTACTCGCGCAGGGTCAGCGAAGCGTAGGCCGGATCGTCGAGAGCGGCGAGGGTCTCCTGATTGAAGCGGTGGATTTTCAGGAGGAAACGCCAGAAGCGCGGGCTGAGCAGGTTTTTGCGCTGGCCGAAGATGCGATCGAGGCTGCCGCCGTTCCACTCGTAGCCGGTGGGCTGGTGAGACAGGCTGAACGACATGTCCGTGCGCTTGGTCTCGACGCCGAGGTCGCGGAAGAGCCGGCAGAGCAGGGGGTAGGTCTGGTGGTTGAAGACCATGAAACCCGTGTCGATCGGCAATTCCCGGCCGTCCTCGGTCACCGTCACCGTGTTGCTGTGGCCGCCGATGTGGCTGCCCGCCTCATAGAGAGTGAGGTCGCAGCGGTGCTGGAGCAGGTGCGCGCAGCCGAGCCCGGAAATTCCGGTACCGAGAATGGCAAGGCGTGGCTTGGTCATGACGCAGGAGGCTTGGCAGTGTTCGACTGTAGGCGCTTTTTGGATTCATGCGCATGGAATTCCGTGAATTCCGTTGCCTGTGAGAGCCTGCCCCTTTGGCGGCGTTTTCATCGATGATGACCGCCTCCCGTTCCCTCGCCCGCGACCTCCTCCATGGCGCCCTCGGCTTTGCCGCCGTCAGCCTGGCCTCTTTTTCGATCTGGGCCTTTGCCGCCGGCCTCTTTCGACGGTTGGGCGGCGAACCGGCCATGTATGCCGCCATCGCCGCGGTTTTTCTCGGTCTGTCCGGCCTGGTTCTCGGCCCGCTGGCCGGCGGGGTCGGCCGCTTTTACCGGGTCTTCCTGCCGGCCTTCAGCGCCTATGCCGTGCTCTGGAGTGTCGCCTGGTTCGCCCTGCCCAACCGCACCGGCGAGTGGCTGGGTGCCCTGCTCGGGTGCGCGGCCTTCGTTGGCTTGGCGCGGGCACGACTCGGCGCGACCGCCGGCTGGCTGGCCCTGTTCGCCGGGTTTTTCCTGCTG
>JBIJBO010000043.1:0-25238 GCA_044345215.1 Prosthecobacter sp. | reverse complement strand
GCCGGCGTCACAAATCCCGAGGTGCTGGTCGCCCGTCTCACCGATCCGGCAACACCGCCCCGCCTGAAAGGTTACGCCCTGCGCCTGGCGCCGGCCACGCACAAGCTGCTCACCGTCGCGCTGCTGCGCGAGTTCCTGCAGGCCGGCGATGCCGGGCTGGCGCTTGAAGCCGTGCGCACGCTGGCGGCGCGTCAGGCCGACGATGCCCGTGTGGCGCTGGCGGAAGTCGCCGCCGATGCCGCGCGTCCGGTCGCCCTGCGTGCTGAGGCGGCTGCCGGGCTGGTGGGTGCCATCCAGGCCGATCAGATCAAACTTCTTGTTAGGCTGGCGTGCGACGACGCCCTGCCGGCGGTGCGCGACGAGGCGCGGCGGGCGCTGCGTTTCACCGCGCACGACCGCTTCTTCAAGGTCGCCACCGACCGGCCGGCCTTCGACGCCACCGAGGCTTGGCTGGCGCGGCTCGATGCCTTGCCGGGCGCGCCGGATGTCGAGGTGGGCCGGCGGCTCTTTCTGCACAGTCGCGCCGCCCTGTGCGCGAGCTGCCACCGTCACGACGGTCGCGGCAATGTCGTGGGGCCCGACCTCAGCCTGATCGCGCGCCAGGGCGACCGTGCGTCGCTGCTGCGCTCGATCCTTGAGCCGCACCGCGAGGTGGCGCCGCAGTTTTATCCGACCCAGTTGCGGCTGGCCGACGGCGGCGAGTTTGTGGGCATCCTGCTGCGCTCGTCGAGCACCGAGGTGTATCGCGACTTGAGCGGGAAAGAAAAAGTGTTTCAGAAGGCCGACATCGTGTCGCGCACCGAGCTGAAGACCTCGCTGATGCCGCCGGGTCTGGTGGCCGGGCTGAGCGATGTCGAGCTGCGCGACCTGCTGGCGTTTTTGACCACCGGCCCGTGAGCCTCAGACGGCCACCTGCAACTGGAACGGCGCGGCGCGGAAGTGCACGGGTGTGGTGAAGGACGCCAGTTCGCCATCGACCTCGACCGGCGCTGCGGGTTCGGCGGTGACGGTGAACTCGCTCGCCTGGAGGAAGTCGATGTCTTCGGCGGGTTCGTAGCCGCCGGTGACGATGGCGCGCAGCATCTGGGCGAACTCCCAGCCGCCGAGGCCGCGGAAGACGAGCACGTCGAGCAGTCCGTCCTGGTTGTCGGCCCCGGGGAAGACCGGCACCGGCCCGCCGTAGTGGCGGCCGCCGCCGACGAGCACGACCGAGCCATGCAGGGCCGGCCGGCCGGGCACATGCACGGAGAGCACCGGTGGCTTGCGCGCCAGCACCTGCACGGCGGAGAGCACGTAGCCGAGCGGGCCGAATTTGCGTTTTCGTTCCCAGGGCGTTTCCTGGATGATCTCGGCATCGAAACCGACGCCGGCGAGCTGGACAAAAAACTGGTCGCCGGCCAGCCAGAGATCAATCTCACGGCGCGCGCCTGAGCAGATTCGCTGCCAGCAGGCGGGCAGGTCGGCGGCGGGCAGGCCGAGTTCGAGGGCGAAGACGTTCATTGTGCCGACCGGCAGCACGCCGAGGGCGGTGTGCGACTGGTCGGGGGCGCGGTCGGCGTTGGCGCGGCAGAGGCCCTGCAGGACCTCGTTCATCGTGCCGTCGCCACCGGCGGCGACGACGAGCGGGTGGCCGGCGCGGGCGAGTTCCTCGGCGAGTTTCGCCGCCTCACCGGGCGCGCCGGTGAGGATCAGCTCGGGTTCCGGTGAGAGCGCGCGGATGGCCTGCTCGCGCGCGGCGGCCTGGGTGCTGCGCGCGGCCGGGTTGAGGATGACAGGAATGCGCCCGCTCATGGCGCGAGCCATGCGCCGGTTTGCCGGCTTTCTCAAGTCCGGACTCGCAACAAGACCTTGTCGGATGCGCAGGCAGCGCCGATGATGCCGGGATGATGGAACCGCTCGCGCGCTTGGAACGCCATGCCAAACGGCTCGGTGAGATCGCCGCCGTCGCCGGCAAATACGGCCTCTCGGAGTTCTTCGGCTTCATCAACCTCGCTTGGTTCAAGGAGCGGCTGAAAAGCGCCGACGGCCAGGCGCTGGCCAGCCTGAGCACCGAGGCGCGCATCCGCCTGGCGCTCACCGAGCTGGGCACCACCTTCATCAAGCTCGGCCAGATGCTGAGCACCCGCGCGGACCTGGTCGGCGCCGACCTTGCCGCGGAACTGTCCGGTCTGCAGGCGAACGTGCCGGCAGAGAGCGCCGAGGTGGCGCGCGCCCTGCTGGAGGCAGAGCTGGGCCGGCCGATCAGCGCCTGCTTCGCCGGGTTCGACGACACGCCGCTGGCGGCGGCCTCGATCGCCCAGGTGCATGCCGCGCGCCTGCCCAGCGGCGAGCCGGTGGTCGTCAAGATCCGCCGCTCCGGCATCGAGGCCAAGGTCGTCACCGACCTGGAGATCGTGCAGTTGCTGGCCGAGTTGCTGGAAAAGCACTCCCCCTCGGTGCGCGCCTATCAGCCGGTGGCCATCGTCCGCCAGTTCCGCCGCGCGCTGCTGCGCGAGCTCGATTTCAGCTACGAACGCCGCAACCTCGAGACCTTCGCCCGGCGCTTTGCGACCGAGACGGCCGTGCACATCCCGCGCGTGTTCGAGGACCTTTGCTCGCACGAAGTGATCACCATGGAGCGGCTGCAGGGCATTCCCGGCACCGACATTGAGCGCCTGCGCCACTCGGGCGAGGACCTGGCCGAGTTCGCCCGGCGCGGTGCGAACATGTATCTGGAGATGGTCTTCCGCGACGGCTTCTACCACGCCGATCCGCATCCCGGAAACCTCATGCTGCTGCCGGGCTGCGTCGTCGGCGTGCTCGACTGCGGGCAGGTGGGGCGGCTGGACGATGAACTGCGCGACGAGGTTGAGGCCCTGCTGCTGGCGGTGGTGGAAAAGGACGCCGACCAGGTCACCGAATCCGTGCTGCGGCTGGGATCGGTGCCGCCGGAGTGCGACCGCAGCCGCCTGCGCACGGAGCTCGACGATTTCATGGCCGACTACATCGGCCATCCGCTCAACGAGATCCACGTCGGTCAGGCGCTGAGCACGCTCATCGAGATCATTCGTCGCCATCACATCACCCTGCCGCCGCCGCTGGCGCTGCTGCTGAAAACCCTCATCCTGCTCGAAGGCACCAGCCGGCGTTTCCATCCCGACTTCAGCCTGGCCGAGTTGATGGCGCCGTTTTGCCGGCGCATGGCCCTGCGGCGTCTCTCGCCCGGCCGTCTGCAGCGGCGCGCGCGCCGGTTCGTGCGCGACTGGGACCGGCTTGTCAGCACGCTGCCGCGCGACCTGGCCGACCTGCTGGCGCGCTTTCGCGACGGCACCCTGACGGTGCACCTCGATCACCGGCACCTCGATCCCATCGTCAACCGCCTCGTGCTCGGCGTGCTCACCGCGGCGATCTTCCTCGGCTCGTCGGAGCTGTGGAGCCGGCAGGCGGCACCGCTGCTTTGGGGAGTCTCGGTGTTTGGCGCGCTTGGCTACCTGCTCAGCCTCTGGCTCGGCTGGCGCCTGCTGCGGGCGATCCGCAAATCCGGCAACATCGATTCGAAGGACTAGTCTGATGCTAGGCGGGTCCAGCCTGACGCAAGGCTAGAAAGAGAAACCGACGGTCACGTGCAGCATGCCGCTGCCCTCGCCGCTGCGGCGGTCGAGGTTGTGGCCGTAGTCAACGCGCACCGGGCCGAAGGGCAGCTTGTAGCGCAGACCGGCGCCGGCGGCGGGGCGGAAGTCGGTGGAGATGTCGAAGGCGGTCGTGTTCTTGTCGCGGCCGAGGCTGCCGACATCGCCGAACAGGGCGAACTCAAAGTTGGGATAAAACTCGTAGCTGAGTTCGACGGTGCCGAGCAGGGCCGAGGTGCCGCCCAGCGGCGTGCCGCCCGGGGTGAGCGCGCCAAGCTCGCGTTCGGCGAAGGCGCGCACGCTGTTGGGGCCGCCGTTAAAGACGCGGGAGTCGATTGGCAGATCCTGGGCGGCGGCGCCCTGCACGTTCATCAGCGAGCCGCCGGCGGTGAAGCGCAGGCGCCGGGTCAGCGGTTGGTGCCAGGCGCCGCGCAGGTCAGTGCGGATGAAGCCGACGTTGGAGCCCATGACGTCGAGGGTGGTTTCCAAGCGGGCGCTGAGAAACCAGCCCCTGCGCGGCAGCACCGGGCTGTCGCGGAAATCCAGCATGAGGCTGCCGCCGAGGGTGGCGAGGGTGTACAGGTCGGGGCCGATCTCCTCCTCGTCGAGGACGTCGGTGGAGACGGTATTGGCCGAGACGCCGAGGAAGCCGGTGTAGGAAAAGAAGCCGGAGAGCCGGCGCGAGACCTCGAGATTGAGGCTGCTGCCGTAGCGCGTGTACTCATACAGATCGAAGTTCTCCAGCGCCAGATGGGCCGAGGCGGCATAGGGCGTGTTGAAGATGGCCGGATCGGTCAGGCGCAGGAAAGCCAGCGGGCCGGCAAGGCTCCAGTTCAACTCGGCGGCCAGCTTCAGGCCGGTGTCGCGCAGGTTGGTGTTGCGGTAGTTCACGCCCGATTGCGGGCCAAGGAAGGTGTCGTAACCGACCTCAAATCCCAGCGTGTGCGGCTGCGCC
This sequence comes from Prosthecobacter sp., assembly GCA_044345215.1. GTDB lineage: Bacteria > Verrucomicrobiota > Verrucomicrobiia > Verrucomicrobiales > Verrucomicrobiaceae > Prosthecobacter. The sequence goes on along the minus strand of JBIJBO010000043.1, from coordinate 20,675 downwards.
TGTTCGCCGGTGATGACCAAGTCGGCAAGGGTGCCGTCGTCTGCCTGCGTTCGCACGACCGGTTCCACGTCAAGCCGGGTGAACATGCCGGTGTCGAGCACGCGCCGGAACAGGAAGTCGGTGTCGGGCTCGGAATACCAGACGCCGACGGCCTCCTGAAAGCCGGCCGAAAGCACGCGCCGGGCGCCGCGGGTGAAACCCTCGGCCGGCATTGTTCCGGCGATGCGCGAACGCGTGCCGGCGTGGTTGTTCAGCAGGACATCGACCGTGCCACCTTCGGGGGCCAGGGTGTATTCGGTCGTGGTGACCGACTGCAGCCAGCCGCGGCCAACGGCGACATGGTTGACCCGCTTCTCGAGCGCCTGCACGCGCGCTTCGTTGAAGGGTTCACCGGTCGCCTGGACGATTTCCCTGCGCATGGCACCGCGCAGTTCGTCGGGTGCGCCGCGCAGGCTGACCCGGCCAAAGCGGAAGACGGGGCCGGGTTGCACGATGACGGCGAGGTCGCGTCGGCCGGCGGTCGCGGCGGAGGCGGGTTCCAACTGCACGGTCGCCTGCAGATGGCCCTCGGCTCGCAGGCGGCGTTCGACGAGTTCGGCGCCGAGGTGCAGGTCCGTTTCGACCCAGAGCGGCGGATCGCCCTCGCCGCGCTCCAGGCCGGGGCGCAGCAGGTAGCGACGCAGCTCCTGCGGCGGCAGCGGCAGTTCACCGCGCCAGGTGACTTCGCCGACGCGGGTGCGTTCGCCTGCTTCGACCTGCAGCAGCACGCTGCCTTGGGCGAGTTCCCAGCGCACGGCGGCCTCGGGCCAGCCTTCGCGCAGCAGGTGCTGGCGGGTGAAAAAGGCGAGGTCATCGGCCAGCGGGGCGCGTGCGCCACCACCGCCGCCGAGGCTGAGTTGGTCGCGCAGCAGGCCCTGCAGTCCCTTCCAAGCTTTTGCCTCCAGGCCTCTGACCCGCACCGTGATGCCGCGCTCGCTCAGTTCGAAGGGGCCGGCTTCCTCGGGATAACCGCCGCCGGCGACCAGCAAGAGCGCCGCCAAGGCGGGGCGGAGCAGGCGACGCGCAAGCATGGCAGCGGTTTCGCCTGTTGTCGCCTCCTTGTCAATCAAGGCTGCGTGGCAGCGGTCGCACACTGCGCAGGGCCTCGGCGTGGCGGACGCCGCAGGCGAGGCCGCGGTAGCGGGCGAGCACCGTCTTGGTTTCGACGGCCGCGTCCTTTTCCGGATCGAGTGGCTTGTCGCGCACGAAGGCCATCAGGCCGCCGAGCCAGTCGACGACGCCCGGCCACTCGTCACTGACATCCACATAGGTGTCCGGGGTGAAATCGATCGTGTGACCGGGGCCGTTGTCATACCAGAACACCTGCGCGGGGCTGCGCGCGTTGTCGTCGCCGGTGAGGCGCGCCGGCTGGAACAGCGCCGCGTGGCCGATTTCCGAGACCACCTCATGGTCGGGATGGCGGTCCCGCGGCCAGAGCAGGTAGGCGGTGTCGGGACGCACCTCGGCGACGACCCGGGCGACCTCGCGCTTGATTTCCAGGGAGGCCTCGAAGCCCATGCTGGCGTGCTCAAGAAAGCGCATTTCCATGCCGCGCTCGGCGGCCATGGCGACGGTCTTGTCGCGCAGGGCCTGTTCGCGGCCGCGCACGGGCGGCCAGTTGCGGTAGTCGCCGATGAGGCTGAGGATGACCACCCGGTGGTGGGCGCGCACCGCCTGCAACAGGATGCCGGGGATGCCGAAGGGGCAGTCGTCGTAGTGGGCGCCGAGGGCAAGGATCGTCTTGGGCATGTCCTATCAACGCAGGCTGGGCGGCGATTCAGTCTTCGGAGGCGGCGGGTTCGATCAGCCGGCGCAGGTCCTCGGCGGTGAGTTGCGGGCCTTCGCTGCGACCGGTGAGCAGGCCCTCGACGAGGGCGGCCTTGGTCTTCTGCAGCTCGAGGATGCGCTCCTCGAGGGTGTCCTGGCAGATGAGCTTGTGGATGAACACCGGCTTGGTCTGGCCGATGCGGTGGGCGCGGTCGCTGGCCTGGGCTTCGGCGGCCGGGTTCCACCAGGGGTCGTAGTGAATGACGGTGTCGGCGGCCGTGAGGTTGAGGCCTGCGCCGCCAGCCTTGAGGCTGATGAGGAAGACCGGCACCTCGCCGTTCTGGAAGCGCTGCACCGGCGTGTCGCGGTCGCGAGTGTCGCCGGTGAGCACGACGTGGTCGATGCCGGCGCGGCGCAGTTCCTCGCCGAGCAGGGCGAGCAGGCGGGTGAACTGCGAGAAGATGAGAACGCGGCGCCCCTCCTCGAGCAGCTCCGGCAGCAGTTCCTCCATGAGGTAGGAGGTCTTGGCCGAGGCGGTGCTGCCGGTCGCGCCGTCGCCGCCAAGCAGGCGCGGGTGGCAGCAGACCTGGCGCAGCTTGAGCAAAGCGTCGAGCACGAGGATCTGGCTGCGCTCCAGCCCCTGGGCCTGGATGGCCTCGCGCACGCGCTCGTCGACGGCGGCGCGAATGGTCTCGTAGAGTTCCGCCTGGGCGGGCTCGAGTTCGATCGAGTGCAGGATCTCGGTCTTCGGCGGCAGGTCGCGGGCGACCGCGTCCTTGGTGCGTCGCAGCAGCAGTGGTCGCAGGCGCTCGGCGAGCTGGCGCTGGCGGCCGGCGTCGCGGTCGCGCTCGATCGGGTTGCGGTAGTGCGTGCGGAAGCTCTCGGCGTCGCCGAGCAGGCCGGGCATGAGGAAGTGGAAGAGGCTCCACAGCTCGCCGAGGTGGTTTTCCACCGGCGTGCCGGTCAGGCAGAGGCGGTGGCGGGTCTTCAGTCCGGCGCAGATCTGCGCGGCGCGGCTGCGCGGGTTTTTGATGTGCTGGGCCTCGTCGAGCACGGCGAGGTGCCATTCGACCGTGCCCAGTTCGGCGGCATCGCGCAGCAGCAGGGGGTAGGAGGTGATGACCAGATCGTGGCGGTGCAGGGTGCCGTAGCCGCTGCGGCGGTCGCCGCCCTGGAGCAGCAGGACGCGCAGGGCCGGGGTGAACTTGGCGGCCTCGCGCGCCCAATTGCGCACGACCGAAGTGGGGGCGAGGATGAGACAGGGCCGGTCGAGGCGGCCGGCCTCTTTTTCGAGCAGGAGGTGGGCGAGTGTCTGCAGGGTTTTGCCCAGGCCCATGTCATCGGCGAGCACGCCGTGCAGCTCGAACTCGCGCAGGAATTGCAGCCAGGCCAGGCCCTCGCGCTGGTAGGGGCGCAGGGTCGCGCGCAGGCCGGCGGGCGGGGTCACCTCGCTCAGGCCGGTGAAACCCTCGAGCCGCTCGCGCAGGCGTGTCAGTTCCTCGGGCAGGCGCAGGGGCAGGCCCTCGAGGCCGGCGAGCTGGGCGGCGCGCAGTTTGTCGATGCGCAGTCGGCCGCCCTGGCGCGGAGGTCGGGCGGCGAGCAGTTCGTCGAGGAAGCGGACAAGCACGAGCAGGCGGGAGGCGGGCACCGACAGCACGGTCTGCTCCGGTCCGGGCAGGGCGATCAGGTAGCTGCGCTGCAGGTCCTGTTCGAGCACCTCGGCGGTGAGGCCCTGCTCGATGCATTCGGCAAGCAGCGGCACGATCGAGACGCGCCGGCCGTGCAGGTCGATGCCGAGATCGAAGCTGAAGGCACCGCTGCCGGCGCTCTCCAGGTCGGTGAACCAGTCGCTCTCGGCGGCCTCATGGATGGTGAAGCCGAAGTCCGGTTCGATCTCGACCTGCCAGCCTTCCGCGCGCAGCAGCGGTACGTGGTCGCGCAGGAAACCCGCCCAGTGCAGCGCCTGGTTCTTTTCCGGCACGCTCAACTGCGCGTGCAGCGGGCCGTCGCCGCGCACGCCCGGCACCGCCTGCGGCAGGGGCAGCAGGCCGGTCTGGGTGACGTCGGTGAGCAGCAGGCGTTCGAGGTGGAGGTTGCGCGCCAGTTCGTAGCGCCGGCCATTCGCGCCGGTCCAGCGCAGGCTGGCGCCGCGACCCGGCACGGGCAGGAGCTCCGGGCAGGCTTCATAAACCACGCTCATCTCCGCCACCCCCAGGCGCACGGCTGTGAAGGCCGGAGTGCCGCGGATCATGCGACCCGTGGGGCGCTCGACCTGAATCCGGCGGAGTTTGAGCAGCGGCTGCGGCGGGCCGGCTTCGACGCGTTCCGCCTCGTCGCTGGCGACGGAGGCGGTCTCGCTGCCGGCGGAGAGACAGCCGGCACCGGGGGCGGCCAGGCGGACGACCCGGGTTTGCGCGGCGGGTTCGCCGAGGTGGAGCAGCAGGGCGGCGGCGTGATCGCAGAGCGGGCCGGTGCGGCAGGTGCAGGCGCTGGTGACGTGCAGGGCGCCGGCGTCGGTCAGTTTCAGGCGCAGCACCGGCTCGTCATGGGTGTCGGCGCTGCGGCCCGCGGCGACGGCGATCTCGAGTTCCGCGCCGTTGACGACGCTCACCGCGCGGATCTCGACGTGGCCCTTGCACCACTTCTGGCCCTGCGCGACCTGGGCCTGGCGGAACAGCCACATCCAAGTCTTGCGACGGAGCTGTGTCCAGAGCGTGTCAAAGGGGAAGTCAGCGGGCACGGGGCCGATTCGCATAGCGTGCGCGCCGGCAAATGCAAATGCCGGCACTCACTGGTGCTCCGGCTTGTCGAGGGTCATGTAGGTGATGCCCTTGCGCGTGCCATCGGCGGGGTTGAAGGACTGCACGCGCATCTCGCGCAGCGACGACACGTTGTCGACCTTCCACATCTTGGTCACCTCAAAGCGTTTCACCAGGGTGCTGCGGCTGTCGTAGGCGTCCATGCGCGCGACCCCGCCGCTGTCCTGGTGCACCCAGAGATCGACCGCGTAGTATGGGCCCTGAGTGTCGGGGGCGGTGACGCGCACCAGCCAGCAGCGCACGCCGCCGGTGACGCGGGCGTTGGCATTGAGCATCTGCACCTTGTCCCAGTAGAGGAAGCGCTGCGAGAGGTCCTCGTAATTGAAGTCCATGCCGCGCACCGGCCGTTCGGAGTTCGCCAGCGGCACCCGTTTCAGGTCGCCGTTGGTTTGAATGTGCCAGAGGGTCGCGGGGTGGGTGGTGAGGTCGAGCTGGATCGTCTCAGCCGGCGCCCCCGGGAAATGGAAACGCATGAGCGACTGGCTGAGCGAGAGTTCGAGGGCCTCCTCGCGGCCGCTGGTGCTGTCGCGCAAGCGGCCGGTCATGCGATGATCCTGGAGAGCGTAGCTCTGGCGCACCCGGGCAAGCACTTCCGCGGCGGTTGGCGTGGACTCTTGGGCGGCCGCGAACGGGGCCACGGCGAGGGCGACAAGAAAAAGGCGTCGGTGCATGCCTGTCAGACTGCCGCGGTTCGGCCGGCATTCAACCTTCGGCTGCGCACCGACCGGTGTCATGGGGAGAGGGGATCCCCTTGGCTCCGCCTCCAGTCGCTGAGCAGAGCTTCCAGGCGCCGGAGCTCGGCGGCGTGCGCGGGATCATCGGCCAAGTCCTGCCGTTCATCGGGGTCGGTGGTGAGGTCAAACAATTGCCGGCGGCCGATCTGCGGGTAGAGGATCAGCTTGTAGCGCGCTTCGCTGACCATGCGCTGGGTGTCCGTGAAGGCGGCGAAAACGCGGTCCTGCACGCGCGTGGCACGGCCCTGCAGCAGCGGCAGCAGGCTGTGCCCCTGGACGGTGGCCGGCACGGGCGCGCCGGCGAGCTCGCAGAGGGTGGGATGCAGATCGCGCAGCATCACGAGTGCCTCGCTGCGCCGACCCTGCGGCAGGCCGGCGCCGGCGATGAGCAGGGGCGAGCGGATGCTGTGCTCGTAGCAGTTCTGCTTGCCGAGCAGGCCATGGCTGCCGAGGGCGAGCCCCTGGTCGCTGGTGAAGATCACGACCGTCTCGCGGCCGTCGGCCTCGAGGGCGTCGAGCAGGCGGCCGAGCTGGGCGTCGAGATCGGTGATCATCGAGTGATACACGGCCAGTTCGGCGCGCACGGCCTCCGGTGTTCGCGGCAGGGGCAGCAGGATCTCGTCGCGGCCGCCGCGGTTGCCGTGGTCGAAGGGGTGGTCCGGGGCGAAGTTGCGCGGCAGGGGCGTTGCGGCCGGGTGGTGGTGATGGGCCGGATTCGGCGGCCACTGGCGCGGGTCGTGGGGGAAGGCAAAGTTGACGTGCAGGAAAAACGGCCGGTCTGGCGGCGACTCGCCGAGGGCGCACAGGGCGCCATCGACGATGTGCCGGCTGTTGTCGGGCTGCAGGCCGACCCCCTTGGCCGGATCCGGCCTGCCGGCATCGTCCTTGAAGGTCCAGCCGCGGTAGCCGGTGCGCGGATGGCCGCGCGCGTCGATCTCCGGCTCGGCGATGCCCCGGCCCCCGCCACTCGAGTAGAGCGCCCGGATGCCGCCGTAACCGCGCTCGGTGGGCTGGCCGTCGTTGTGCCACTTGCCCGAGAACCAGGTCCGGTAGCCGGCCGCGCTGAGGATGGTGGCGAGCTGGGGCAGGGAGGGGTCAATCGGGCCTGCGGGGTAGTTGGGGTAGGCGCGGAAGGCGTTGCAGCCGGTCAGCAGTTCGGCCCGGCTGACGTGGCAGATCGGGTAGCCGGCGTAGGCACGTGTGAAAACCGTGCCGCGCGCCGCCAGCCGGTCGAGGTTCGGCGTGCGCAGGTGGCTGCCGTACAGGGCGGCGATGGTGTCCGGGCGCTGGTCATCGCTGACGATCAGGACCAGGTTGGGCGGTGCAGCGGCGGTTAGGACCGGCAGCAGCAGAGGCAGGAAGCGGCGCATGGGGAGTAAACTGGCGAGGCAGCGGGCGTTTCTCAGCCGCCCGTAAAACAAACCATTTGCACCCTGAGCGTCAGCGGGTAGGTTAACGGCCCCTTTTTTAACCCCGTACTCCGTTCATTCCATGTCCCAGCATCGCAGCCTCAAAACCGCCGGATCCGTTGGCACCAAGCGCAGTGTCCTGAAGCGCGGCGAGCGCATCAAGCTCATGAAGGCTCGTGGCCAGTGGAAGGAAGGTCGCTTGCCGACCGGTCTGCCCAAGACCAAGTCCGAGTAACCCCCGGGGCTGGGACTTCCCAGCCCGCCCGCCGTGCGACTCAACCGCTATCTCAGCCTTTGCGGCCTGGGCTCCCGCCGTGGAGTCGAGGCCGTCGTACTCGAGGGGCGAGTCTCGATCAACGGTCATTTTGTCAAGGACTTGGCCACCCAGGTCGAGGATGACGACCGCGTGCTCGTCGACGGACGGCCGATCCGACTGGAAAAATCGGTCGTCATCGCCCTCAACAAGCCAAAGGGCTACGTCTGCACCCGCAGCGACGAGCATGACCGGCTGACCATTTACGATCTGCTGCCCCGGCAGTTTCAGACTCTTCATCATGTTGGCCGACTCGACAAGGACAGCGCCGGCCTGCTGCTGCTGACCAACCGCGGTGATCTCTCGCACCGACTCATCCACCCGAGTCAGGGTGCCGAAAAGGAATACGAGGTCGTCACTGACCAGCCCATGGATCAGGAGACCATGGCGAAGATGGTCAAGGGCATGATGACCGAGGAAGGCTATGCCAAGGCCGAACGCGCCTGGCTGGTGACCGAGTATCGCGCGCACGTGGTCCTCAAGCAGGGGCTCAAGCGCCAGATTCGCCTGATGTTCTACCAGCTCGGCTTTGAGGTCGAGCGCCTCACCCGTGTGCGCATCGGCTGGCTGGAACTGCGAGGCCTGCCTCGTGGCAGCTGGAAGGAACTCAGTCAGGCGGAGATCGAGCGCTTCTTTTCCAAGGAGGGCGCCACCGGTCGCGCCCCCGATGCCGCCCCGCCGCGGCCCCGACTGCGCAAAAAGCCGGTCGGCAAACCGACGGACAGCGAGCGCCGCGCACGACCGGCCGGCAAGAAGTCGGCCAGTCGTACGGCCAAGCCCGGCCGCAGACCTGCGGTCGCCGCGCCCCGTTCCGGCAAAGCGATGGAAAGCGAGCGGCGCGAGCGCTCCATGGCAGGCCAAAAGTCGGCCAGCCGAACGGCCAAACCTGGGCGCAGGTCTGCTGGCGCGGCGACTCGTTCCGGCAAATCCGCGGAAAGCGGTCGTCGCCAGCGTCCCATGGGGGACGAAAAGTCGCTGAGCCGGGCCGATCAGCCCGGTCGCAGGTTGGCTGCCGGCTCGCCGAGAGCCGAAAAACGAACGGCATCAAGATCGGCAAAAGCTGCTAAAAGCCCGCGTTTCGGAGCTAAAAGCTCGAAAAATCGCGGTTAAATCTGCTCTAAACCCTCAAAAGAGGCGAGTTTTCAGGGTCTGTCGTGCCAGCATCCTTGGTGTGGCGAATTCATCCGCATCTCACCTTCGTCATTGAGTGGTCCTGATATTTTGCTAAAATGTGCTGTCAATATCGGCGAGTAAAAGCACATCCCAAGCATCGACTCCATGGCTGCTGAGACCCAGAAATCGCGTCCCCTGCGCGCCCGCGTGCAGGAGAAGGACAATCCATGGAACGAAGTCGGGGGCATCCTGCAGCTGGTCCTGGCTTCGATGTATCTGCTGGCCTTGATCTCTTATGATCCGGGCGACCTGCCGACGTGGTCGCACTTGAGTCCCGCGGATGAGCCGAATGCGGTGACGCAGAATTTCATTGGTCGCCTTGGCGCGTTGGTGGCGGGCTATTCCTTTTTCCTGGCGGGTCTGGCGGTCTATGTCCTGCCCTTCAGCATGACCTGGTTTGGGGTCTGCAAACTGGCCTCGCACGTGCGCATCAGCGGCCGGTCCTGGCTGGGCGTGGCGCTCATGCTGATCAGCGTGGCCGCCCTGCTGGAGATTCAGGACATCCTCAACCAGCGCGATGAGATCACGCCCCTCGGCGGTGGCGGGGGGCTGGGTTACCTGATTGGCGGCAGTTTCCTGGCCAACCTGCTCGGGCGGGCCGGCTCAACAATCATACTGAGCGGCATCTACATCTCCGGGTTCTTCCTCGCCAGCGGCCTGCATCCGGTGCTGGTGCTGCAGGACCTGCGGCGGGAGCTGGTGGAGCTGCGCGAGCGCTGGCGTCTGCGCCGCGAGCGGGCGGCTGCTGCAGCATCGGCCGCCGTGGAGGCCGACGTGCGTCCGGCCGTGCGCGCGCGCAAGCCGGCGCGGGTGGAACCGACCCCGGCCGGGCCGCTGGTCACGCCCGAATTGGGCCTGACCTTCGAGGCGCCCAGGCCAAAGATTTTCGACGCCAACGAGCTGCGCCAGAACAAGGACCAGGCGGACAAGCCCAAGCTTTCCGAGGTCTGGGAAAAGAAGCGCGCGCAGAAGCTGGAACAGGCGCCGCATGGCAGTCTCGGCAGCCTGGCCGTGTTGTTCAAGGACTACAAGCTGCCCGAGATGGAGCTGCTGAACTGGCCCGACGAATCGCAGCGGGTGACCACTGACAAGAGCGAGTTGCTGGCCATCCAGAACACCATCATCCGCTGTCTGGCCAGCTTCAACGTCAAGGTCGAGCCGGGCGACATCACCCGCGGTCCGGCCATCACCCGCTACGAGGTGCGACCCGAGGATGGCCTGCGCGTTTCGCGCATCGCCGCGCTCGATGACGACATCGCGCGCGCCACCTGCGCCGAGCGCATCAACATCCTCGCGCCGATCCCCGGCAAGGACACGGTCGGCATCGAGGTGGCCAACCGGGACAAGGTGGCTGTGCCGATCCGCGAGCTGCTCGAGGACGAGGTCTTCACCAACGGCAAGGCCCGCCTGCCGATCGCCCTCGGCAAGGACGTCTACGGCAAGACCATCATCGGCGACCTTGCGTCCATGCCGCACCTGCTCGTCGCGGGAGCCACCGGCTCCGGCAAGTCAGTCTGCATCAACGGCATCATCACCAGCCTGCTCTGTCGCTTCGCGCCCGATGAACTGCGCTTCATCATGATCGATCCGAAGGTCGTCGAAATGCAGAACTACGCCGAGCTGCCGCACCTTGCCTTGCCGGTGGTGACCGACCCCAAGAAGGCGCTGCTGGCCCTGCGCTGGGTGGTCAAGGAGATGGAGAACCGCTACCAGATGTTCGCCCAGGAAGGCTGCCGCAACTTCGAGACCTTCAACAACCGCAATCGCAAGCGCGCCGCCGCCAATGAAGCGCGCAAGGCTGCCGCCGCTGCGGCGCCCACCCGTGCCGGCACCGATGACGCCCGTGTTTCTGCCGCCTTTGCCAAGGTGCTGGAGCCCGACACGGCCACCCCCGGCGAGGAGGACAGCGAGGCACCACCGGTGGATTCCGCCGGCCAGTGGACCGGCGATTCCTCGCCGCCGCCGCCGCGTCGCCAGGAGATGGTCATCCCCGACACGCTGCCCTACATCGTCGTCATCATCGATGAGCTGGCCGACCTCATGCAGACGGCGCCGGCGGACATCGAAGTGGCCATCGCTCGGATCACCCAGATGGCGCGCGCGGCCGGCATTCACCTGATCGTCGCCACCCAGACGCCGCGTGCCGACGTCATCACCGGCGTCATCAAGGCGAACATCCCGACCCGCATTGCCTTCCAGGTGTCGTCGGCGCTCGACAGCCGAGTCATTCTCGACCGCAAGGGTGCGGAGAACCTGGTTGGCAAGGGCGACATGCTCTACGTGCCTCCCGGCGGGGCCCAACCGATCCGCAGCCAGGGCGCCCTGGTCACCGATGAGGAGATTCACGCCATCGTCGAGCGATGTGCCGCCCAGGGCAAGCCGGTGTTCGACGTCAAGGTCGACGATGAAACCGGTGAGATGGATGATGACGAATTTGGCGGCGGCGGCGGCATGAGCAGCGAGGAGGAGGAGACACTCGAAAAGTGCCTGGAGGTGATCCGCCAGGAGAAGAAGGCCTCGACCTCCCTTTTCCAGCGCCGTCTCAAGCTTGGTTATGGCCGCGCGGCGCGCATGATGGACATCCTCGAGGACCGCGGCATCATCGGCCCTGGCGAGGGTGCCAAGCCACGCGAGATTCTCGTCGACATGGACATGATGTGAGACCGCTCGGGGCGGCGGAGACAGCCGGTGGTGCCGGTGCGCATCGACCGTCTTCGATTGCTCGGGCCGCGGATGGCTTGCGCCGGTGAGGTCGTGTTCTGCTGGCTGCCAGGCTACGGGAGTTCCGGCAGAGTCTGGGGGCGTTGGTCGGGCCCGGCGGGCCTTGGCGTCGGTTGTGTCCGACAAGAGAGACTGTCGCGTGATGCGTGGGCGACACCCTCGCAATCGCGGGCGGATTGCCACTCACTTCTTTGGTCGCACCTTGATCTCGACGCGGCGATTCAGGCCCTGCTCCTCGACGGTGCCGCTGGTGTTGATGATCGGCCGGCTCTTGCCCAGACCGACCGCCTCGACGCGGTCGGTGCCGAGTTGCAGGGAGGCGCGCAGCCATTCGACCACCGCCCGGGCGCGGCGCAGGCTGAGGTCGAGGTTGTATGCGTCACCGCCAAAGCTGTCCGTGTGGCCCTCGATGATGAACAGGGAGTTGGGGTTTTTCTGGATCAGGAAGCCAAGTTTCATCAGGCTCAGTCGCGCCCCCTCGGCGAGCTGGTCGCTGCCATAGGCAAACAGCAGGTCGGTGGGCATCAGAATGGGCGCGGTGCTCGCGCCGAGCGTGCCGCCGCCGCCGAGCAGGTCGTCAAGGTTGCTGAAGCCTTTGACGCGCGCCGAGGCGCCCTCCCCCCCCTGAGCCTTGACCTGATCGAGCAGGTTGACGTCGACCTGGCCGGCCGAGGCGGGCTCGAGCGCTCCTGCGTCGAGCAGCATCTGTTTTTCGGAAACCGGCTTGGAGAGGACTTCGCGGCGCATCTCCGCCATGGCCCCGGCCAGGTCGGGCAGGGCGGCGGATTCGGGGGCGAGCAGGGCGGCCATTTCGGCCTTGAGCGAGCCCGCCGTGCGCTGGTCGCCGGGGTCGTCGGCGCGGATGAAGTTGGTGACTTCCTTGACGTTGGGGGTGAGGTCAATCTCCTGGTTTTCGGGGATCATCTGCGCCTTGTCGAAGCTGTCGAGGTCTGGCGCGAACGACTGAATGTCGGGCTGGGTGCCGGTCGGCGCGATCATTTCCGGGATCTGCTGCACGGCCTTTTGCTCCTGCAGCACCCTGGGGTCGATCGTGAAGCGCTCCGGCTTCGGGGGAACGACCGCCACCGGCTGGGAATGCCCGAGGAAGCGGCTGATCTCGTCGAAGCTCAGGTACAAGATCCCGTGCAGGGCGATCGACAGGATCAGGGCGAACATGATCCACCACTTGAGGCTCCAGTCCTCGCGGGAGCGGAAGGAGGAACGCGGGTGGCTGCTCCAGGTGGTCGACTCGAAGGCCATGACATCAACCTAGCACGCCCGGGGCGGCGCACAATGCAAACTCGCAGAGAGTCACGCGCTTCAGCGAATGATCAGCTTGAAGGCGGCCTGGCCCTGGCGGTCGTCGGGGCTGGAGACCAGCAACTGGCCGAGGTGGTGACCGCTGCGCCAGGGGGCGCCGCTGTTCGGCCGGGTCTGCAGGAGGTAGGCGCCGCTGCCGGCATTGCGGAAATTGAGCAGGTTGTTGCTGAAGGAGGACTGCTGGCCGGGCACTTCGAAATGTTCCATGAGGGTGAAGTGATCCTGGTTCAGGTCGGTCACCGGCCAACCCCTGCAGGTTACCAGTACGAGGAGGTTGGCCAGATGGGTGTTGCCGCCGGCGGCGACGCCCGGGGAGGTCTGGACGCTGACGGTTAGGGCTTCCGAGACAGGGCGCCCGGCGGGCTTGGCGACCGGCGGCGGAGGGGGCGGGGTCGGCGCGGCGACCGGTGCAGGTGCGGCCGCCGGGGCTGATGCGGCTTTCGGCGCAACCGGCTTGGGGCGCGGTGGCAGGGCGGTTTTGGCGGCCGGTTTTGGCGCTGGCTTGGCTGCCGGCTTGGCTGCCGGCTTGGCTGCCGGCTTGGCTGCCGGCTTGGGTCTGGCGGCGGATTTTTGGGCGGCGGGCTTGCTGGCCGGACGCGCTTTGCCCGCCGGAGCGGGCTTCTTTACCGCAGACTTTTTCGCGGGTTGTTTTGGAGACGTCGGTTTCTTGGCCATGAGAGTGATTTGTTGGTAATTAAAAAAAGGCTAACAAGAAGTTGGCAAAACTGTCCAGCCCGGTCTTTACTTTCGCGCGGGCTTTCGCGCATCTGCGGGTGAATCCGCAAGCTCTTGTCCGCCTTGGCAGCCCCCGCATGGCCTATCGTTCTGCTCCCGCCGACTCCCGGTGCATGCCACCGGGCATTCCCTACATCATCGGCAACGAATTGGCGGAGCGCTTCAGCTTTTACGGGATGCGCGCCATTCTCTACCTCTTCATGACCACGGCGCTGGTCACGCACGAGGGGGCGCCCGACCTCATGGGCGAGGCGGAGGCGCGCAAGTGGACGCACCTGTTCATCGCGGCCGTGTATTTTACACCCCTCATCGGGGCCTTTCTGGCCGACCTCTGGCTTGGCAAATACCGCACGATCCTGGCCCTGTCGCTGGTCTACTGCGCCGGCCATCTCGTGCTGGCGGTCGACAACACCCGTACCGGTCTGATGGTCGGCCTCGGCCTGATCGCCGTCGGCGCCGGCGGCATCAAGCCCTGCGTCTCCGCCCACGTGGGTGACCAGTTTGGTCCGGCCAGCGCCCACCTCTTGCCGCGCGCCTTCCACTTCTTCTACCTTTCGATCAACGTCGGCGCGGCGGTCTCGCAGTTGCTGACGCCGTGGCTGCTCGAGCGCCTGGGGCCTCACGTGGCTTTCGGTGTGCCGGGCCTGCTCATGCTGGTGGCGACCTGGGTGTTCTGGCTGGGGCGGGAGCGTTTCGTCCACATCCCGGCCGAGCCGCGGCGCTTCCTGTGCGAGCTCAGCGATCCAGCCTTCCTGCGCAGCCTCGCCGGCCTGGTGCCGCTCTACCTGCTGATCAGCGTCTTTTGGTCGATCTTCGACCAGACCGCCTCGGCTTGGATTGAGCAGGCGCAGAAGATGGATCGGCGGCTGTGGGGTTGGGAGCTGCACCCCGCGCAGCTGCAGGCAGCCAATCCCTTCTTCATCCTGCTGCTCATTCCGCTGTTCAGCCTCTGGCTTTACCCGCGGCTGGGTCGCCGGGTCGAATTGACGCCGCTGCGCAAGATGGGCGCCGGCTTCGTGCTGACCCTGGCCACGCTGGCGGTCTCGGCCTGGATCGAGGACCGGCTGGATGCCGGCCTTCAGCCCTTCATCGGCTGGCAGGTGCTCGCCTACCTGCTGCTGACGAGCGCCGAAATCCTCATCTCAATCACCGCCCTTGAGTTCAGCTACACCCAGGCGCCGCCCCGGATGAAGTCGGCCGTCATGTCGCTCTACCTGCTGTCGATGTCACTCGGCAACCTCTTCACCTCGTGGCTCAATGCCCACATCGAGGCAGCCGGTCCCGCCGCGGGCTTGGATGGCGCCGGCTACTACCTGTTCTTCGCCAAACTGACCGCCGTCGCCCTGCTGCTGTTCATCGTTGTCGCCCGCTTCCACCGGGGGTGCGCCCACCTTCAGGACGGTGGGGCGGCTGATCTGTAGGGCTGCCGGTTGGAGGTGCCTCCAAGGACGGTGGCGGAGCCAAACCCGCGGTTGGAGACCGGCCCCGAAAAAAGCGGCTGCAAGGCGGCGGTTCCGGTGCCATGTTGCGGGTTCCATGCTCACCCTTCGCGACGTCACCAAGACCTTCAACGCCCGCACGCTGTTCAGCAAGGCGAACATGACCGTCAACTACGCCGAACGCGTGGCCCTGGTCGGTCCGAACGGCGCCGGCAAGTCGACGCTGTTTTCGCTCATCCTCAAGCAGGACGAGCCTGATGCCGGCGAGGTCATCCGCGACGAGTGGACCACCCTGGGCTACCTGCCGCAGGAGAGCGAGCCGGTGGGCGATGAAACCGTGCTGGATGTTGCCACAGGCCGCGCCGGCGAGATCGAGCGTCTGGAAGTCATCCTGCGCGACCACGAGGCGCGGGGCGATGTCGCCTCGCCCGAATACAACGAGGCGCATTCCAAGCACGATGCCCTCAACGACCCGCAGGCCGAGGCCAAGGCGAAGAAGATCCTGCGCGGCTTCGGCTTCAAGCCGGAGGAATTCGACCGGCCGGCGCGCGA
Source organism: Prosthecobacter sp. (assembly GCA_044345215.1). Classification (GTDB taxonomy): domain Bacteria; phylum Verrucomicrobiota; class Verrucomicrobiia; order Verrucomicrobiales; family Verrucomicrobiaceae; genus Prosthecobacter. The sequence goes on along the minus strand of JBIJBO010000043.1, from coordinate 5,654 downwards.
GTTTTCCGGCGGCTGGGTCATGCGCGCTCACCTGACGCGCCTGCTCGTCATCGAGCCCGACCTGCTGCTGCTTGACGAGCCGACAAACCACCTCGACCTGCTGTCGCTGCTCTGGTTCCGCAACTACCTGAAGAATTACCCGGGTGCCATCCTGCTCATTTCCCATGACCGCGACTTCATGGATGAGCTGATCGAGACCGTGTATGAGATCGAGGACAGCAAGCTCATCCAGTATCAGGGCAACTACAGTTCCTATCTGACGCAAAAGGAGGAAAACTGGGAGCGCGCCTACCAGGCCTGGAAGAACCAGCAGAAGGAAATCGAGGCGATGCAGGAGTTCATCGACCGCTTCCGTTCGGTGGCCTCGAAGGCGGCGCAGGCGCAGAGCCGCGAGCGCCAGCTGGAGAAGATGGAAAAGCTCGACCGCCCAAAGCCGCTGCGCAAGGCCTTCCGCTTCAACTTCCCGCAGCCGCAGCGCAGCGGCCAGCGCGTCATCCAGCTTACCGACATTCACCAGGCCTACGGCGAGAAAAAGGTCTACCAGGGCCTGGATCTGGAGATCGAGAAGGGCGAGCGCACGGTTCTGGTCGGCCCCAACGGCGCCGGCAAGTCCACCCTGCTGAAGATCATGGCCGGTGTCGTGCCTTTTCAGAAGGGCGAGCGCCGGTTCGGCACCAACGTCAAGATGGGCTATTTCTCCCAGCACCGCGCCGACACCCTCGATCCGGAGTGCACGGTGCTGGAGGAGATCAAGCGCTGCTCACCCGAGCTGCGCGATGACGACGCGCGCAGCATTCTCGGCAGCTTCCTTTTCAAGCGCGAGGACGTCTTCAAGAAGTGCAAGGTGCTCAGCGGCGGCGAGAAGAGCCGGCTGAACCTGGTGAAGTTTCTCGTCGATCCGCCGAACCTGCTGCTCATGGACGAGCCGACCACCCACCTCGACATCTGGGGCATCGAGGGTCTGATCCTGGCGCTGCAGAAGTTTGAGGGCACCCTGGTCTTCATTTCCCACGACGTCCATTTCATCCGCAGCCTTGCCACGAAGGTTCTGCATATCAACGATGGTCTGGTGACTCCCTACAGCGGGGGTTATGACTATTACCTGGAGAAGACCGGCGCCGAGGAAAACGCCCGTGCGGCGGTCATCGCCGGCTGACAGTCCACGCCAGGGATGGGTGGTCGAGCGCGTCGATGCGCAACCTGCGACCAAGCCCCTGGCGGGCATCCAAAAACGCTGCGCCGAACCGGGGGCGTGGCGAAAAGCCGGGCGGTCCGTCCGTGCCTCAGCGCGCTTCGCGGAAGCCGGCCTTGTAGCCGTCCTCGTAGGCGTGGTAGTGGTTTACCGGGATGCGGATGTGGTGACGATAGCGGTGCGCATTCGAGGTGCGCCAGTGCAGGCGGTCGTAACGGCCGTACTCGTAGCCGAGTTTTGCTGCATCATTCGCGGAGCGGATCCACATGGCGGGCACCGGGGCCCGGTGGGGCGTCGGCGGCGCGGGAGGCGCCGGGCGGGAACCGAGGCGCGGCGAAATGGAATCGCAGGCGCTGAACGTCAGCAGGGAAGCCAAGGCGAGCACAAGAGGGAGCACAGGTGCTTTCATGGTCGAATCATGCCTGAGTTTACCGTCAGCGGCAAGTCACGGCTGCGAAAAATTCTCGGAGACCCTGCGGAATACCCGCTCCAAGCGCAGGGTTGCCTCCGCCGCTGCGGCTGCTAGGTTTCGCCGATGTTCCGTCCCAGCCTGCTTTTTGTCTGCCTGCTTGCCGCCGCGTCCGCTGCTCCGCGCACCTGGACCGCCAGCGAGGGCGGGGCCAGTTTTCAGGGCGAATTGCTTGAGTTCACTGACACCGAGGTGAAGATCAAGCACACGGGCAACTTTCAGATTTTCAAGTTGCCGCTGTCCAGGCTTTCGGCTTCCGACCAGGACCATGTGCGGGGGTTGCTGCGCGAACGTCGCCGCGATGAGGGGCTGAAAAGCGGTCCGTTCGCCGAACTCATCACTGGTGAACCGGTCAAGGCGGTGTCAAAGCGCGGCCTGAACTTCCAGTTCATCGGCAACCCGAAGTGGGATGGCCGCGAGCGTTATCCGCTGCTGATCTGGCTTCACGGCGCCGGCCAGAGTGGCAGCGACAACGAGGCGCAGATGGCCGGCGCGCCGCGGCCGATGCTGAGCGAGGAGAGCCAGAAACAGCACCCCTGCTTTTTTCTCGCCCCGCAGTGTCCCTCCCGCGACATCGGCTGGAAAAACGAGGTCGCCGACAACCTTGTTGCCCTCATCGGCGACTTGGTGGAAAGCCTGCCCATCGACGAGAACCGCATCTACCTGACCGGCTCCAGCATGGGGGGCAGCGGCACCTGGTATCTGGCCGCCAAGCACCCGCGCATTTTTGCCGCCGCCGTGCCGCTTTGCGGCGGGGGTGACCCGAAGCAGGCCGCCGCGCTCAAGACGATCCCCTTCTGGGTCTTTCACGGCGATCAGGACGACCAGGTGCCGGTGGAGCGTTCGCGCAGCATGGTTGAGGCCGTCAAGGCGGTCGGAGGCGAGCGGATGAACTACACGGAACTTGCCGGTGCAGGCCACCTCATCACCGCCACTGTTTACCCGCGCACGGAACTGCGCGACTGGATATTTGCGCAGCACAAAGCTTCCGCCGATTAACCCCATGTCGAGGCATCATCATCACCACCACGAGGGCTGCATCCGCGCCGAACCGGAGCAGCTGCTGCAGGATTGCCTGGCCCGTGCGCGTGCCGCCGGCCTGCGCCGCACCAAGGCCCTGGAGGACGTGCTGGGCATCCTCATCCGCGCGTGCCAGCCGCTCACCCTGGCCGACATCGCGGGTTCGGAACTGCTCGGCAGCGGTGCGGACAAGGCCACGGTCTACCGCCTGCTGATGAAGCTCGAGCATCACGCGCTCATCCGCCGGCTGGGTCTGCATGACCGTGCCGCCTATTACACCCTCGTCGTGCCCGGCGAGCACCATGACTACCTGATTTGCAACGACTGCGCCCGCATCGAAAAACTCGACATCTCCTGCCCGGTGCAGTCGCTCGAGAAGGAGATCGCCCGCAAGTCCGGCTTCAAGAATCTCTACCACGAGCTTGAGTTTTTTGGCCAGTGCCCGGACTGTGCCGGCGCCTGAGGCTCAGGATTCCGGCGGCACGGCGATGATCTCCGGTGCACGCCGGCGTGCGCCGATGAAGACCGGCGAACGCTGGCGCTCGAGCATTCGGCTGCCCAGATCGAGGCGCGTGTTGAAGGCGGCAAAGTGCCATGGGCCGTCCTCGGTGCGCAGGCTGTACTGGAGGGCGCGTCCGCCGTCGAGCAGGGTGGCATGCTGGACATCGAGCTTGAGGGCGAGCTCGGCCGCCTCCATGACGTTCATGACTCCACCCGAACCGGACAGCACAAAGACGATCGTGCCGTCCCGCCGCATGCCCCCCAGGGAGCGGTAGCTGATCTTCGAGCCATCGAAGAACGCGTCGGGCTTGAGGCTGACATAGGGGAAGATCGTGTGATTCTTCATCACCGAGGGATAGACCTGGGCGCCCTCCGCGATCGCGCCCGGCACCTCGTCGAGCAGGGACTTGGGGCCAAAGTAGGGGCGGCCGTCCTTGACGAAGAAACAGCCGCTCCACTCGGGGAAGGCGCGATTGATCTGGCGCCCCTCATGCCAGACCCAGCCCAGTGGCCGGCCCTCTGGATCCCTGAAGTTGGCGGTCACCGCAAACCACAGTTTCTCCGAATTCAGCCGCTCCGCTGCCGTGGTGCCCGCAAAGGCGGGTCGGTGAGTCGTCATGAACTCGAACTGATCCGGCGAAAGGGTGATCACGTGGACCTCGGCGCCCAATAGTTCCTGGGTGAGGCGGCCAAGTGTGCCGGCGGGACGCCGGACGCGCAGCGAGCGCCAGGAAAACCCGGGCTCGCGATGGCGTTCAACCATCGCGGCAGAAAGTTCCGCCGGGGTCACCCTGGAGGGGCTCTTCCAAGCATCGCCCCGCACCCTGACGAGCAGTCCCTCGCGTGAGTCGCGGACCGCCCAGGCCACCAGGTTGCTGTTCACGTTGAAGGCCCACTGGGCAAAGGCCCAGGCACCGCCCAGGCCAACCACCCCCAAGAGCAGCAGGACCTTCAGGCAGCCGGAGGGCAGGCGCCGGGATGACGACCGAGAGCGGGCGCCGCCGCCCTCCTGGGAGCGCCGGCTGGGCGGTTCAAAGGCGCCCGGAGTCATGCGGCCGCCGCCAGGCGAACCACCCCGGGAGGGGGGGCGGCGACTCACTTGAACTCGGGGAAAAACGGATTGTGGATTTTCTCCTCGCCAACGCTGGTCAGCGGGCCATGGCCGGGCGCGAGCACAGTCGCGTCAGGCAGACTGAAGATTTCCCGAAGATTCGTGGCCAAGGCATCGGCATAGGAGACCTTGGCACCGCCCATGGAGCCGGCAAAGAGGGCGTCGCCGACAATCGCCAGGGGTCGCGCCAGACCCTCGACCACAAAGGTCGTGCCCCCCTTGGAATGCCCCCAGGTGGAGCGAGCTTCGATGCGCAGTTCACCAAGTTGCCAGGTGGCCCCCGGGGTGAAGGTGCTGGCACCCGGGTGGGGCTCGCGCTCGCTGACCCAAACTTCGGGCGCCCCCACCCCGGTGATGTCGGCGACATGGTCGGCATGGGTATGGGTGAGGAAAAGTCGGCGGAGGTTCAGGCCCAGTTCTCGAACGCGCGCCGCGATGCCGGCCGCCGATGCGCCCGTGTCAAAAACCGCCGCCTCAGAAGTCGCGGGATCGTAGACCAGATAGGCATTGACGGCCATGTCACCGTAGGTCGTGGTGAAGCCCTCGAGGCCTGTCAGGGTTACCTTGGCGGGGTGCCAGGCACTTTCCGCGAGCAGCAGGAGGGCGGGGCCATCCAATTGCAGGGCAGGGGCCAGAAGCAAGAGCTCCGCCTTGTGAAGTTCACCCTGCCGGAGAGCCTGGAGGACTTCCAGGGTGATTCCCGCAGCCGCAGCCAGGGCGCCATCGCCCAAGCCCAGTCCAAACTGGGCTTTGCAGAGGACATCGTTGAAACCATCTTCGAGAGGTTGGGTCATGGGCTTTGAGCTTACGCCAGCCGAACGGTTTCCGCGACTGTCATTTCCATGTCGTCGCAGATCGCCTCCAGGCTGGCCGACGGCGCAGCGCGGCTCTGCCAAACCGCCGAAACCGGCAGGCCGGCACCCTGGTGCCAGGCGCTGAAGCCGAAAAAACCTATCAAATAGTTTTTGACAGCCGGGCAGAGGCCCCTAAGTTGCAACCACTTTTTCCGAAAAAGCAGGGGTGTATTGTCTTTTGCCGCCGCGCAAGAGGCACCATCGCCCCCTTTTTTGTCGAAAGAGGAGGAGATTCTTCACGGATCGCCGCTGGTCAGATGCTGATGTAGCTCAGTGGTAGAGCACGTCCTTGGTAAGGACGAGGTCGAGGGTTCAATCCCCTTCATCAGCTCCAGTGGCGAGGCGCGTAGGATTCCGTTACACGACAAACGAACCCAAAGTCCCAGCGCAACAACCTCAACTGAATCATGGCTAAAGAAGCATTCCAACGCAACAAGCCGCACGTCAACATCGGCACGATTGGCCACGTTGACCACGGCAAGACCACGCTCACTGCGGCGATCACCA
>JBIJBO010000042.1:0-25245 GCA_044345215.1 Prosthecobacter sp. | reverse complement strand
ATGCTGGGCGACATGTCGCGCCCCTTTGCCCTCGTCTTTGCCGGGCTGATGGCGGCGTTTTTTGCCTGTTTTTTCCTCTGGCCGATCTGGACGACCGTGCAACTGGCCTTCGAGGGGCCGGACCATTGGTTCAGCCTGGACTACGTCGCCGAGGTCTTTCTGAACCCGCTCTATCGCGAGGGTCTGGTCAACGCCTTCACCATTGCCCTGGCCACCACCCTGGGTTGTCTGCTGCTCTCGCTGCCTCTGGCCCTGCTCTTTGTTCGCTACGATTATCCCGGAAAAATCCTGCTTAACAGCCTGATTTTGATGCCCATGGTGCTGCCGCCTTTCGTTGGTGCCATCGGCATCAAGGCCATCCTCGGTCAGGCGGGCGCGCTGAATGCCCTGCTGATCCAGGTCGGGCTGATGGACCCTCAGCGACCGGTCGATTGGCTGGGCGAATGGCAGATGGCGGGCATGGTCGGCATGGAAATCCTGCATCTGTACCCCATTTTGTACCTCAACCTTGCCGCGGCGCTCGCCAACCTCGATCCGGCGCTGGAGGAAGCGGCGGCCAATCTGGGCTGTTCGCCCTGGCGACGCCTGCGCCGGGTCACCCTGCCGCTGATCCTGCCGGGGATCTTTGCTGGGGGCACCCTGGTCTTCATCGGCTCCTTCACCGAGCTGGGCGTGCCGCTGATCTTTGACTTTGACCGGGTCACGGCCGTGCAGATTTTCCGCTCGCTCAATGATCTGAGCGACAACCCCTTCCCCTACGCTCTGGTGGTGGTGCTGCTGGGCTGCAGCACGCTGATCTACGTCATTGGCAAGGGGTTGTTCGGCTCGGCCGAGGCGCTGGGCGGCGGTCGAGCCACCCTCGAGTGCCAGCCGGTAAGGCTGGGTCGCTGGGCGGGAATTGGCTGCGCCCTCGCCTTTGCGGGCGTGTTCCTGATGGCGGTTCTGCCGCATCTGGGCGTGGTTCTGCTCAGCCTGGCCGACGACTGGTATGCGACGGTGCTGCCGGTGCGCTGGACGCTTGCCCACTATGCTGGGGCGCTCGGCCATGACCTGACCCTGAGTTCGATCGCCAACAGCCTGAAATACTCGCTGGCCGCGCTGGTGCTGGCCCTGGGCCTGGGCACAGGCATTGCCTACCTGAACGTCCGCACGCGCATCTGGGGGCGCCAGTGGCTGGATCTGCTGGCCATGCTACCGCTGGCGGTGCCGGGGGTGGTGCTGGCCTTTGGGTACCTGGCCATGACTCGGCCCGGGCGCAGTTTCGACGGCCTGATCCTCGGCGAGGATCCCCTGCTCATTCTGGTGATTGCTTACGCGGTGCGGCGCCTGCCCTACGTCGTGCGCTCGGCCACAGCCGGTTTTCAGCAGGTCCATCCGGTCTTGGAAGAAGTGGCGCAAAACCTTGGTGCCACGCCCTGGCGCGGCCTGCGCCGGATCACCCTGCCCCTGGTGCTGCCGAACCTGGTGGCCGGCGGTCTGCTGGCCTTTGCCTTTGCCATGCTCGAGGTGAGCGACTCGATGATCCTGGCCCAGCAGGCCGTGCATTACCCGATCACCAAGGCGATCTACTCGCTGGTCATGTCGCTTGGCGACGGCCCCGCCCTGGCCTCGGCGCTCGGGGTCTGGGCGATGGTCTTCCTGGCGGTCACGCTGGCCGGCGCCAGCCTGATCCTCGGTAAAAAGCTCGGCGCGCTGTTCCGTTGAAGCCGCCTCAGTCTGGCGCCAGCAGGTCAAAACGGGCACTCAGCGGCGGTGCGTCCGCCTGCGGCAGCAGGCAGTGGCCAATGCCCTGCCCGGCTTCGCCGCCAGGCGGCAGGACAAAGACCCCCGCCACGGGGGCCGGTTTCTGCCCGGGGAGATTCAGGCTGCCTGTGAACACCCCGGTTTTGGCGTTGGCCTTGAGCAGCAGGCGCGCTTGGGGATCGGGAGCCGGCAGCAACTTGTAGGGAGCCTCGATGGTCAGATCTAGGCGCAGGGTTTCGGTCTCGCCGTCCTCACGCAGGATCACCACGGCCTCACCCGCCACAAGCCCGAGGTAGCTGGGCAGGTCGTCGCCGGGTCGGTAGACCGCGCCGAGCAGATCCAGCGCATGCCCGGCCCCGCCGCGGCGCTGCAGGTCTGGGCTGCCGGCAAACGCCGCTGCGGAGGGTTGCAGGCCGCTGGCGTCGAGATCGAGCCAGGCGCGCAGGCTGGTGGCGTTTTGTTTGTCGAGTGCAAACACCGGCACGCGACCGGCGTGACCGCGCGGAGCAGCCGTGGTGAAGCTGCGCCCGTCGGGCCATCGGCCGGCCCACATGAAGCTGCCCTTGGTGCTGAGGCTGCCCGCCAGGAACCCCGCGCCTTGGGGCACCAACGGCTCGGCAAGGTGGGCCGTCGCCGGCAGGAAGCGCGCGGTGTAGGGTCCGGTCAGTCCAGCCTGGGCCACGGCATCCCACTCGGTGCGCACGGCATCGACCGCCACGCTGTCATCGCCAGCGGCGAGCGTGCCGTGCATTTCATCGTTGATCACGCTGAACTGCAGTTCCAGAGGCGGCAAGTCACCGGCGCGCCGGAGGGAAATGACCGCCTCCGGGATCTCTCCGGGCGGGGCGTCGAGGCGATCGCTGAAGCGATGAGTGATGGTCCCGAGAGTCAGACTGCCGGACAGGGCGCCGGTGGCGGTGATCGTCGCCTGGAAACGCCCGCCCAGTCCCTGATTGAGCACCTCGTCGCGGTTCAGCAGGCCGTGAAAGGCTCCGACCACACCGTCGGGCAGCGGTTCGATGTCCCAGATCAAGGTCAGGGGCGCACCGGTGCCGGCGGCATTGCTGGCGCTAACCTGAATCTCGTAGGAGCCGGCGCGTTCCGGGATACCATGGATGCGACCGGTGGCACGGTCGAATTTCAATCCGCGCGGCAGGCCCAGAATGGTAAATTTCAGCGGCCCATGCTCGGCCAGCAGTTGCCACTCGACCACACCGCTGACTCCGGCCGCCGGCGGCAGCAGCGAAGTGATGATCGGGCGCAGGGTCACGTTGAGAGCCGCCGGCAGGGTGCTCAGTTCAAGTCCCTCGAGGCTGGCCACACAGGTATACTCGCCAATGTCCCCCGCCCCACAGTCGCGAATGGTCAATGTCGCGCTGCCGGTGCCGGACCGGCGTTCGTCATCGTTGAGCGGTTGGCCGTTGCGATGCCAGCGCAGGTTCAGGCCCGGCCCGGCGGCGGCGGTGCGCAGCACGGCGGTCTTGCCCTCGGTGACGCTTGCCCCGGCGATTTGGCGACGCAACACGCCCAGACCCGTCAGCGCGCTTTCCACAGTGGCCGTGGCATTGCTGGCGATGACCTTGTAGCTGCCGGCATCGGTGAGTTTGGCGGAAGTGATGCGAAAGTCAGCCCTATTGCCCTGACTGGCGGTCGCGCCGAGTTTGCGCCAGTCAAAAGTGATCGTGCTCCCGCCTTCGGTCGCCGCCTGGAACAGGGCTTCTTCGCCTTCGCCGACCAGGGCCGGTGCCGGCGCCTGGGTGAGCACGACCGGCTCGATCGCTGAACCGAACAAGGTCACCGTGGCCGACAACAGAGCGCCGGTGTCGCCGCGCGCCAGATCTTGGCAGTCGAGCGTCCAGGTGCCGCGCCCGGATTCGCCCCAGTGACGCACGCTGGCGAAGGTCCAGTTGTTGTAGTCCTGGCCGTCGTCGGCGCTGGTGCGGCTCGCCAGCGTGCTGACCGTACCGGCGGGCGATGTCAGCCGGATCTGCAGGTCGCCACGGTAGCTGTGGGGCGCGTTCAGGCGCACGGTCACATGCTCGACGCGCAGGTCGGTGACGTCGGAGAAATCGAAGTCGACGCGCAGGCCGGTGGTCGAGTTGTCGGGGATGGCGAGGCCGGGTGACTGGCTGCGCGCGTGCTCGACCATGGGACCGAGGTTTTGCCAGGTCTCGGCAAGGGCGACCGCGGCAGCGGCATCGAGGGCGCCGGCGCCGTAGGATTCGTGGTGGCGAATCCGTGGCAGGGCCGGGTCGCCGCCGGTGCGGCTGACCCAGCCCGGGCTGGTGGGGACAAGTTGGACCGAGGAACGCAGCAGGATCTCCTTCACGTCGCGCCAGCCGAGGCCGGGATTGGCTTCGAGCAGCAGGGCCAGGGCGCCGCTGACGATGGGGGCGGCGGCCGAGGTGCCGCCAAAGGTGCGGGTGTAGTCGCGCGCCGTCAGTTCGCCGCTGAGTTCGCCCGGGGTGACGCCATTGTTGTAGCCGGCGTTGCCGCGCAGGTCGGTGGTGACGACGCCGCCCGCGCCCGGCGCACAGACGACGAGGTGGCTGCCGCCCTCGCTGTAGGCCGCCAGCGCGCCGGCACTGGTGAGCACCCCGACCGGCAGGGCGTAGATGGAGTTGGAATAGCTGTCCTTGTTGCCCTGATCGCCGCCATCGCGGTCGTTGCCGGCCGACCAGACCGAGAGGGTGCCGAGTCCGCCGCGACCGTTGAGGGCGGCGTCGCGGCGGGCGGCGCGCATGAGCGGGCCGCTCCAGCCCAGCTCGGCGTAGTAATCCGGATCCAGAATCGTCGGCGGCGACCCCCAGCTGTTGTTCTTGATCTGAATGACGTCATTGGCGCGCAGGACCGCGTCGGCCTCATCGGCATCGGTGATCCAGTCGGCAATCAGCCGGAAGCCGACCAGGGTGGCCTCGGGCGCAACCCCGGAAACGCCGATGCCGTTGTTGCCGCGCGCGGCGGCGAGACCGCCAACCGCCGTGCCGTGGTAATCCTCATTGAAGGCGTCGGGTGTCGGATCGCCATCGGGGGGCGAGTCGTTCCAGTCGTAGTCGTTGTCCGTGTCGACGAGCAGGTCCGGATGAGTCAGGTCCAGCCCGTCATCGACGATGGCGATGCGCAGCCCCTGCCCGCTCAGTCCCTGGTCCCAAAGCGGTGTCATGCGTATGTCGGCACCGGGTTTGCCGGCGTTGCTGCCGCGCGCCTGCAGGTGCCACTGCTGTGGAAAGTACGGATCGTTCGGAAGGGCGCGGTGCTGCCGCTTGCGCCGCAGCAGCGGGCTGAGATCGGCAATTGCCGGATGCCCCTGAAGCGCGGCGGCGGCCTTCAGGCCGCCGATGGCACCGCCCTCGCGGGCGGCAACGATCCAGTGACCGGGCGCGTAGGCGGGTTCGTCGGTGAGGGCAAAACCTGCCGCGGCGAGGGCGGTGCGCGCCGCCGTGGCATCGCGCACCTGCAGCAGCCACTGCTCGGTCAGCACGACCGGATTGCCTTGACTCTCCCGGGTGGGGCGACCCGGCTTGGCTTCGGCCGGTTGCAGCAGCAGCCCGGGCCAGTTGCCGGCGGGATCACGACGGGCGGCAGCGGCAAGCAGGGCTGCAGGATCGCTGCCGGGCATGGGTTCGAAGCGTTCGGAAGGGCGACGTCCAGGGTGATAGAGTCGATCCGGCACCAGGAACAGGTGCATAGCGCGGCCATCCTCGCGCAGAACGAAAGGCTGCCCCTGCACCAAGGCGCCCAAGGCCACCTGCGCCCAGTTGTTGTGACCGGCGATGCCTTGGGGCGCGGCAGCCACCGCGGTTCGCTGGGGTGCGGGCGGTGTTGTGTTCTCCAAGCGCAGCCACAACCCCGCACCAACGCAGAGCATCAGCAGGCCGAGTCGCCACGAAGTGCGCCGGCTTCTGGGGAAAGGAGGCATGGCATCAAATTACGTCCCCATGGTCCAACAGGCAAGTCCGGCGCGAGGCTTGACCGGTGACGTTGCGCCGTTCATGCTGGAGTTCTGCTTTCATGAAACACCTCTTCACCCTTCTCACCCTGATCATGCTCACCGTTGCCGCCACCGCCGAAGCTCCCTATCGACACGTCGTTTTCTTCAAGTTCAAGGACAGCGCCAGCGCTGAACAGGTGCAGGCCATCGAACAGGACTTTGCCGCGCTCGCCAAGAAGGTCGACACCGTCAAGGGCTTCGAATGGGGCACCAACGTCAGTCCCGAGGGACTGAACGACGGTTTCACGCACTGCTTCCTCGTCAGCTTTGCCGACAAGGCCGGCCTTGAGGTTTATCTGCCGCACCCGGCGCACACGGAGTTCGTCGGCAAGCTCAAGCCGCTGCTCGACAAGGTCTGCGTGGTCGACTACGTCGCGCGCTGAACACCGTCGCGCCACCAAAGAAAACTTCCCCGCCCTGCCGGTGTTCGCACCCGGCGGGGCTTTTTGTGTCAGAGCGCGAGCGGCCGTTCCTTGATGTTGCCGAGCGTCAGCCTGCGCCAGAACTGGTCGGGGTGGACATTGATATGGAGTTGATGTTGACGATTCCGCGCTCGTCCCGCGCACTCAATTTCGCCTACTGGCCAAGGCGTCTACAGGGACAGAGAGAGGGGCGTTGCAAGAGAAAGCCGCCTTGCGAACCTCTCTGCGCCCCTCTCTGCGCCCCTGCGGGTGACCCCAAAAAAAGCCTTTTGCTCCGCGTGGGCCTTGTGATTGACTGGCTGCCACCATGAAGCTCCCCTCCACCGCCCTGCTCGCCCTTCTCCTTGCCGCCTGCGCCCCCCAGGAACGCGCCATCCCGGTCCATGTCGCCACCACCGCAGTGGCCGAGCCGAACGAGGGCAAGATGAAGCGCCATGAAAGCTTCAATGAGATTTCCAAGAAGGGCGAGGCCAAGCTGGTCTTCCTCGGCGACAGCATCACCCAGGGCTGGGAAGGCAAGGGCAAGGCCACTTGGGAGAAGTTTTATGCCAAGCGTGCCGCCGCCAACTTCGGCATCGGCGGCGACCGCACCGAGCACGTTCTGTGGCGCCTGCAGAACGGCAACTTCGACGGCCTGACGCCGAAGCTCATCGTGCTCATGATTGGCACCAACAACACCGGCCATCAGAACCGCCCGGCGCCCGAGATCAACAACCAGGTCTACAGCTGCAACGCCGAACAGACCGCTGACGGTGTCGAACTCATCCTGCGCACCCTGAAGAAGAAGGCGCCGCAGGCGAAGATCCTGCTGCTCAGCATCTTTCCGCGTGGGGCAACCCCGGCCGACCCGATGCGCCAGCAGAATGAGGCGACCAACGCCCTCATCGCCAAATTCGCCGACGGCAAGACTGTGCATCACCTCGACATCGGCAAGACCTTCCTGCAGCCCGACGGCACCCTGACCAAGGAGATCATGCCCGACCTGCTGCACCTCTCGGAAGAAGGCTACGACCTCTGGGCCGAAGCCATCGAGCCGAAGATCAAGGAACTGCTCGGCGAGTGATCGACGGGCAGCCCTCGGCCGGCAAGGGCTGGCCGGGGGGGCATCGGCTCGGGGGAAGCTTGCGAGCAACTCGGCTCAATCATCTGGGGTGACACCCGCAAGGAGAAAGAGGCTTGCAGAGCCACTACCCTCCCCGAGAGACAGCAAAATGCCCGCGCTCCCTTGCGGAAGGCGGGCATCTTGACTGTCTAATCCCCACTCAGGCCACGTGCTCGCCCTTGAGCACATCCGCCAGGGTTTGACGCTCGCGCACCACGGTCGCCTTGGCGCCATCGACGAGAATCTCGGCGGGCATCGGGCGGGTGTTGTAGTTCGACGCCATGGTGAAGCCGTATGCGCCGGCACTGAGCACGGCGAGCACGTCGCCCTCGAGCACCGGCGGCAGCTCGCGGTTCTGGGCGAGGAAGTCGCCGGTCTCGCAGATCGGGCCGACGACATCGACGATCTCGGTGTCGCCGTTGGCCGGCTGTTTGAGGGGAACGATCTGGTGCCAGCCTTCGTAGAGGGTCGGGCGGATGAGGTCGTTCATGCCGGCGTCGACGATCTTGAAAGTCTTCGCGGCACCACGCTTTTCATAGAGCACGCGGGTGAGCAGCGCGCCGGCGTTGCCGACCATGAAGCGGCCGGGTTCGCAGAGGATGCGCAGGCCGAGCGGCTGCAGCAGCGGTACCACTGCGTCGGCATAGGCCTGAATGGTGAGCGGGTGCACGGTCTCGTTCTCCTGCCACCAGCTTTCCGGACCGGAATCGAGGCTCTGGCGGTAATTGATGCCGATACCGCCGCCAATGCTGAAGAACTGGATGCCGTGGCGCGCCTGGATTTCGCGAACCAGCGGCACAACCTTGCGCACCGCCTCGACAAAAGGCTCGACGCTGGTCAGCTGGGAGCCGATGTGCATCTGCAGGCCACGCAGCACGAGGTTCGGGCAGTCGCTGGCGATGCGGGCGTAGACGTCGGCGATGTTCTCGAAATCGACGCCGAACTTGTTCTCGCTTTTGCCGGTGGTGATCTTGGCGTGGGTCTTGGCATCGACGTTCGGGTTCACGCGGACGGCAACCGGCGCCTTGCGGCCGAGTTCGCCGGCAATCTGGTTGATGTGGCGCAGCTCGCCCTCCGATTCGGCATTCAGGCAGTAGATGCCCTGTTCAAGCGCGTAGGTGATCTCTTCGCGGGTTTTGCCGACCCCGGCAAAGGTGCACTTGCCGGGGTCGCCGCCGGCCTGGATGACGCGGAACAGTTCGCCGCCGGAAACGATGTCGAAGCCGCCGCCGAGACGCGCGATGGTGGCGAGCACGGCGAGGTTGGAGTTGGCCTTGACCGCGTAGCAGATCAGGTGGTCGAGTCCCGACAACGCCTCATCGAGACGGGTGTAGTGGCTGGTGATGGTCGCCTTGGAGTAGACATACAGCGGCGTGCCATACTGGTCGGCGAGCGACTGCAGGGGCACGTCTTCGACGCAGAGCTGGCCGTTGGAATAGTGGAAATGATGCATGGGCGGGCGGGCTTCATAAGCGGGAAGCCCCGGCTTGCAAGCCGGAGTCCGCGCGTCGCTGACTCAGGGATCAAGGTGCTCCGCTGCTGGCGGAGGTTTCCGCCTGCTGCTGGCTGGCCTTGTCGAGTTTGGACAGCGGGTATGGGATCTGCTGCCCGTTGGCCATTTTCAGCACGACATTGGCACCGTCGAGACGGACAAAACCGGCCTGGATGGTTTTGCCTTCAAAGTTCGTCCAGTTCAGGATTGCTGGCTTGACGGGCGCTTCCGCCATCGCCGGAGCCTGTCCGGGCAACGTTGCGCCCGCGTTGATCCAGCTGCGCAGATTTTCGATCTCGCGGTCCGACAAGTTGCCCTTGGGCGGCATGTGCGCCTCGTGATTCGGATCGGAAACGACGATGAACATATGGCTCTCGGCCGGCTTGCCGGGCACGATCGCGCCCTTGGGGTTGATGTCGAGCTTCAGCGTTTCCAGATCGTCGAAAACGTAGCCGGCTTTCTTTTTGCCGGTCTTCTCGCTATGGCACTCATAGCAGTGCTTTTCCAAAATGGGCTGAACATCCTTCTCGAAATCGGCGGCTGTGGCGACAAGCGGGGCGCAAAGAAGCGCAATCAACGGGCGGATTTTCATGGTGGGGTGCGAGTGGAACGACCGAAGCCGGGCTTCCTTTGAAAATCCCGCCTCGGGTCGGTGCTTTTTTATTGCAACATTGACCCAAGAAAATATCTTATGTAGATGAAAGCCCGCTGCCTCGCCTCCCTTTTGCTGTTTGGCACCGCCCTGGCCACTCCCGATTGGGAAACCTGGGTGCGGAGCGATGGCACGATGTTTGAAGCGCGTGTGCGTCAGGTTGAGCCTGGAACTGCCATCTTTGAATTGCGTGCCGGTGGCGAGCAGACGCTGGCACCAGCTCAACTCGCCGAACGCAGTCGGCGACGCCTGGCCGAGGTGCTCGGCCTGTTGCCTGGGGCCACCCAGGTTGCCGCGGCCCCTTCCAAGCCGTCAGCCCCGACGCTGTCCCCTGCTCCCGCAAACAGCCTGGATGCCAGCGATGCCGGTGCGCTGGAGTCGCGGTTCGGGCAAAGCACCACGGTGACCGGAACCGTCAGGCGGGTGGCGACCCTGGGGGGCAGCGGCCATCGCCTGCTGGAGTTTGAGGGCGAGGTGTTCAGCGTTTTCATTCGGCGCAGCGATCTGGAGAGGCACCCCGACTGGCCACTCGATGCCCTCACTGGACGGCGCGTGCGCGTGCTGGGCGAGATAGGCAAGTTCCGAGACCGCCTGCAGATCCAGGTCAGTAAGCCGACCTCCCTGCAACCGCTTGAATGATCAGTTTTTTAGCCAGGGCGGCAGTTCGATTTCGGCGCTCTTGATGGGCGCCTTGTCGCCGGTCCAGACGAAACCGGCCTTTTCAAAACTGCCGCGGTTCGCGCGCAGATGATCGAGCAGGCGGCGACCCAGTTCGCGGTTCTGCGAATCCTTGCGCACAGCGAAGGGCTGGATCGCCCTGGCCTTGTCGGCCGGCAGCGACACGGCATCAAAGTGCTCTGCCTGTTGCTGGATGTTGATGCGGTAGACCACCGCAGCGTCGAGCGAGCCGGCGCGCAGTTGGTTGACCAGGAAATCGCCGGTGGGTACCTGGCTGGAGGCGTTTTTGCTGACGCTTTCCCAAAGGTTCATCGAGCTGAGAATGCCCATCGTCATAAAGCCGAGCGTCGATTGCTCGGCATTGCAGAGACCGACTCTCAGGCCGGGCCGGGCGAGGTCGGCGAGTGTCCGGATGCCCTTGGGATTGCCCTTGGGCACGGCGATGATGATCTCCGCCTCGGTGAGCAGCACGGCCTCGGGAAAGTGCTCGGCCACCGGCGGCACGAAGCAGACGTCGCAGGCATAATAAACGTCGGGGAACTTCGGGTTGCTGCTGTCACCCATGGTCTTCATGGCGGCGCAGAGGATGCCGCAGCCGTTGAAGACGGTGGTGACGCTGATTCCCTCGCGGGTGGCGAAGTCCTGGACGAGCTGTTCGATGGCCGGTCGGTTGACGCCGCCGCTGAACAGGATCAGCTCGGGCTTCACCGCCCAGGCATCGCCGCCGGCCGGGGTGAAGCCGTGCTTCTGAAAAACGTCTCCGCCGCGCTCCGGCGCCGCCAGGTAGCGGGCGAAACGCAGGGCGTCGGGCGCTGAAACGGCGGAGGTCAGTACGGCGGCGCTGGCGTTTTCCAGGTGCTTGTCCAGTTCCGGCAGTTCCACCTTCTCCAGACCCTCGAACTGCGGCACGGTGCTGTCCCAGATCAGCGCTGCATCGGCGGCGCCGAGTTTCACATCGGCGGCGATCTCAGTCACCGTCGGTTTCATCACCGCCGCCTTGGCCGCCAGCAGTTGCCAGCGATCGCCGAGCAGACGCTTGGCGACCTTGCCAGCACTGGCCGCCTCGGGATTCGGCAGGGCCACCCGGACCCCGGCCTTGAGCAGGTCGTCGAAACCGCGGATCTGTTTCGGGTTGCCGTCGGCGACCGCGGCCACCAGCTTCTGCTTTGCCAGCGGCAGTGCCTCACGCACGACCTCCAGCTTGCGGGCGTCGGCGAGCGAGCCGTCATCGGCAGCGATGAAGAGATCGCCCTGCTTCGCCACGCGCAACTGAGTCAGCAGCGTGCCTGTGCCGCCGAACTGAAGCGCCACCTCCACTCCGGTCTCGTCCTGATAGCGGGCGGCAGCGAATTCGACCGGCTTCTTCAAACCCGCCGCGCAAAACACGGTCAGCCTTAGCTGGCCGGATGAAGCCGCAGGACGCAGGGCGTAATAGGCGAGAGCACCGGCGGCGAGCAGCAGGGAGAGGCCAACAAGGGATCGGGACATGGGGAGAAATCGGCGGTGGGTTGGATCAATCTTTCGTGCGACGGCTCAGCAGTCGCCAGGCGGCGAGGGCAAGCAGCAAGGCGGCGGCAATGGCCCAGCCCTTCGAGGGAGCGACCGGTTGAGCCGCCGGCTGCGTGGTGACGGTCTGGGTCGCGGTCACGATTTCGGGCTCAGCCAGGGCCGCAGTCTCGGCGGGTGGCGTCACCGCCGTCTTGCCAACGGCCGCCAGCGACGTCTCCCAGGCGACGTTCAGCAGCAGATCCCAGCCAGGGTTTTCATTCTTCACCCGGCAGGAGCAGCGACCGATCAGAAACAGGCAGGCTTCCTCGAGGGCGCGGTCGTCGAGTTGCTTGAGGGGCCAGGCTCCGAGAACGCGGCCACGCCCAAACACGGCGGCGGCAAAGGGGCGGTCAGCATCACCGTCGGGACCCGCCAGCATGCGGCGCAGCAGGGCCTCCTGGGGGGCGGCGGCATCGAGGCGCAGCAGGCTGAACTTCAACTTGAGCGGCGGCCCTGGCCCGAGCCGGCTGTCGGGATCGTTCGGATCCTGAATGGGCAGGGAGGCGACCTGTTCCAGAAACTTCAGCCGCTGGCCGATGCGTTCGGCCTCGGCGGGATCGCCGCCGCAAACCACCCAGATGACCGAATCGCCGGCGAGGATCTGGCGGACGATCTCGCGCCGGCCGTTCGAATCCAGCAGCCCGTCGAGCGCAGCCTGGCCTAGGTCGCCCGACCAGGCCACGGTGTCGGAGTTGGGGAAACGCAATTCCGGGCGCGCCGGACCTGCTTGGGCCGGGGCGGTCTTGATGGTCAGATTGGCGCGCCCATTGGCGCGCAGGGGACGCAGCAGGTCGGCAGTGGCGGCTGCCTTCTCCGCCGGCAGCACGAGCGTGAAGGCATCGGCTTGCCAGCGATCCAGCGCGAAGCGGAAGACCGGGATTGTGCAGGCCGGAGCCGAGCTGGCGAGGCTGAGAAGAAAAATGAGGCCAAGAAGGCGTGACATGGCCGCTGGTAACGCGGCCATGGCTTCAAAAGTTGCCACGATCGCCGGTAAAACCCGGTTGTCGCCGTCGCGGCGCGCGGCATTCTGCCCGCAGCGCATGTCCCTGCCCGTCACCAACATCTCCGCCTACCGCTTCGCGCCGCTCACCGATCTCAAGTCCCTGCGCGGCCGAATGCTGGAAACCGGTCGCGCGCTGGGTCTGAAGGGCACGATCCTGCTTAGCACGGAAGGCATCAACCTCTTCCTCGCCGGTTCCCATGAGGCCATCGAAAGCTTGGTCGCCGAATTGCGCGCGCTGCCTGGACTCGCCGACCTTGCTCCCAAATACAGCGTCAGCGCTGAACAACCCTTCCGGCGCCTGCTGGTCCGCATCAAGAAAGAGATCATCGCCTTCGGCGTCGACGGCATCGATCCCGCCCGTCACAGCTCGCCGCGCCTCAGCGCCCGCGAGCTGAAGCAGTGGCTCGACGAGGGGCGGCCGGTCACCCTGCTCGACACCCGCAACGAGTACGAGATCAAACTCGGCACCTTCAAGGGCGCGCTCGTGCCGGGGATCGACCACTTCCGCGACTTCCCCGCCGCGGTGCAACGCCTGCCCCGAAGTCTGAAAAACCAGCCCGTCGTGACCTTCTGCACGGGCGGCATTCGGTGTGAAAAAGCCGCCCCCTTCCTTGAACGCGAAGGCTTTGAACAAGTTTGGCAGCTGGAGGGAGGCATTCTCAAGTACTTTGAAGAGGTGGGCGGTGATCATTACGAGGGCGAGTGCTTTGTCTTCGACCAGCGGGTCGGGGTCGACCCGGCCCTGCGCGAGACTGAGACGGCGCAGTGCTATGCCTGTCAGGCGCCGCTGACGGCCGAGGAGCAGGAGGATCCGCGTTACGTCGAGGGCCAGTCCTGTCCCTACTGCCATCAGAGTGATGCCGAAAAGCACCGCCAGCGGCGCGAGCAGCGCCAGCTCGAATTGCACGCGGCAGTCGAGCCGCTGCCGGGTTGCCTGCCCTATGACAACCAGCGACCGCTGTCGATCCCAGAGCGTTGCGAGGGTCAGACACTGCTTGAGGCCCTACTCGACCTGTTGCCGGGCACCGAGCGCCTCGAATGGCTGCGGCTCATCGAGCAGGGGCGCCTGCTCGATCCCGCGGGTGCGGTGGCCACCCCGGACCTGCTCGTCCGGGCGGGCGAGCGCTACCTGCGCCTGCTGCCGGGCCATGTCGAACCGCCGGTGAATGCCGCCATCCGCCTGATCCACGAGGATGAGGCGATCGTCGTGCTGCACAAGCCTGCTCCCCTGCCCGTCCATCCCGGTGGTCGCTTCAATCGCAACAGCCTGGTGCACTTGTTGCAGTTGGTCTATGCCCCGCAGAAACTGCGGCCTGTGCACCGGCTCGACGCCAATACGAGCGGCCTCATGGTGCTGGCGCGCACCCGGCGCTACGCCGGTCTGCTGCAGACTGGCTTTGCTCGTGGCGAGGTCGACAAGCTCTACCGGGTCCGCGTTCGGGGCCATCCCGAGAACGAGGCCTGGCTGTGCGAGGCCCCCATCGGCGAAGCCCCCAACGCGCTGGGCTGCCGCGAGGTCGATGAGGAGGCCGGCCTGCCCGCGCGGACTGAGTTTCGCGTTGTGCGCCGCGAGGATGACGGCACAACCCTGCTCGACGCGCGACCGGTGACGGGACGCACCAACCAGATTCGCATTCACCTCTCGCAAGCCGGCCTGCCGGTTTGCGGTGATCCCGCCTACCTGACCGATGGCCGGATTGGCGAAGTCCAGACCCTCGATCCCGCGGCACCCCCGCTTTGCCTGCATGCCTGGCAACTTGCCTTCACCCATCCGCTGAGCGGCGAGCGCCTGAGCTTTACCGACAACCTGCCCAACTGGGCCCGTTAAAGCCGAGGCAGCGCTCGCAAGAATGTCCGGGGCGGGGCGTATTTTGCCCATGCCGCGCCTGCTGTCATTGCTTTGCCTGCTGCCCTGGTGTTTTGGCGGACTGCTTGCGGCCGCCGAAACACCGGTCAGTTTTGTCAACGACGTCATGCCCCAGCTCATGAAGGCGGGCTGCGCCGGCGGCAACTGCCATGCCAAGCCTGAGGGACAGAGCAATTTCAAGCTGTCGGTCTTCGGTTACGACCCCGCCCACGACTACCACGAAATCGTCCGCGACGTGCGCGGCCGGCGCCTGTTCCCGGCAGCCCCCGAAGAGAGCCTGCTGCTCAAGAAGGCAACCGGTGCCGTGCCGCACGAGGGCGGCGCGCGCATCACCAAGGACAGCGAGGCCTGGAAGATCCTCATCGCCTGGATCCGTCAGGGCGTGCCCTTCAGCCAGGAGGGCGAGGCTCGCCTCACCGGCATCGAGGTGACCCCGCGCGAGGGCAGTTACACCCGCGGAGCCCAACAGCAATTGAAGGTTCTCGCCCGCTACTCCGATGGCAGCAGCCGTGATGTCACCCGCCTGACCGACTACCTGTCGCAGGATCAGGAACTCGCCGAGGTCGACGAACAGGGTCGGGTCAAGGCCGGCAGCATCAGCGGAGAGGGCGTCATCGTCGCCCGCTACATGGGGCTGGTCGATGTTGCCCGCATCACCCTGCCCTCGGAGAAAAAGCTGCCTGCCGAACGCTACGCCCAGCTGCCGGTGAACAACGAGATCGACCGCCTCGTCCACGCCCGCCACGAGAAGCTCGGCCTGCTGCCCTCCGAAACCTGCAGCGACGCGGAGTTCCTGCGCCGCGCCTCGCTCGACCTCATCGGCAAGCTGCCCTCCGCCGGGCTGGCCAAGCGCTTCCTCGCCGACACCCGTCCGGACAAGCGCGCGCGTCTCGTCGACGAATTGCTCGAGGATCCGAACTATGCCGACCACTGGGCGGTGAAGTGGGGCGATCTCATCCGGCCGAATCCCTCGCGCGTTGGTGTCAAGCCGGTCTACCTGCTCGACAACTGGCTGCGAGACAGCTTCCGCAAGAACGTGCCCTACGACCGCATGGTTGCCGAGTTGCTCACCGCTCAGGGCAGCAGCCACCAGCACGGCCCTGTGGCGGTTTTCCGCGACAAGCGCGAACCGGCTGACATGGGGGCCTTCGTTAGCCAGATTTTCCTCGGCGTGCGCCTCGACTGCGCCAAGTGCCACCATCACCCGAGCGAGAAATGGACGCAGGAGGACTACTACCAGCTCGCCGCTTTCTTTGGCCAGATGAAGCGTCGCGGTCAGGCCATTTCCGCGCCGATTTCCGGCGAGGTGGAATACTGGTGGCACGGCGGCAGCGGCAGCGTCACCCACCCGGTGACCGAAGCCGTGATGACGCCAAAGCCGCCGGACGGTCCCGAGATGCCCTACGTTGCCGGCCAGGACCCGCGCGTGCGTCTCGCCGACTGGATCGGCGGCAGCGACAACCCCTTCTTCGCCAAGGCCCTCGTCAACCGCATCTGGTCAGACTTCCTCGGCCGCGGCATCGTCGAGCCCATCGACGACTTCCGCATCTCCAACCCGCCGACCAATCCCGCCCTTCTCGACTGGCTGGCTCAGGATTTCATCGCCCATGGCTATGACCTCAAGCACTTGATGCGCACAATCGCCGCCTCGCGCACCTATCAGCTCAGTGTCGAGCCGAACGAGCATAATCTCGCCGACACCCGCAACTTCGCCCGCGGACACAAGCGCCGGTTGAGCGCCGAGGTGCTGCTCGACGCGGTCGCCGACCTCACCGGGGTGCGCGACAGCTTTCAGGGCCTGCCTCCGGAAGCGCGGGCGGTGCAGACTTGGAACCACAAGCTGCCCAGCGAGTTCCTGGACGCCTTTGGCAGGCCGAATGCCAGTCAGGAATGCCCCTGCGAGCGCGAGCGCAAGTCGAGCGTCGTCCAGGCCCTTCACCTGATGAACTCCGACTCACTGCAGAAGAAGCTGGCCAACGGCCAGGGACGCATCGCTGCGCTGGTGAAGTCTGACCTGCCCGAGCCGAAGCTGGTCAGCGAGATTTACCTTGCCGCCTACAACCGCCTGCCCGAGGCGTTGGAACTGCAGGAGGCCCTGCGCTTCTTCGCCACGCCAGGAGCCACCCGCCAGACGGCGGTCGAGGACCTGGCCTGGGCATTGATCAACTCGGCGGAATTCGTCTTCAACCACTGACCGCCCCCGCGCCGGGCGGACCGGGCGGGAGCTTTCGTGGGAGGCTCAGTGCTTAAGCAACCAGTCGGTCGTGCGCGGGTTGAAATCGGCCAGGCACTCCCAGTGGAAGGCGTGGCCGGCGTTGTCGTAAAGGTGGAGGTCGGCGCCCGGAATGGCGGCCGCCACCTCCTCGCTCATCCAGCGCGGCGTGAAGGTGTCGTTCTTGCCGCCAATGACGAGGGTCGGGCACTTGACGTTCTTCAGCTCGGAGATCGTGTTGTGGGTGATGGCGGCGGCGCTCTGCGCTTCCATGGCGTGCACCGGCTGCGGTGCCGGGTTGGTGGCGGCGTCTTTGAGCCCCTGCTGCAGGTTGTTCCAGCAGTCGTCGTTGTCGAACCAGGGCTTGGTGAAGATGAGCATCTGCACGTAGTGCATGAAGTCCTCCGGGCGCATCGTCGCCTTGCACTTCATCAGGTGCTGCCAGGTGTAGAGACCAAAGCGGTCCTGGCGCGCCCAGGTGCACATGAGGATCATGCTCTTCACCTTCTGCGGATGGCGCAGGGCCAGCTGCTGGGCGATGACCGAGCCGAGCGAGCAGCCGACGACGCGCGCCTGGGTGATACCCAGCTGGTCCATCAGGCCGGCGTAGTCATCGGCCATCATCGCCGTGGTGTAGGGGCCCTCGGGCTTGTCGGTCAGGCCGACGCCGCGGTTGTCGCCGAGGATGCAGCGGAAATGCTTCGACCACTCGGCCGCGTGCGCCTCCCAGACGCCGCCGGGGGCGGTGACGCCCATGATGCAGACCAGCGGTTCGCCGCTGCCGCGCTCTTCATAAAACATCTGGATTCCGTTGGTGGTGACGTGGGGCATGGGAAGTTCAGGGTTGGGGTTCGTCCCGATGTAGCGGAAAGCCTAGCGATCGCCAAGCAAAATCACCCGGGAACGGAGCATGTGGGCGCACTCGCCAGAGTGCGGGGTTTGGGCGCGCGGGACGCGTTCTCCCCCAATCATTGTTCTGGTGAACGAGCCGACGGCAGTGCAGGCGCCTTCGCCAGAAGGCGGAATCGGGTCGTGTAAAACCTTCTTTCCAACTCGATAATCCCCACTGTCCACTCGCCATTGCACGCCCTTGCGCCACCGGCGACCCTCACTACCCTGCGGTGAATGTCCAAACGCCTTTTTCTCCTCGACGGCATGGCGCTGCTGTACCGCGCGCACTTCGCCTTCATCAAGAATCCCATTCGCACGAGCGACGGCGTCAACACCTCGGCCCTCTACGGTTTTGCCAACACGCTGCTGGACATCCTGCGCAATCAGCAGCCCACCCACCTCGCGGTGGTGCTCGACACCTCGGCACCGACGCCGCGACACGAGCTCTACCCCGAGTACAAGGCCCAGCGCGAGGAGATGCCCGAGGACATCGCCTCGGCCATTCCGCAGATCCACCGCCTGTGCGCGGCCATGCAGATGCCGCTCATCACCCGCGACGGCTACGAGGCCGACGACATCATCGGCATTCTCGCCAAGCGCTCCGAGGGCGAGGGCTTTGAGACCTTCATGGTGACGCCCGACAAGGACTTTGGCCAGCTCGTCTCCGAACACGTGAAGATCTACAAGCCCGGCCGCCAGGGTTCGGACGTTGAGATCCTCGGGGTCGCCGAAGTCTGCGAGCGCTGGGGCATTGAGAGGCCCGAACAAGTCGTCGATGTGTTGGCGCTCATGGGTGACGCCGTTGACAACATCCCGGGCATTCCGGGCTTCGGCGAAAAGACCGCCACCGCCCTGATCCACCAGTTTGGCACGGTCGAAAACCTGATCGCCAACGCCGCCCAGCTCAAGGGCAAGCAGCGCGAGAAGGTCGAGCAGCACGCCGACAAGGCCCGGCTCTCGAAGCAGTTGGCCACGATTCTGCACGACGCGCCGCTTGAGGTCGGTCTCGACGAGCTCGCCCTGCGCGGGCACGACGACGAGGCCCTGAAGGCACTGTTCACCGAGTTCGAATTCAACAGCCTCGGCAAGCGCCTTTACGGCGACGACTTCAAGGCCGGCCGCGGTCGCCAACTCGCCCGCGAAGCTGCGGCGGAGAACGGCGACCTTTTCAATGCGGCCGAGGCGACCCTGCAAAGCACCCCGGCGAACCGCCATCTGGCCGACACCCCGCACACGTACCACGCCGTTCACAGCGCCGAGGAACGCCGGGGACTGATCGACCAGCTTGCTGCCTTGCCTTGCTTTTGCTTCGACCTTGAAACCACTTCGCTCGACCCGCACCGCACGGCCATCGTCGGCATCGCCTTTTCCTGGAAGGCGCATGAGGGTTGGTTCGTCTTCTTCCCTCGCGACCCCGCCGCCGGGGCGGCGGTGCTTGAGGAATTCCGCGAGGTCTTCACCCGGCCCGGCTTCGAAAAGGTCGGTCACAACCTCAAGTTCGACCTCGCCGTCCTGCTCGCCAAGGGCGTCGAGGTGGCCGGTCCCTTCTTCGACACCCTGCTCGCCCATTCTCTGCTCGAGCCCGAGCAGCGCCACGGCATGGATTATCTCGCCGAGAGCTGCCTGGGCTACACTCCCGTGCCGCTCAGTTCCCTCATCGGCCTGGAGAAGGACGATCTCTTTGGCCAGCTCACCCTCGCCGATGTCGCCGAGGCCGAGCCGCAGAAGGTGCTCGACTACGCTGCCGAGGACGCGGACGTCACCTGGCAACTCGCCGCCAAGCTGCGCCCACAGCTGCCCGGCCTCGGTGCCGAGCAGGTGTTTTACGAGATCGAATCGCCACTGCTGCCAGTGCTGACGCGCATGGAGCATGCCGGGGTCAAGGTGGACGTCGCCGTGCTCGCCGAGATTGGCCAGACGCTGGAGAAGCGCGCGCAAGAACTGCACGACCGAATTCAAGCCAGCGCCGGCACGCCCTTCAACCTCAACAGTCCAAAGCAGCTGGGCGAGATCCTTTTCGAGCGCCTCAACCTGCTCGACAAACCGAAGAAGACCGCCACCGGCCAGTACCAAACCAACGAACAGGTCCTGCAGTCGCTCGCCGGCGCACATCCAATCGTTCAGGACATCCTCGACTACCGCGAGGTGACCAAGCTGAAAAACACCTACGTCGACACCCTGCCGCGCGAGGTCAATCCGATGACCGGCCGCATCCACACGACTTTCCACCAGCTCATGGCCGCCACGGGCCGCATGGCGTCGAGCCATCCGAATCTGCAGAACATCCCCATTCGCAGCGATTACGGCCGCGAGATCCGCAAGGCCTTCGTGCCCGGTCAAGCGGGCTGGGTCCTGCTCAGTGCCGACTACTCGCAGGTCGAGTTGCGCGTCATGGCCGCCCTTAGCGAGGACCCGGCGATGATTGAGGCCTTTCGCAACGGCCAGGACATTCACCAGGCCACTGCCGCGCGCGTTTACGGTGTCGAACTCGATGGTGTGCTGCCGGAGATGCGGCGCACGGCGAAGATGGTCAACTTCGGCATCATCTACGGCATCAGCGCCTTTGGTCTGGCCCAGCGCCTGGGCATCCCGCGCGCCGAGGCCGCTCGCATCATCGAGAGCTACTTCGAGCAGTTCCCCGGCGTGCTGCGTTACACCCGGCAGATCGTCGAGGACGCCCGCCAGCACGGCTACGTCGAGACCCTCACGGGCCGCCGCCGCCTCATACGCGACCTCGACAGCGCCAACGCCACCGTCCGCGGCGGTGCGGAGCGTGTCGCGATGAACACCCCCATTCAGGGCACGGCCGCCGACATGATCAAGCTCGCCATGATCCGCGTTGACGACGCTCTGCGCGTCTCCGGACTGAAGGCGCGGATGCTGCTGCAGGTGCACGACGAACTGCTCTTTGAACTGCCCGAAGCCGAGGTCGAACCCGCCCGCGCCATCATCCTCGAGCAGATGCGCAACGCCCTGCCCCTCGGCGAGGTGCCGGTCGAGGTCGAGGCTGGAATCGGCCGCAACTGGCTGGAGGCGCACTGAGGCTCAGATGCGCCGCCGTGCATGGCGCACTGAACTGAGGGCCCTGGGGGTATCCACGCTCCGCAAGGCTCGTCTCAGACGGCCAACCCGGACCTTTGGGAAAACTCAGCACAACAGGGTTGAGGGCACCGCCGGTCTCAAGCTTCGTCTGGCAAGCGCCATGAGCAAGGCCTCCAGTAGTTGGACCGAATGGACTCGTCCATCGTGCAGGAGCACGATAGCCCCGGGCTTTAAGGAGGCTTCGAGAAGCCGCAGCACACAACGCGGATCCCGTTGAACAGCATCAAAACCCCGGCAGTTCCACAGAACCATCTTCAGTCCCAGCGTCTGAAGGGGCGCGGCCACGAAGGGGTTGTGATGACCCGCCGGTGGTCGGAACAGGTGCGGGGCGCGGCCGGTGAGTTCGGTCAGGGTCTGCTGGCAGCCGGCGATCTGCCGCCACATGGCACCGGGCAGCAGGCTCCAGAAGCGACCTGCGGGATGCGACTGGCTATGGTTGCCAATCACATGGCCCGCCGCCGCGATGGCGCGCACGAGTTCAGGGTGACGTCGGGCCTTGTCTCCAATGAGGAAAAAGCCGGCGCGAACCTCGTGGCGCGCGAGACATTCGAGCAGCAGTGGCGTCGTCACCGGATCGGGCCCGTCATCGAAGGTGATCCAGACTTCGCCGCGTGCCGCCTGGGCTGCACCGAGCTCCCGCTCGTGCGGGCCGAACAAGCGCGAGGCCGGTCGCAGCGTGCCGCAGATGAACAGGGCGCTGACGGCGAGGAAGAGAGCAGCTGCGGCGAGTGGCAGACCGGCAGCGACCAGTCCCAGCATGCCCCCTGCAGGCAGCAACCAAAGGCAAAGCCGCCGGCGGTTGCAGCGACGGCACTCGGCGGTTTCGATGGGCGGCATTGCCCTCAGCATCTTGCACCCTGCAAAGGATGCAAGCTGAAGCGGTCAGAGCCCTGCCTTGCACAGCGGGCAACCCGGGTTAGTCTGGCGTCCCCATGATGCGCTTTCTCCTGTCCTGTCTTTTCGCCCTGTCCGCCTCGGCTGGCATTGTCGAACGTCCGGTCGAATACCAGGCCGGTGAAGTTTTCTGCGAGGGCTGGCAGGCCTTCGAGGACGAGAACGACAGTCGTCGACCCGCCGTGCTCATCGTCCACCAGTGGACTGGCATCAGCGAACACGAAAAGGAGCGTGCCCGCGAACTGGCTGCACTCGGTTACAACGTTCTCGTCGCCGATGTCTACGGCAAGGGCATCCGCCCGCAGCCGCCGGCCGCCGGCCAGGAGGCGGGCAAATACAAGAAAGATCGCAACCTGCTGCGCTCCCACCTGCAAGCCGGCCTGAAGGTGCTGCAGGTCGACAAGCGCACCGATGCCGCCCGCGTCGCCTGCATCGGCTACTGCTTCGGTGGCTTGGCGGCGATCGAACTCGCGCGCGCCGGTGCACCGATCAAGGGGGCGATCAGCTTCCACGGCAGCCTCGACTCACCCCAGCCGCAAGACGGCCGCAACATCCGCTGCCGCGTGCTCGCCCTGCACGGCGCCGACGATCCCTTTGTCCCGCCCGCCGACCTCGCCGCCTTCGAGAAGGAGATGAAGGCCGCCGGGGTCGATTACAAGCTTGTTCAGTACCCCGGCGCCGTGCATGCCTTCACCCAGAAGGCCGCCGGCAACGATCCCTCCAAGGGTGCCGCCTACCATGAGCCCTCCGACAAGGCTTCGTGGGAGGAACTGAAGGCCTTCTTGGTGCAGATCTTGGGCAGCTGACGCCATGAACCGGATCGCGATTGCCCTGCTGCTGCTCGCCTGCCCCGTGGCGGCCGCGTCACCGGAGACCGAGTCCTCCGACTTCATCCGCTTCGTCGAAAGCGCATCCGGCGATTCCCTGCAGACCGCTATCGTGCGCTACCAGCGCGACGATGGCGTGAAGGTCGACCTCGTCGGAGCGGTGCATGTCGCCGATCGGGCCTACTTCGATGCACTCAACCGTCGCTTCACCGCCTACGAGGCCGTGCTCTACGAACTCGTCGGCGGCCCACATCCTGGAACCGACCAGCTGCGCGCCGGTGCCGCCGAGGAGCGGCTGGCCTGGCTAGGCCGGCTGCAGGAGACCCTGCGCCGCAGCCTCGAGTTGGAGGGCCAGCTGGAGAGCGTCGATTACAGCGCTTCCAACTTCGTCCATGCCGACCTGACCACCGAAGCTTTTTTCGCCTCACAGCGGGAGCGTCAGGAGAGTTTTTTCGGTCTTTGGCTCAAGGCCCTGCAGGTGCAGCAGGCCGCTGCCGGCGACCGCCCGCAGCCGGGCCTGGTCGCTCTGCTGCGCATCCTGCTCAGCGGCGACAGTGCCACTGAAATGAAGCGGCTGATCGGCCGCGAGTTCGACAGCCTGGAGCCCTTGCTGGCCGGGGTTGAGACGGGCGGCGGCACAGTGATTGTCGGCGAACGCAACCGTCATGCCCTGGAGGTCCTGCAGCGCGAGATCCGGAACGGCCGTCGCAAGCTGGCTATCTTCTACGGCGCCGCTCACCTTCCCGACCTCGAGACCCGGCTTTGGGCCCTCGGATTTCGCCGCGCAACAATCGACTATCTGAAGGCCTGGAACCTGCCCGCGCGAAAAAGTTAAAACATCCCTTGCATCCCTGTGGGGAGTGCTATTGTTGCGGCCCGTTTTCAACCCTCGCTCGGGTGGCGGAATTGGTATACGCGCAAGACTAAGGATCTTGTGCCGAAAGGCTTAAGGGTTCGAGTCCCTTCCCGAGCACCACTCTTTGAAGTACAAAGAGTCTTCGAAACGGGGCTGCTGTCCCGTGACGGCCCTTTCAAAAGTCTGCTTGGCCACTTCTTGGCCACTTTTCCGTTCCATGCGGGTGGAGTTGATGGAGGCACATTCATCGCCCAGTCCCGTTCCACCCCTGTCCGCCAGCATTCTCGCAGAGCCTGGACACGGATCGATGTCACGGCGTCCAGGCGATCACGGCCTCTCCAAGGCTGAACTCTGGCGATCCTGCATGAACTGGACCCTTCGGCGACTCGTTCCCGAGCGCCCGGAAGAATCGGAACCCGTCCTGAGGGTCTTCACAGGCCGCGGGGAAAGTCAGAAGGAACCACGCGGAAGATGCGCTTGGTGAAATGCTCCATTCCAGGGTGTTCTCGCACATCACTGCAGACACCGCTGGCAGAATCGAGGATTTGATCGCGATGCAGCAAAACAATGTGCGATCCACAGATCCAACCGTCCTCATCAGGGTCTGAGCAGATGGCAGCCGGCTCGGTGGGGCTGTAGTAGCTCAAGGTGAAGAGATCGTCGAGCGCCAGCAAATCCTCCAGGTAGTGACGCAGACGTCGGCAATCGGTTGAGCAGAAGGCCAGCTTCATGCCATGGGCTTGCAAACATTTGGACCAACTGACGGGATCCTGGGTGTTGATCTGTGGTCGAATCGACTTGGGATCCTCTCCGGTAAGCATGGCCAGCACGGTGGACACGCAGTGAGGTCCAGATTGCCTGCGGGGAGTGAAGTGGCGATCACGGAAAAAGGGGCCGCCGGGCCCCCGCCAAAGTTTACTATGGGAGTCGTGAATTTGCATGGATTAACAGAGGTCACATTCGGCAAATTGACTGTTAAAAAATGTGCTTTTGATCATTTGCCTGCTTCGATCTGCGCCACCCAATTGCAGTCTCTGGATAACGGCCTGCCATCTCCAGCCAAAGCGGCACTTTCTCTTGGCAAAAAGGCAGAATGATTCGGCCCAAAATTTTTGGATTGCCGTCATCATGTCTTTGCCGTCATGGATTGATTCCGGCATGGATTAAACGGGTTTACCGGGTCCATGCACGGAGTGAAACGCGAGTATCTTCTTGAGCTCTTGGATGAACTTGAGTCCTTCTGGAATTCGATTGCTGGGCCGTGTCGCGTTCCAGATCAGGCAGATGGTCCGCTTCAGTTCCACGGACTTCCAGGGCTGCGAGTAAAATTTGTCCGGAGGCAACTGCGAAATGGCAATCTTGGGCAGCACCGAGCAGAAGGCGCCGTTGGCAATCGCGTTTGCGGCATCGACGAAGGATTCGTATTCCATCACAGGCTCAAGGCCCCAGGTTCTGGACTTGGAGTGGGATTCGATGCGCTTGCGGAATTCGCCATCGCCATTGATGAGCACCAGAGGCACCTTGCGCAAAATTTCCTCTGCAGTCGCCGCAGTTCCGAGATCGTATTTTCTGCCAGTGGCCTTCGAGACAAAGAGAGCAAACTCCATCTCGCCGAGCTTGCAAAAGCCGATCCGATCATCGGTTATGGCGCTCTGGCGCACCAAGCCGAAATCGATCTGATTGCAGAGCACGCCATCCACGATCTCCTGGCTTCGCTTCTTGGTGAATTCGAAGTGGATGTCCTTCTTCATGTTGAAGAGAGCTTCACAGCGTGGAATGATCAGCCACGGGACGAGGCCAACGCCGGCAGCAATGACGCACCTTTCCGGCAGGCTCTGTGCCTCCTGGCGCAGCCTGGCAATTTCGTTGAAGAAACCGCTGGCCACTTGATAAACGCGCTGGCCAAACTCGCTGAGCTGGAACTCCCGCTTCCCTTTGGCAGCCAGCAGGGGTTGATCAAAGTAA
>JBIJBO010000041.1:0-25406 GCA_044345215.1 Prosthecobacter sp. | reverse complement strand
CCATGGGCGAGCGGGATTTCTGCGGCGGACAGCACCGAGGCGAGCAGCAGGAGGCAGAGTGGGGCGGGGGGCATGCGGGGTCTGGCAACGTGGCACGGCGGGGCAACCTGTCAGCCCGGGATGTTGGAAATTCGATAGGCGCGCGTGCCCTGCGGCTCGCAACATGACGATCTCCGGTTCGTCTTGTGGGGAGTGAAATTCTGCTGCATTTTATCCTTCTGCCTGCTGCCGCTCCTCCTCTCGGCGGCACCGAATGTGCTGCTGATCCTGGTCGACGACCTCAAGCCGGCGCTCGGCTGCTACGGCGATCCGCACGCCAAGACACCGAATCTCGACCGCCTCGCCGCGCGCGGACTGCGCTTTGATCTGGCCTACTGCAACCAGGCGGTTTGCGCACCCTCGCGGTTCAACCTGATGCTCGGCTCGCGCTCAACCTCGACCGGTCTCTACGGCCTCGGCAGCCGCCTGCGTGAAAGCCTGCCCAATGCGGTCACCCTGCCGCAGCACTTTGCCCGCCATGGCGGCTATCGCACGGAATCGGTCGGCAAGGTCTTCCACATGGGTCACGGCAACGACGGTGATCCGGCCTCGTTCAGCCTGCCGCACTTCAAGGAAAAGGTCATCGAATACCTCGATCCCGCCAGCACCGGCGGCGGGCAGTTGACGCGCGAGGAGGCGCTGTTCACGAACCAGCAACTCGACCGCATCCCCAGGCTGCCGCGCGGCGCGGCGTTTGAGTCGCCCGAGGCGGACGACGAGGCCTACGCCGACGGCCGGGTCGCCGGCGAGGCCGTGCTTCGCCTGCGTGCGGCGGCGGAACGCCGGCGCAGCGCGGGCATGCCGTTTTTCCTCGCCGCCGGCTTTGTCCGGCCGCACCTGCCGTTCTGCGCGCCGAAGAAGTACTGGGATCTGCACGATCCCGCCACCCTGCCGCAGCCGGTCTTTGAGGAACATCCTGCCGGTTCACCGCGCGTGGCGCACAAGCGCGCTGGTGAGATCGCCGCCTACGCGCCGGTGCCCGAGGATCCGCAGGCCGAGTTTCCGGAGGATCTCAAGCGCCGCCTCATCCATGGCTACTATGCCAGCACGAGCTACGTCGACGCCCAGATCGGTCGGGTCCTTGATGAGCTCGATCGCCTGGGCCTGGCCAAAGACACCCTCATCGTGCTCTGGGGGGATCACGGGTTTCACCTCGGCGACCTTGGCATCTGGACCAAGCATACGAATTACGAGCAGGCCAACCGCATCCCGCTGCTGATCGTCGCCCCGGGCGTGACCCACCCCGGCACGCACACGCGCCAACTGGCGGAGACGGTGGACCTGTTTCCGACCCTCGCCGAACTCGCCGGCCTGCCCGCACCGGCCGGACCGCAGCCGGTCGACGGCGTCAGTCTGGTGCCGGTCCTGCGCGACCCTGCGGCGCGGGTGCGCGACCACGCCTACCACTGTTTTCCCAAGGAGACGATCGGTCGCGCCATTCGCACCGAGCGCCACCGGTTGGTCGAATGGAAGCGCCCGGGCGCGCCGGCGGGGCGGGCCGAGATCGAGCTTTACGACTACGAGGCCGACCCGCTCGAGCGTCGCAACCTCGCGGCCGAACAGCCGGAGGTCGTCGCGCAGTTGCGCGCCGTGCTGGCCCGCCATCCCGAGGCGAAGCCCCAGGGGCCGCCAGCGCCGGGCAAGAAGACGGCTTTGAAAAAAGCCGCACCCTGAGCGACGAAAGACACCGCGAGGCACGGCGTTGCCCTCGGTCATGATTCAATGCCTAATTGCCCTCGTGCTGCTGTTTGGTGCCGGCGCGCTTGCCGCCGCTGAGCGACCCAACATCCTCTTCCTCTTTGCCGACGACTGGGGGCGTTATGCCAGCGTACTCGCCCAGGTCGAGGGCCCCGGCAGCATCAACGACGTCGTGCGCACGCCGAATTTTGACAAAATCGCACGCAAGGGCGTGCTGTTCCGCAATGCCCACGTCAATGCCCCTTCGTGCACGCCCTGCCGCAGTTCGCTGCTGTCGGGCCAGTACTTCTGGCGCACTGGTCGTGGATCCATCCTGCGCGGCGCGGTCTGGGACGACCGCATTCCCGCGTACCCGCTGTTGCTCAAGGATGCGGGCTATCACATCGGCAAGAGCTACAAGGTATGGAGTCCGGGTACGCCCGCAGATGCCCCGTATGGCCGGCAGGAGCACGCCTACGAGAAGGCGGGGCGCCGCTTCAACCAGTTCTCGCAGCACGTCACCCGCTGGGTCGGCGAGGGCGTGGAACTGCAGGCCGCCAAGGAGCGCCTCTATGAGGAGGTTCGCGGCAATTTCCGCGACTTTCTCGCCGCGCGCGACGGTCAAAAACCCTTCTGCTTCTGGTTTGGCGCCACCAATGTCCATCGCGAATGGATCCAGGGCAGCGGCAAAAAACTCTGGGGCATTGATCCCGACACGCTCAAGGGCAAAATGCCGCCCTACCTGCCCGACGTGCCCGAGGTGCGCGAGGATCTGGCGGATTACTTTGGCGAAATCGCTGCTTGGGACCATGCCATCGGCCTGCTCATCGACGCGGTGGACAAGGCCGGTGAACTCGACAACACCCTCATCGTCATCAGCGGCGACCATGGCGCGCCGGGCTTCCCGCACGGCAAGTGCAACCTCTACGGATTCGGCACCGGCGTTTGCCTGTCGGTCACCGGCCCCGGCGTCCGGGGCGGCCGAGTCGTCGATGACTTCGTCAACCTGACCGACCTTGCGCCGACCTTTCTGGAAGCCGCCGGCCTGCCCGTGCCCGCCGTCATGACCGGTCGCAGCCTTTGGCCGGTGCTGAAGTCGGACCAGCAGGGGCAGGTCGATCCTCGGCGCAGCTGGGTGGTCACCGGTCGCGAGCGCCATGTTGAAAGTGCCCGCGCCGATTACACGCCCTACCCGCAGCGCGCCCTGCGCACGACAGAGCACGTGCTTATCGTCAATTTTCGGCCCGATCGCTGGCCGCTGGGCGATCCGTACGGGATCGACAGCTCGAACCCTCCAACGGCCGAGGAGATCACCCACACCACGCGCGTCACTCACCCCGATGAGGATGCCGGACCGACCAAGGCCTGGCTGGTGGGGGCCCGCCACACGCCCGAGTGGGAGAAGCATTACCAGTGGGTCTATGGCAAGCGGCCGAAGTATGAACTCTACGACTTGCGCCAGGATCCGCACGAGACAACGAACGTCGCCGATGACCCCGCCTACGCCGCCGTCAAGGCCGACCTGGAAAAGCGCCTCATGGACGAGCTGGCACGCACCGGCGACCCGCGTCTGATCGACGACGGCCGGTTCTTCGAAACCCCGCCCATGGCTGGCCCCGTGCAGGACGAGCCCAAGCCAAAGGGAAAGAAGAAGTGAGGCGGGCAAAGGCTGCAAGAGGTCTTCGACGATCTGGCAGAGCGCAATCAGGGTGTCGGGCGACTGGCCGGCCCGGCATGGCCGAGGGCTTCGCACATTGCCAGTCCGCGACGGAGGGCGCGACTCGGCATTCCATCACTTAAGACATCGGACGGCGACTGCCCGTAAAATCGACGTTCGGAAACGGTCAGCAGCCGGTGGACACACCAGCCCGTGCCTGGATCTCGGCGATGGCCCATTGGGCGTGCTCGGCGATGAGGGGGTGTTCGTCGCGTGCGGCGAGTTCGAGGGCTGGCAGGTCGGCGGCGTTGCCGGTGTTGCCAAGCACGACACAAACGTTGCGCAGGAAGGCGGGGCGCTTGATGCGCTTGATCGGCGATTTGGCAAACAGGATGCGGAAGGCTTCGTCGCTCAGGCTCAGGAAGTCGCGCAGCGGGCGCTCGAACACCGTCGCGCGCGCCTGGAAGGTCGCCTCCTGTGAGATCTGGGCGAAGCGGTTCCACGGGCAGGCTGCGAGGCAGTCGTCGCAGCCATACAGGCGGTTGCCGAGGGCGCGGCGAAATTCCTCGGGAATCGGGCCTTTGTTCTCGATGGTCAGGTAGGACAGGCACCGGCGGGCGTCGAGCCGGTGAGGGGCGGTGATGGCGGTGGTCGGGCAGGCCTCAAGGCAGCGTGTGCAGCGGCCGCACAGATCGCGCCCGGGGGCATCGGCGGGCAGGTCTAGGGTGGTGATCAGCTCGGCAAGAAAGAACCACGCGCCGAGCTGGCGGTGGATCTGCATGGTGCTCTTGCCGTTCCAGCCGAGGCCGGCCGTCGAGGCGAAGTCGCGCTCGAGCACGGGGCCGGTGTCGACGTAGCGGCGCTGGACACCGCCGTGGCCGATGAGGAAGTCATCGAGAGCGCGCAGCTTTTTTTCGATGAGGTCGTGGTAATCGTCATTCCATGCGTAGCGGGCGATCCGGAAGCCGGCGGCGGAGGCAACCGCGGATTCGCCTTGATGGTAGTTCATGGCCAGCACGATGACGCTGCGCGCGCCGTTCTGGACGAGGCGCGGGTCGGAGCGCCGCGCCGGATCGCGGGCCAGCCAGGCCATGTCGCCGTGGCAGCCGTCGGCCAGCCACCTTTCATAGAGCGCGCGGTGCTCGGCCGGCAGGGCGGGGGCGATCCGGCACTCGGCAAAACCGAGCTCGTTGGCGAGACGGATCAGTCTGGCCTTGAGATCGGTCACCGACGCGGCCTCGGGCTGGGGAGAACCGGTCGGCGGCATGGCGGCGGCGGCGCGTTTGGGCGCCGGTTCAGAGGATGTTGCCGGGCTGATAGGCGGCGGCGTCCGGGTTGGCGGCGAGCAGGGCGTCGATCCGGGCGCAGAAGTGATCGACCTGAGCGGGGCCGTCGCCGGCGTTGGCGCGGCCCAGGGCGAGCAGGTCGGCCAGCGTGGCGGCATCGAGGCCGAGGCGGGGGTCGGCAGCGAGGCGGTCGAGCAGGTCGTTGCGGGCGGTGCGACCCGTGCGCAGGTCCTTGGCGACGGCGACCGCGTGTTCCTTGATGGCCTCGTGGGCGGCCTCGCGGCCGGCGCCAGCCTTGACCGCCTGCATGAGCACGGTGGTGGTGAGCAGGAAGGGCAGGTAGCGGAGCAGTTCGCTTTCGACGACCGACTCGAAAATTTCCATCTGGTTGAGGACGGTGAGCAGGGTTTCCAGCAGGCCATCCATGGCCAGGAAGGCGTCGGGCAGCATGACGCGGCGGACGACCGAGCAGGAGACGTCGCCCTCGTTCCACTGGTCGCCGGCAAGGCCGGCGGCCATGGCGAGGTGACCCTTGAGGATGACGTGCAGGCCGTTGATGCGCTCGCAGGAGCGGCTGTTCATCTTGTGGGGCATGGCCGAGCTGCCGACCTGGCCCTTGGC
Source organism: Prosthecobacter sp. (assembly GCA_044345215.1). Lineage (GTDB taxonomy): Bacteria > Verrucomicrobiota > Verrucomicrobiia > Verrucomicrobiales > Verrucomicrobiaceae > Prosthecobacter. The sequence continues at coordinate 20,126 of JBIJBO010000041.1, read as the reverse complement.
GAAGCCTTCGCCGGCGAGCTCGTGGCCGGCCATGAGGCGGAGGGTGCGGGCGAAGCTGGAGGCGCCGGAGGCGAGCTGGCAGAGGGTCCCGACGACCTGCAAGTCGAGGCTGCGCGGGTAGACCTGGCCGGGGGCATCGAGGGCGGCGCCGATGCCGAGGTGGCGCAGGATGCGGGTTTCCAGCTCGCGCGCCTTGGCAGCGTCGCCGTTGAAGAGAGTGATCTGGTCGAGACGGGTGCCGACAGCGCCTTTCAGGCCGCGCGCCGGGTAGGTGCGGATGAGGTCGTCGAGGGACTGGACGCCGAGCAGCAGTTCCTCGCCGAACATCGCCCACCGGCGGCCAAGGGTGGTGACTTGAGCGGCGACATTGTGGGTGCGGGCGGCGAGGGGCAGGTCGCGCGTCTCGGCGGCACGCCGGGCGAAGCCGGCGAGGGCGGCGAGGCTTTTGCGGCGGACCTCGAGCAGGGCGCGGAAGACTTGCAGCTGCTCGACGTTTTCCGTCAGGTCGCGGCTGGTCATGCCCTTGTGGATGTGCTCGTGGCCGGCGAGTTCACAAAACTCCTCGATGCGGGCCTTGACATCGTGGCGGGTGACCCGCTCGCGCTGCATGATCGAGCTGAGGAAGACCTGGTCCTTCACCGCCTCGTAGGCCTCGATGACTCCGTCCGGCACGGGGATGCCGAGTTCGCGCTGGCCCTTCAGCACGGCGATCCAGTAGTCGCGCTCGAGGCGGACCTTGCCTTCGGCGGACCAGAGGGCGCGCATGGCGGGGGTAGCGTAGCGTTCGGCGAGGACATTGGCGATGGCGTCGGTCATGGAGGGACACGGTGCCGCGGCCGGCCTGCGAGTCAAGGAGGGGCGGTTTCCGGGCTTGATTTGCCAAATTCCCCGCCAAACTTCTTGCCACTGGCCGCGGCTCAGTTAAAAAGGCGGCTCATTCACTCGCCGGCACGCCCCCCCTTCTATGAAGTTCACGATCAGCAAGGATTCCTTTCAGCAGGCCATTCAGCAGGTGCAGCACGTGGTCAGTGCGCGCACCACCCTGGCCATTCTCTCCAATGTCCTGCTGCGGGCCCGCGACGGCGTGCTCGAGTTGACCACCACCGACCTCGACGTCGGGGTGACCTGCAGCGTGCCCGCCGAAGTTGAGGAGGAGGGCGCCACCACACTGCCGGCGCGCAAGCTCGCCACCATCGTCCGCGAACTGCCGACCGAGGAGATCGAGATCAGCGTCGACGAGAAGAACGTCGCTTCGATTCGCAGCGGCCCCTCCTTCTTCAAGGTGCTCGGCCTGAGCAGCGAGGAATTCCCGTCGCTGCCCCGCTTTGAGGAGGCCCGCGAGTTCCGCGTCGACCAGCAGGTGCTGCGCGACTGCCTGCGCAAGACCTCCTACGCGATCTCGACCGACGAGACCCGCTATGTGCTCAACGGCATCCTGTTCTCCTTCAAGGGCAATGCCCTCACTCTCGTCGCCACCGACGGTCGCCGCTTGGCCATGGTCGAGCAGGAGGTCGAGTTCCCCGAGAGCCAGGAGGTCGACATCATCGTGCCGACCAAGGCGGTCAACGAGCTGTCGCGCCTGCTTGGCGACAGCGGCGACGTGCTCATCCGCGTCACTGGCAGCCAGGTCGGTTTTGACCTCGGCGAGAGCCTGCTCATCAGCAAGCTCATCGATGGCAACTATCCGAACTACCGCCAGGTCATCCCCGGCGAGGCCAAGGAGCGCATCGTGCTCGAGCGCGAGACCTTCCTGCGCGCCATCTCGCGCGTGTCGCTCCTCGCCAGTGACAAGTCGAACTCGGTGAAGTTCATCTTCACGCCAGGACAGGTGGAAATTGTCGCCTCCTCGCCGGACGTCGGTGAGGCGCGTGAGACTCTGGCGATCAACTACAAGGGCGCCGACATCACCATCGCCTTCAATCCGGAGTTCACCATGGCGCCGCTGCGCAACCTGACTTCCGACGAGGTGACCCTGCACTTGATTGATGAAATCAGCCCCGGTGTTCTGCGCACGGGCGTCAATTTCCTCTACGTGCTCATGCCGATGCGCGTGAACAACTAACCTGCCCCGCCCATGCTTCGTCCCCGGCTCCTCCACGTCCTTGCCGCGCTGATTGCGGTGCTAGCCAGCTGCCAAGGCCCCGAGCCGCGGCCCTTTGCCGGACGCGGTGGACGCCCGCTCGACTACCCGCCACGCTACGGCGAGCAGCTGCCCCAGCCGGTCGATCCCAACGCCCCCGTGCCTTTGGACCCGAACGCCGCACCGGTGCCGGCCCCCAGCCTCGATCCCTCCGCGGTCGGCGTCGACCCCGGCATCGTGGTGGCGCCGCCCGGAACAACTCCTGCCGTCACGCCGACGACTCCGTCCGCCGCTGCCGCGGGCACTCCGACCGTTCCAGGTGGCGTGCCCACGCCGCCGCCGGTCCCCCAGCAGCCCGTGGCCCCGGCTCCGGTGCCGACCGATGTTCCCTTTGCCCGCAAGGTTCCCGGCCAGCCGAGTCAGGTTTACAGCCTGAAGGATCCCAAGCGCATCATCAGCGTCGAGGGCCTGCGCCCCGGCCAGAAGGCGCGTGATCCGGTCACCGGCGAAATCTTTCGCGTGCCCTATTGAGCCTGCGGGTTCGGCGTCGGCTGATCCTGGGCACGGCAAGCGTTAACCCCGGCGACAAACCTGGCCCAATGATGACGTTGTTCAGTCATGGCCCGTTTCAGGATCCTTGTACCCCTGCTGATTGTCGCCGCCCGGCCGGTGGCGGCTGTGGATTTTGCCCGCGATATCCAGCCAATCCTCGCGGAGCACTGCCTGCTCTGCCACGGCCCGGATGACGCCAAGGGCGGGCTGACGCTCACCGGTTTCGAATTGGCCACGAAGGTGCTGAAGAGCGGTGGTCATGCCATTGTGCCGGGGCGACCGGACCAGGGCACGCTGCTCGAGCGCCTGCGCACCCGCGATGCCGATGAGCAGATGCCGCCGCCCGAGCAGCGGGCGAAAAAGCCGATCACCGAGCGCGAGATCGGCCTGCTGAGCCAGTGGATCGCCGAAGGCGCGAAATTTGACCAGCACTGGGCCTACCGACCTGTGGTGCGCCCGCCGGTGCCGTCCGTGGCAGGAGCATCTCAGCCAATCGATGCATTCATCCGACAGCCACTCGCCGCCCGGGGGGTGACTGCCTCGCCCGAGGCCGATCCCGCCACCCTCATCCGCCGCCTGCACCTGGATCTGACCGGCTTGCCGCCATCGCTGGAAGCTCTTGACGCGAACCTGGCCCGGTGGTCCGACGCCGCCTACGAGCGCCTTGTCGAGGAACTCCTGCAGAGTCCCCACTTCGGTGAGCGCTGGGGACGGCACTGGCTGGACATGGCGCGCTACGCCGACAGCGACGGTTATGAAAAGGACCGGCCGCGGCCCGACGCCTGGCGTTACCGCGACTGGGTGATCCGTGCCTTCAACGACGATCTGCCCTTCGACCGGTTCACTCTCGAACAACTGGCCGGCGACCTGCTGCCGGATGCGACCCCGGAGCAAGTTGTCGCCACCGCCTTCAACCGCCAGACTCTGACCAACACCGAGGGTGGCACCGATCAGGAGCAGTTCCGCGTTGAGGCCTGCATGGACCGAGTTGAAACGGTCGGCACGGTCTGGCTGGGCCTGACCGTCGGCTGTGCGCGCTGCCACACGCACAAGTATGACCAGATCACTCTCCGGGAGTATTACGAGTTGTTCGCCTTCTTCGACAATGGCGACGAAGTGACGCGCCAGGCGCCTGTGTCGCCCGAGGCCTGGGAGGCCTTTGAAACGGCCAATGGTTCCGCGGCGCGCGCTCTGCTGCCGCTGCAGAAGCGCCTCGACGAGGCCAGGGCCACCCTGCCGCTTCGTCTGCCCGAGTGGGAGAAGGTCATGCAGGTGCGGCTGGCCAAGGCGCGTGCGGCCAAGCCGGTCCAGCGGTTTGAACCGCAGACGGTGGTCGAGGCGACAAGCCGGGCCGGTGCGACCTTGCAGACCCTGGCTGATGGCTCGCTGCGCGTCACCGGCAAGCAGGCAAAGAACGAGCGCTACAGCCTGCGCCTCGCGGCCGCGCCTCAGGTGATCGCCTCGCTGCAGATCGAGGCCCTGCCTGACCCCGGCCTGCCTGCGCAGGGGCCCGGACGCAGCAGCGGCGGCAACTTTGTGCTCAGCGAGGTGCGCGTGCTCGTCGAAGGCCGCGCCCGGGTGCTGCATTCACCGAAAGCCACGCATGAGCAGAAGGGCTTTGCCGCGGCGGCGGCGATGGATGGCAGGGCCGACACCGGCTGGGCGATCAGCGGTGGCACCGGCAAGGCCCAGCGTCTGACCCTGCACCTGGCCGAACCCGTGCCGGCGGGGCGCGAGATCGTGGTCGAGCTCGACCAAAACTACGCCAAGGATGCCAGCCACACGCTGGGACGGCTGCGCCTGCTCGCGGCTGCCGAAGTGACCGAGGAGAGTCTGCTGCCGGCCGCGGTTGTGCGCATCCTCAACGAGGAACCGCGCCGGCGGAACCCGGTCGTCGTTCAGGCGTTGCACGACTGGCTGGATCGGGTTGATGACAAGGTGGCGGCCGCCGCCGCGGCCCTGCAGGCAGCCCAGGACAAGCTGCCCAAGCCGCCGCTCATGGAGGTGCGTGTGCTCGCCCAGCGCCGGCAGGATCCGCGTGCGACCCGGGTGCTTCAGCGCGGGGATTTCCTCCAGCCGGCCGATCCGGTGACGCCGGCCGTGCTTGGCGTTGCGACGCCGCCCGGTCGGCCGCGCGAGGGCGCCACGCGCCTCGATCTAGCCCGCTGGCTGGTCCGGCGCGACAACCCGCTGACCGCCCGCGTCACCGTCAACCATCTCTGGGGCAAGCTGTTCGGGCTCGGTCTGGTGCACACGCCGGGCGACTTCGGGGTGCGCGGGGAGCGACCCAGCCATCCCGAGTTGCTCGACTGGCTGGCGGCGGAGTTCATGGACGGCGGCTGGAGCCGCAAAAAGCTGCTCAAGACAATCCTTCTGTCCGCCACCTACCGGCAGAGCAGCGTCGCCGTGCGCCCTGCCGCCGAGGCGGCGCGCCTGGCGGAGATCGATCCCAACAACCACCTGCTCTGGCGACAGAACCGCCTGCGCGTGGAGGCCGAGATTGTCCGCGACCTGCATCTCGCCGCCGCCGGCTTGTTGTCGCCCAAGATCGGCGGTCCGAGCGTCTTCCCGCCGATGCCGGAGGATGTCGCCGCACTCAGCTACGCCAACAACTTCAAGTGGACGACCAGCCTCGGCGCGGATCGCTACCGCCGCGGGTTGTACACGTTTTTCAAGCGCACCTCGCCGCATCCCGACCTGACGACCTTCGACTGCCCGGATTCCAACGTCAGCAACATCCGCCGCACGGTTTCCAACACCCCGCTGCAGGCGCTGATCACGCTCAATGCCGAGGCCTTTGCCGAGGCGGCGCAGGCGCTGGCCCGGCGCGTCCTGGTGGCCCCTGGGCTCGGGGGCGATGCGGCGCGGATAGCTCACGCCTTCCGGCTCTGCCTCGGGCGGGCGCCGTCGGCACCGGAAGTGCAGGCGCTGCAGAAGTTGCTGGCCGAGGCCCGCTACCACTACCAGGCCAATGCCGAGGAAGCCCGACAGGCCACCGGGGCGCACGGGCTGGATGGCGTGCCGGCGGCCGAAACAGCGGCCTGGGCGGCCACCGTGCGCATCGTCCTCAACCAGGACGAGTTCATCACCCGCAGTTGATTCGTCGCCTTCGACCCGGCGCTCGGCTTCCGCGACCCAACGCCGATGGAGGGGATCACCAGCCCGAGGCCTTCAGCCACTCGACGACGCGCTGCGGCCAGTCCTGCACGGGTTGGTCCTTGCGCTTCATGCCGAAGCCGTGGCCGCCCTGGCTGTAGACGTGCAGTTCGCAGGGCAGGCCAAGCTTTTTGTACTCCAGGTAGAGCAGGGCGCTGGCGCTGGAACTGGTCACGCCCTTGTCGTCGTGGGCATGGATCAGGCACATGGGCGGCGAAAGCGGCGTCACCTTCACCTCCGGCAGCAGCGAGAAGGTGTCGTCCTTGCCGACCAGATAGGCGGGGTAGACCGGAATGCAGAAATCGGGGCGGACGTTGCTGGCGTCGAGCTTGGGATCCTGTGGGTAGCCGCGTTCGCCCTGATGCAGGGCGGTCATGACCGCGAGGTGGCCGCCGGCGGAAAAACCCAGGATGCCGAGGCGCTCCGGGCGCAGGCCGAGTTCATTGGCGCGGTTGCGCAGCAGGCCGAGGGCGCGCTGGGCGTCCTGCAGGGGTTCACGCCCCGGATTGGCGGGGTCGCGGCGCGGCACGCGGTACTTGAGCAGGGCGGCGTGATAACCATGGCGGTTGAGGAAGCGGCAGACCTCCGTGCCCTCGTGCTCGATGGCGAGGATGTTGTAGCCGCCGCCCGGGCACACCAGGACGGTGGTCGTGGCGCCCTCGGCCGGGTAAAAGCTGACCTCCGAATCGGAGACGTGGGCGACCCGGCGGATGCCGTCGTCGGGCACGCGCTTCATCTCCTCCTCGGGCTGGGCCTGGAAGCCGGCCGGTTCGGGGGCACCTCCGGGCCAGAGCTTGAGGGTGACGGGTTCGGCGGCAGCGAGGGCAACGGAGAGCAGGGGCAAAAGGGCGAGGACATGGTGCATGGGGCCATGCTCGCGCGGCCGGGGCGGGTGAAGCAAGGTTTTTTGCCGCAGGCGACAGCTGGAAAAGCGGGGCGCACCCGGACATTTGCAAAAAGACCTGATTCCGGCATTTGACACGGCGGCCTCAGCGTGTAGCGTCGCGACCCTTTCCCCCCAAGGGCTGAAATTTTATGGCACACGCTCAAGTCATCCTCAAAGAACAGATCAAAGGTCTCGGCGACGAGGCGGATGTGGTCAAAGTGAAGCGCGGCTACGCCCGCAACTTCCTTGTCCCGCAGGGCAAGGCCTATGAAGCCACCGCGGGCAACCTCCGCCACCTGAACCGTCTCAAGGCGCTGCGCGCCGAGCGCGAAGCCAAGGAGCTCCAGGAGGCTGAAAAGACCGCCGCCAAGCTCAAGAAGCTCAAGCTCAAGCTGTCGCTGCAAACCGGCCAAGGCGGCAAGGCCTTCGGTTCGATCACCTCGATGGACATCGCCAAGGCCGTCTCCGAAAGCGCCAAGATCGAGATCGACCGCCACCTCATCGAGCTGGAAAAGCCGATCAAGAACACGGGTGCCTTCGAAGTTCAGGTCAAGTTGCACCGCGACGTCAGCTGCTTCCTCAAGCTCACCGTCACCGCTGGCGAAGAAGGCGACTCGGCCGAGGGCGAAGCTTCCGAAGACTGAGCGTCACTCAACGCCTTTCAGCCGCATCCCCACCGGGATGCGGCTTTTTTCTTGGGTTGACCCCGCCCACCCGCTCCCTTCTGGTTGCCGACATGCTCGTCTCCCTTTCCGAACTGCCCGCCCGCAAGGCGGCCGGCCCGCCCCTCGCCGTTCTCACCGCCTATGACTACCCCATGGGCCGGTTGCTTGATGAGGCCGGGGCCGACCTGCTGCTGGTCGGCGACTCCCTGGGCATGGTCGTTCTCGGCCTGCCCGACACCACCGGGGTCACCCTCGACATGATGTGCCATCACACCGCCGCCGTGCGCCGCGGCGTCGTGCGCGCTCCGGTCATTGTCGACCTGCCCTACCACACCTACCGCGATGCCGACGAGGCCCTGGCCAGCGCCCGCCGGTTGGTCGGGGCCGGCGCTGACGCGGTCAAGCTGGAGGGAGGATTGGATTTCCTGCCTCAGGTCCGCGCCATCGTCGGCGCCGGCATCCCGTTTGTGGGTCACCTCGGCATGCTGCCGCAGAGCGTCCGCGAGGAGGGGGGCTATCGGAAAAAGGGCCGCACCCCCGAGGATGCCGCCCGCCTGATCGTCGAGGCTGAGGCCCTCGATGCCGCCGGTGCCCGCGCCATCGTCCTCGAGAGCATGATGCCGGAGGTCGCCGAGGCCATCACCGGCCGCGTGCGTGCCAGCACCATCGGCATCGGCGCTGGCCGGGCGACTGATGGCCAGGTGTTGGTGACCCACGATCTGACCGGGGCCTTTCCATGGTTCAGGCCTCCCTTTGCGAAGGCGCGCGCGGCCGTGGCCGAAGAAATTTCGCGGGCGGCCCGGGAATTCATCGCCGGGGTGCGCGGCGCCTGAAGCCGTCCCTCACTTGCCGTGGGCGGCGCGCTGGTGCTCGCCGAGCAGGTCGCGGCCGAAGTCGCCGTCGAAGCTGCGGAAGACGCTGTGCGGGTGGTTGGCCTCGTTCTGAACGTTGTCGTACTCGATCAGGAAGGTTTTGCCCTGGACGCGGTAGTAGTGCGGTTCACCGCGCTCCTTGCCGCCGGCCCAGCCAAAGAAAACCGGGCCGTTCTTGGCAATGTCCGCGCGTGTCTCCGCGGCGATTTCGGGACGAACGCGCCCGAGGTACTCGTCGATGATCAGGTGCAGCTTGGCGCGCTGGGCATCGGTCATCTCGGTTTCGCTGAGGCCGTCGGGCTTGAGCGGGTCCACCCGCGGCTCGGCGGCAGTGAGCATTTCCTTCGGGGCAACATCGGCGACAACCGCCTTGCTGAACTGGGTTGCATCAAGCGACTTGACCAGCTCGCGGCCCAGATCCTCCTCTTTGCCGAGCACGCGCAGGCCGCTGAGCGGGCCCTGGCGCAATTCGCCAGGGTTGCTGCCCATGAAAGCCGGGGTTGCGCGCAGCAGCTGGCCGTCCTTGAGGGTGAAGTTGAGCGACAGGTGGTGGCCTTCAAGGCGCCAGCCCCAGGTGCCGCCGGCAGACGGAGTGCCGAAGAGGCTGACGTAGTACTTTTCCGGATCGCGCTTGTCGCGCACCGCGGCCCGCTTGGCCTCGTCAGCGCCCTCGATCTGGTAGAGCACCTCCTCCAGGCTCATGATGGTGGCGGCCTTGGCGGCGCCGCGGAAGCCGAGGCCGGTGTTCATCAGGGCGTGCGCCAGGAGTCGCTGCTGCGGCGTCATGTCCTTCATGGCCAGACCCTTGCGCTCGCGCGGGATGAAGTGCCAGTTGATACGTTCGGCGTCCTCAAAGGCGAAGCTGGCGCGGGCCTTCTGCTCTGGCGAGAGCGAGGCGAGGAAGACGTTGGCCACCTCGGCCATCTGCACGCCGGCATCGTGGGCGGGCAGCGGCAGGGCAGGGATGAGCAGGAGGGCGAGGAAGGGGGCGGCGAAGCGGCGGATCATGGCGGGAGAGTGGAGCTAAGTCGAACGCCGTGCAGGGGTGGGCTCTGTCAGAGCTTCCATCATCGGGAAACTTTTCCACGCTTCTGACGGGGCAAGATTGACACCGGGCCCCGGAATCCCCTAGTGTCGCAAATTCACCCCTAAAATCAGGCACCCCCGAACGCATGTATTCGAACGAAGAGTATCTCCTGGAACTGCTCGCCGAGGCAGGGCTGGTCATGGACAGCGACCTGCAGAAGGCCAAGAACGCGAAGAAGCCCACGGAAACCCTGCTTGAGTGCCTGATCAAGACCGGCGTTGTCAGCGACGAGCAGGTCGCGCAGACCGTTGCAGTCAACTCCGGCATGGAGTACATTGACCTGCATGGCTTCGCCGCCGCCCCGCATCTCAAGGGCCTGGTGCCCATGGAGGTGGCCCAGCGCTACAAGATCGCCCCGATCGGCATGAACGGTCCGGCCATGCAGGTCGTCGTCGCCGACCCCTATGACTTTGAGACGCTCGACTCCCTGCCGCATGTGCTGCAGCCCGACCTCGAGTTCTTCTGTTCGACCCACGCCTTGATCAAGACCCTGCAGGCCAACATCTATGGCAACGAGGTGTTCGGCGACGTCGGCGCCAAGGGCAGCACCCCGGGCGACGGCGACGCGCCGGTCATCAAGCTGGTCAACAACATCCTGCTTGAGGCCTTCAAGTCCGGTGCCTCCGACATCCACATCGAGCCGGTGGAAAAGGACATTCGCGTGCGCCTGCGCATCGACGGTGTCCTGCACGACGTCGAACACCATCCCAAGCGCCTGCACTCCTCGATCATCGCCCGCATCAAGATCATGTGCGGCTCGATGAGCGTCGATGAAAAGCGTGTGCCGCAGGACGGTCGCCTGCAGATGGCTTTCAATGACAAGGAGCTCGACATGCGCGTGTCGATCATTCCCACCAACAACGGCGAAAGTGTCGTCATGCGTGTGCTCGACAAGAGCAGCCTGCGCCTTGGCCTCTCCGACCTTGGCTTCCTGTCCGACGACCAGGACACCTTTGAGAAGCTCATCACCCTGCCGGACGGCATCGTCCTCGTCACCGGTCCCACCGGCTCCGGCAAGACAACGACTCTCTACGCCTGCCTCAACTTCATCAACCGGCCCGACCGCAAGATCATCACCGTCGAGGATCCGGTCGAGTACGAGCTCGCCGGCATCAACCAGGTCATGGTCAAGGAGGACGTTGGCATGACCTTTGCCGCCGCCCTCAAGGCGATGCTGCGCCAGGCGCCGAACATCATCATGCTTGGGGAAATTCGCGACTACGAAACCGCCTCGATCGCCATCCAGGCCTCGCTCACGGGCCACCTGGTCTTCAGCACCCTGCACACCAATGACGCGCCGGGCTCGGTCGCCCGTCTCGCCGACATTGGCGTCAAGCCCTTCCTGATCGCCTCCGCCGTCCGCGGCATCCTGGCCCAGCGCCTTGTGCGCAAGCTCTGCGCCAACTGCAAGGAGCCGACCAGCCTCAACGAGCGCGAACTCCGCCACCTTGGCCTCGAGGCGAGTCAGCTTTACAGCGCCACCATCATGGGACCGAAGGGCTGCAACAAGTGCCGCGGCGGCGGCTTCAAGGGCCGCATGGTCATCGCCGAAATCTTCAAGGTCGACGATGAGGTCCGCAACATGATCAACCAGCAGCTCACCACCCCGCAGCTGCGCAAGCGCGCCCGCGAACTCGGCATGCGCACCCTGCGCGAGGACGGCATTCGCAAGGTGCTCGCCGGACTGACCACCGCTGAGGAGGTCATCGAGGCCACGATGGCGGACGCCGACTGATTCGCCCTCCCCCCAATCCCTTTCAACCGAGAACGACTGAAGACAATATGACAGCCCAGAACGTGGTGGACATGCTTGAAGCCCGCGGAGTGATCGACAGCGGCCAGGCCTACGACTTGACCCAGGAGGTGGTGCAGAACGGCAGGGAGATCCTCCAGACCGTCATGGACTACCAGATTTTCCCCACTGAGGACGCCTTCTGGTCCCTCGTGGCCGAGGAGCTCGGCGCCGAGCACTTCGACCTCGGCGAATTCGAGCCCGCGCCTTCGGTGGTCAACCTCATTCCCGCCGGCATGGCCCGCCTTTACGGCGCCTTCCCGGTCACCCTCGACGGCCGCGGCCTGCACGTCGCCTTCACCGACCCGCTCAACCCCCAGCTCGTCGAGGACCTGCGCTTCGGCCTCGACAAGGTCGTCGTGCCCGTGGTCGCCCGCCGCAGCCAGGTGCAGGCGCTCATTGACAAGCACTACGGCACCGGCGCGCCCAGCATTGACGAGATCTTCGGCGGCCTCAAGGACGTCGGTCGCGATGCCCCCGAGGTCGAGGCCAACTCGGCGCCCATCGTCAAGTTTGTCGACCTGGTCATGACCCAGGCCATCAAGGAGCGCGCCTCTGACATCCACTTCGAGCCCTTCGAGCACGAGTTCAAGATCCGCTACCGCGTCGACGGCGCCCTCTATGAAATGGCGCCGCCGCCGGTGCATCTGGCCAACAGCGTCATCTCGCGCATCAAGGTCATGTCGAACATGAACATCGCCGAGCGGCGCATCCCGCAGGACGGTCGCATCATGACCACTGTAAACGGCAAGCCGGTCGACATGCGTGTCAATTCCCTGCCGACCCAGCACGGCGAGTCGGTCGTCTTGCGCGTGCTCGACCGCAGCTCGGTCAACCTCGACCTCGAGCAGCTGGGCATGCCGACCTTCCTGTACGACTACATCACCGAGACCATCGTCAAGCCCAACGGCATCTTCATCGTCACCGGCCCCACCGGTGCCGGCAAGACCACGACGCTCTACGCCTGCCTGCGCCGCATCAACACGATCGACTGCAAGCTGCTGACCGCCGAGGATCCGGTCGAGTACGAACTTGACGGCGTCATGCAGGTGCCGGTCAACGACGCGGTCGGCCTCACCTTCGCCAAGGCCCTGCGCGCCTTCCTCCGCCAGGACCCCGACCGCATCATGGTCGGCGAGATGCGCGACAAGGAAACCGCCCAGATCGCCGTCCAGGCCTCGCTCACCGGGCACTTGGTGCTGAGCACCCTTCACACCAACGACGCCGCCGGCGCCGTCACCCGTCTCGTCGACATGGGGGTCGAGCCCTTTCTTGTCTCCGCCACCCTCGAGGGCGTGCTCGCCCAGCGACTGCTGCGCACGATCTGCAAGAACTGCCGCGCCCCCTACGAGCCCAGCCTGTCGATCCTCAACCAGCTCAACCTCACGCCCGACGACATCGGCAGCAAAAGCTTCTACACCGGCAACGGCTGCGACAAGTGCGGCGGCAGCGGCTACAAGGGCCGCAAGGGCATCTACGAGTTGCTCGACGTCACCGACCCGATCCGAGAGCTCATCACCGAGCGCGCGCCGACCCTGGTGCTCAAGCAGAAGGCCATCGAGCTCGGCATGGTCACCCTGCGCGAGGACGGCCTGCGCAACATCTACGACGGCGAGACGACCATCGAGGAAGTGCTCAAATACACCTGATGCGCGCCCGCGCTTTTTCACGCATTCGCCACCATTTTGATTGGACATTTTCCGCGCCCACCCGGTAAGCTGAAATTACTTTAGAATTCCCCGCCGAGTCCCTTTCCTATGCCGAAGTTTCACTACATCGCCCTCGACCAGAACGGCCAAGAAGTCGCCGGAGAACTGGACGCCGCCAATGAGGCGGAGGCTGTCAACCTGCTGCGCCAAAGCCAGCTCTACCCGACCCAGGTGGCCCAGGAGGGCAAGGGGGATGCTGCCGTCAAAAAGCGCGCCAAGACCACCACGGCCAAGACCAAGGGCAAGGCGGTCAAGGCCGGCGCCAACGCCACCGTCAAGGCCAAGAGCCTGATGATTTTCACCCGCCAGCTCGCCACCCTCATTGATTCCGGCCTGCCGCTGCTGCGCGGCCTGACCGTGCTCGGCCGCCAGGAGCCGAACCCGATCATGAAGAGCACAATCACGACGATTGCCGACAACGTGCAGACCGGCAGCACCTTCTCGGAAACGCTCTCCCAGTATCCGAAGATCTTCAACAAGCTGTACATCAACATGGTGAAGGCCGGCGAACTCGGCGGTGTGCTTGAGATCGTCCTCAACCGCCTGGCCGAATACCAGGAAAAGGCCCAGAAGCTGAAGAACAAGATCGTCGCGGCGATGGTTTACCCCATCATCGTGATGTTCATCGCCATGGCCATCATGGTGTTCCTCATGCTGGTCATTGTGCCGCGCTTCGAGAAGATCTTCGAGGACATGCTCGGCGATGCCAACAAGCTGCCCGGCCTGACCAAGATGGTCATCGGTTTCAGCCGCTGGATGGGTGACAACATCCTCTACCTCGCCGGTGGTGCCATCCTCATCTTCATCGGCTGGAAAATGTTCGCCGCCACGGCAAAGGGCCGCCGCACGATCGACCAGCTCAAGCTCAAGCTGCCGCTGTTTGGCGACGTCCAGCGCAAGACCGCCATCTCCCGTTTCACCCGCACCCTCGGCACTCTCGTCACCTCCGGCGTGCCGATCCTCCAGGCGCTCAACATCACCCGCGAAACTGCCGGCAACACCATCGTCTCCGACGCCATCACCAAGGTGCATGACGCGGTCAAGGAAGGTGAATCGATGGTCGGCCCGCTCGAAGCCAGCAACGTCTTCCCGCCCATGGTCATCTCGATGGTCGACGTCGGCGAGGAAACCGGCCAGCTGCCGGAAATGCTCCTCAAGATTGCCGACGTCTACGAGGACGAGGTCGACAACTCCGTCTCCGCCCTCACCTCCATGCTGGAGCCCCTCATGATCGTCATCCTCGCCCTCGTGGTCGGTGTCATCGTCATGGCGCTGTTCCTGCCGCTGATCGAGGTCATCAAGGGCCTGAGCGGCGCCGGCGGCTGATGCGGCGCGTGCCCCGCGCCCGCCCGGTCCTCCATCCCCCACCTTCCCCGCCATCATGAACATCCCCCAGCGGAACTCCGCCCGCGCCGCGTTCACGCTCATCGAGCTGCTCATTGTCATCACCATCGTCGCCCTGCTGTTCGCCCTCACCGTCGGCGGCTTCAGCTATGCCCAGCGCTCCGCTGCGCGCAGCAAGACCGCCGCCACGATCAAGGCCGTGCAGAGCGCGCTGGAACGCTACAACACCGAGTTCGGCGAGTATCCCGAACCGGCCAATCCCGGTGACACGATCAGCCTGCGCGACAAGACCTACAACGTGGCCGGTGCGGCCATGCTGTACCAAGCCATGAGCGGCGACGGCTTCGACGCCATCCGGGTCGCCGTGCCGCCCACCAATGCCGGGCCCTCGCAATCCGACGGCAACATCGACCCGAACGAGGCCAAGAATGTCATGCTGACCGACATGCCCAAGGAGGTTTGGCGCCTGCAGGGCAACCGCTACTTCATGATCGACGGCTTCGGTAACCCGCTTCAGTACATCCGTGCCGCGCCGCAAAACGTCACCGGCGCCGCGGCTCCGGCCCCGACGACGATCAATACCACCTACGACATTTGGTCCTACGGCGAGGACGAGGAGAACACCATGGCGACCTCCCTTGAGACCAACGCCGGCGGCCCGCTCAAGCAGGCCTCGGAGAAGTGGATCAAGAACTGGTGATGCGGCCTCCGGTTTCTTGCCGGTCGCCATTCCCGCACTTGCAAACCGGCCGGCGGCTGGCATGCTGCTCATTCCCCCACCATGGCTGGTTCCCCCCTTCTCATCTATCTCGACGGCCAAATCGTTCCCGAAAGCGAGGCCAAGATTTCCGTCTTCGATCACGGTCTGCTCTACGGCGATGGCTGCTTTGAGGGCATCCGTGTCTACAACGGCCGCGTCTTCCGCCTGACCGAGCACCTGATCCGCCTCTACGAGAGCGCCCGCTCGATCTGCTTGGCCATGCCAATTTCGATCGAGGAGATGGAGAAGGCCACGGTCGACACCGTTGCCGCCAACGGCCTGCGCGACGGCTACATCCGCCTGGTCATCACCCGGGGCGTCGGTTCGCTCGGCCTCAACCCCTACCAGTGCCCGAAGGCCTCGGTCATCATCATCGCCAGCGGCATCACGCTGTATCCGAAGGAAAAATACGAAACCGGCCTGAACCTCATCACTTGCGCCACACGCCGGCCCGCCACCGCCGCTCTGAGCCCGCAGGTGAAGAGCCTCAACTACCTCAACAACGTCATGGCCAAGATCGAGTGCATCCAGGCCGGTTGCGAGGAGGGCATCATGCTCAACGAGCAGGGCTACGTGGCCGAGTGCACGGGTGACAACATCTTCATCCTCAAGAACGGCCAGGTTTACACCCCGACCATCGCCAGCGGCGCCCTCAACGGCATCACCCGCATGGCCGTCATCGAAGTCATGCGCGGCATGGGCCTGCAGGTCCACGAGGTCACCATGACCCGCCATGATGTCTACACCGCCGACGAGTGCTTCCTCACCGGCACCGCCGCCGAGGTCATCCCTGCCGTCCAGTACGACCGCCGCCCGATCGGCGACGGCAAGCCCGGCAAGCTCACCACCGAGATCATCGCCCGCTTCAAGGAGTTGGCCAACTCGACCGGCACGCCGGTGCCCTACGCCGCCTGAGTCCGCGCCGGGAGGCGCCTGCTGTTCCCGCCATGGAAGAATACCACCGCCTCCTGCGCCGGGTCCTCGACCACGGCAGCTACCGCGAGGACCGCACCGGCACCGGCGCGTATTCGGTCTTCGGCGAGCAGTCGCGCTACGACCTCAGCCTCGGGTTCCCGCTGGTGACGACCAAGAAGCTGCACCTGCGCAGCATCATCCATGAGCTGCTCTGGTTCCTCCAGGGCGACACCAACGTCCGCTACCTGCAGGAGAACAAGGTCAGCATCTGGGACGAGTGGGCCGATGAGAATGGCGAGCTCGGCCCGGTCTACGGCGCCCAGTGGCGGCGCTGGCAGGGCGCCCCCGGCGCCGAGCCGGTCGACCAGATCACGCGCCTGCTCGACGGCCTGAAAAACAACCCCTACAGCCGCCGCCACATCGTCAGCGCCTGGAACGTGCCCTTCATCGAGCAGATGGCCCTGCCGCCCTGCCACTGCCTGTTCCAGTTCTTCGTCGCCGACGGCAAATTGAGCTGCCAGCTCTACCAGCGCAGCGCCGATCTCTTCCTTGGCGTGCCCTTCAACATCGCCAGTTACAGCCTGCTCGTCCTCATGGTCGCCCAGGTCTGCGGCTACCAGCCCGGCGACTTCGTGCACAGCTTCGGCGACCTGCACCTGTACAAGAATCACCTCGACCAGGCCCGCCTTCAGCTCACCCGCGAGCCGCGCCCGCTGCCGGTCATGCGCCTCAACCCCGAGGTGAAGGACCTGTTCGCCTTCCGCTACGAGGATTTCACGTTGGAGGGCTACGACCCGCATCCGGCCATCAAAGCCGAGATCGCCGTCTGAGTGCGCGCAGCGCCCTGGAGTGCGGCGCTTCCGCGCCGCTCTGCCCCCTCGGCGGGGCATCCGCCCCGAGCAGGATCCATCCTCCGATGGTGAACCGCTGAGTTGACGCTGAGGAGACGCTGATCCCGAGGGATTGGGCCATCGTGACAGGTCGCAAAGGTGGAGCGCTCTGACCTCAGGGCGCCGTGCACGATCAAAGCCGACTCGCACGGAGGACGCGGAGGCCACGGAGAAAGATCCCCCATTAGCGTCTGATTAGCGTCTCATCAGCGGTTCAAAGAGGCTTCTGAACCACGAAGCGCATGAAGGTGGAAGGTCGACGGGTTGTCGCCCCAGCAGCTCTTTCGGTTCTGCTGATTCGCCCGGCCCGGGGCGCTTCATTCTGGACACCCATCCCCAGGCTGTGCCGGACTTTAAACCGTGCCGCCTCGGATGAAGTCTCTCATGCTCACCGTAGCTCTGGCCGTTGGAGCCGGTTCCTTTGCGGGTGCAGAATCCCCGCCCGAGAAAGCCCCCTTCACGCTGGTGGCCTTCGGCGATTCCACCACGGCGCCGCGCGGTTCGCTCCAGGTTTATGCCAACCTCCTCCGACAGGACCTGCCCCGGAGCGGGCTTCCGGTCGATGTCATCAATGCCGGGGTGGGCGGCCACACGACGGAGGCGGGAAGGGCCCGCTTCGCCAGCGACGTGCTCGACCGCCAGCCGGACCTGGTGATCCTGCAGTTCGGCATCAACGATGCCGCTGTTGATGTCTGGAAGACACCGCCGGCCACCGAGCCGCGGGTATCGCTTGAGCGCTACATCGCCAACCTCGAGTTCTCCATCGACTCGCTCCAGGCGCGGCCGTGCGACGTGATTCTGATGACCCCGAACGCCCTGCGCTGGACACCGGCCCTGCTGGAGCGCTATGGCAAGCCTCCCTATCGACCCGACGAGGCCGACGGCTTCAACACGATTCTGCAAACCTATGCCGAGGCCGTGCGCCAGCTGGCTCAACGCAAGGCCGTGCCATTGGTCGACGTCTTCGCGGCCTTTCAGGCCCATGGCCAGGTGCCGGGCCAGGCCGTCGACGACCTGCTGCTCGATGGCATGCATCCGAATCGCCAGGGCCAGCGCCTGGTGGCGGACCTGCTTCTCCCCGAGATCCTGAAACTCCGACTCGCTGGGCGCGGTGAGAGGTCAGGCTAGGGCAGAATCCAAGACATCGCGCACGGAGGACGCGCAGGCCACGGAGAAGAGGGGCACCATCAGCGTTTGATCAGTGTCTCATCAGCGGTTGAACACGGGTTTGGGAACCACGAATGGCACGAAGGTGAACGTCTGGGGCTGATGCAGAGCGGCATCCCGATGGCTTGGCGGCGGCCTGAAATTGGAGATGCTACCCAGGAGCCTACGGAACACACGGAAACCCCGGAAGACCGGCCAAGGTCGGGCGATCTGCCTCAGGACTCGGTGCCCATTGAAGATCTTCATGCTGCCCTCGTTGCATGGTCGTTGATAAACTAAAATTCAGCAAAAGATTTAAAGAAAAGACTTGGAATGTGCAGGGATATTTTTATTCTGTCTGGGTGAGCGCCGACAGCACTGCATCCGGTCATGATGACAAGTGGGCCAGCTTTTGGCAGCATTTGGAACGTGATGTGACCGTCTTGCCTCAAGCGCGTTCGCACTGCGCCCGTTGGGTCAAGAGCTGGTTGGCTGAGCGAAGGGGCGACTCAGAGGAAGCTGCGCGCGCTTGGTTTGAGCGCCTGGGGCGGCGTGCAGATCTGAGAGATTGGCAATTCCGTCAGGCCGTTCAGTCGGTTCGTCTTTGGTGCACTCGAGTGGAGACTGCCCGTTGGGCTAGCACCTTCGACTGGGTTGGACTCATCGAGCAAGCCCGGGACTTGGGGGCAGGGCACCGCACTCTTCTGCGCGAGACAATTTCGGTGAGTCAGGCTTCCGCCCAAGATCGCCAGGCGGTTCCAGGTGAAGACCGTCTCCTGCAGGAAGTTTTGGATCGTGCCCGACGCATCATCCGCTTGGAGCACTTGGCGGTCGCCACGGAAACGACGTACCTAGACTGGATCCGCCGTTTCACGCTCTTCCGCTTGCGCCGCCTTCGGGTGGCTCCCGATCCTATTGGGCCGGAGCAAGTCTCATCCTACCTCGAATACCTAGCCTTGGAGCGAAAGGTGGCACCGGCAACCCAGCGGCAGGCGCTGAATGCTCTCATGTTTCTGCTCCGAAAAGTTTATCAACTCCAGGACGCCCAGTTGGAATTCACGCCCGCACGCACCGGCGCGCGTCGCCCGCCGACTGTTCTGACCCGCGCGGAGGTGTGTCGGGTTTTTCATGCCCTCGAGGATCCGTGGCGGCTGTTGTGCATGTTGCTCTACGGCAGCGGTTTGCGTCAGATGGAGGGGCTGCGGCTGCGCATCAAGGATCTGGATTTTGGCCAAGGCACGTTGACGATTCATGATGCCAAAGGTGGCAAGCATCGAATGGTGCCCCTGCCGCGCAAGCTCGAGGACCGGCTCAACCGCCACCTTGAGGCTGGACGACTGCGTCATGAGCAGGACCGGGCCATCGGTTTGGGTGAGGTGCATTTGCCTGAAGCCCTGAGTCGCAAATACCCGAACGCTGCCAAAGAGTGGCGGTGGCAGTACCTCTTTCCCGCGGCCAACCTTTGCGCCCACCCCCGAACGGGCCGAATCGCGCGGCATCACCTTCATGAACACTCCCTGCAGCGGCAGTTCAAAGCCGCTGTTGAAAAAGCCGGCATCACCAAACGCGCCACCTGCCACACCCTGCGCCACTCCTTCGCCACGCACCTGCTGGAAAGCGGTGCCGACATCCGCACGGTGCAGACCCTTCTGGGCCACGCCAGCGTCGCAACGACGATGATTTACCTGCACGTCATGAAGCGTCCCGGTGCCGGTGCCCCCAGTCCCCTCGATCTCGACTGACCCTCCTTTCGGCCGCATCTCCTTTTTTCTTGACGGGAATTCCCGCACGGAAGAGCCTCTTTCCATGCAAGAATTTCAGGGACGAAGTCTGCTCATCCGGGCGGCCTTTGTACGTACAAAGCCTCTGTGTGTCCGAACAGTTCGGACACAAGGCGGCTGAATTATACTGTTGGGCTCAAGAAAGAGAAGCGATGCATGAAAATCACAAAAGTAGTAGTTGTTGCCGTAATCGGAATTTGTGGCGTCGCCCCCGCAGGTCTAATCGTATTTCAAAATAGGACCTACGCCAGCAAGGTGTTTGCGAACAAAGTGGCTTACGACAAAGTTCTGGCTTCACGGAAATGGCATTGGCAGGCCCTGTGTTGCACTTATGCGATCGTCTCTCTGAAAGAAGGTGTGAGCCATTCTCCTCCAGTTACATGGTTAGGGAATGAGACGTGGTCTAAGACTCCCGTTCATCTTACCCGGCCAACACATCACAACGACACAACAAATCCTATCTTAATTTGCGTGGAAGATGGTAATTTTTC
>JBIJBO010000169.1:0-7815 GCA_044345215.1 Prosthecobacter sp. | reverse complement strand
GATGAGTTCGACCGCGGTCAGCCTGAAGAGTTTCCAGGACCTCGGCCTCGAGTCGAGTCCCGGTGCGCGCATGGCGCTGGCGGTGGCCATCTTTCAGGATCTCTTCATCATCGTCTTCTTCCTGTTTCTGCCCCTGCTGCTGAACGGCGGCGGCGGTGCCGGTGAACCCTCGCTGCTCGCACGCGCCGGCTCCCTGCTCGGTCGCGGCGGCCTCTTTGTCGTGCTCGCCGGGGTCAGCGCGCGCTGGATCATCCCGGCCCTGCTGCACGCGGTGACCCGCACCCGCAACCGCGAGCTGTTCACCCTCAGCGTCGTCGGTTCCTGTCTCGGCCTGGCCTTCGTTGGCGGCCTGCTCCAGCTCGGCCTCGCTCTCGGCGCCTTCGTCGCCGGCCTGGCGGTCAGCGAGTCGATCTACAAGCACCGCATCCTCGCCGACATCCTGCCGATCAAGGACCTGTTCCTGACGCTGTTCTTTGTCTCGGTCGGCCTGATGGTCGACCTCGGCGTGGCAGCCGCCCACTGGCCGGTCATCCTCGGTCTGACGGTGGTGCTGATGCTGGCCAAGACCGGGCTCATCACGCTGATTGCACGTCGCCTCGGCCTGGCCCATCGCCAGGCCCTCATGGCCGGCATTGGCCTGTCCAGTGCCGGGGAATTCTCTCTGCTCCTGCTGCAGAAGGCCGGCCCTGCCGGGCTGTGGAGTCCCGCCGCCCAGCAGACCTTGATCGCCGCCGCCGCCCTCAGCATGGGCCTGCTGCCGGCCTGCATCCGCTTCGGCGAACCCCTCGGTCATTGGCTCGAGAGGCGCGGCTGGGGACGCAACCGCCCGCTGCTGCCGGACTCCGCGCCACTGCGCCAAAAAATGGAGGCGCTGACCGGCCACGCCATCATCTGCGGCCACGGCCCGGTGGGCCGCCAGCTCAACCAGGCCTTCCTCAACGAGGGGGTTTCCACGCTCGTGGTGGAACTCAACGCCGACACCGTGCGCGAGCTGAAAAAACAGGGCCAGGCGGTCATCTTTGCCGACGCCACCCACGAGGAAACCTGGCAGCTCACCCGCCTGCAGCAGGCCCGCCTGGTCGCCTTCACCTTCCCTGACGCCACCCTCACCAAGGAGGCTCTGGCCCTGATCCGCGAACTGCGCCCGGACGTGCCGGTAATCACCCGCGCCCGCTTCGCCTCCGACGTCGAGCGCCTCAAGCGTCTCGGCGCCACCGTCGTCATCAACGACGAGGTCGAGGCCGCGCGCGCGGTTGTCGAGCAGGCGCTTGTGCTCTAACAAAAAGCGGCGACCGACCGAAGTCGACCGCCGCCGAAAACCGGTGCAACTCAGAAGCGAATCTTCACACCGGCATAAGCGCCGGTGTCGAAGGCCGGGAAGCCGGCAGCCTCCTCGTAATTGTCGTCAAAGAGATTCTCAATGCGGGCGAAAACCTCCAGGTTCTGCCGCACCCGCCAGTTGACCGAGAGGCGACCAAGCAGGTAATCCTCGAGATCCTTCTGATCAAAGGTCACCGGATCAAAATCCTCGCGGTCCATGACGTAAAGCGCGCTCAAACTGAGGGTCAATCGCTCGTGGGGCTTGAGCACGAGCCCACCCGAGAGTGTCTGGCGTGGACGCCGCACGAGGCGGACAGCGCCGCTGAGGTCATCGGCATCGAGATAAGAGTAAGCCGTGTTGATGGAGAAACTTTCGTGAGGCTCCCATTTCGCACCGAACTCCATTCCTTGAGTAAGAGCGCGGCCAATCGGCTGCAGGGAGAAGGTTGCAAGGTCGAATTGATAGGTGTCCGTCAACTCATTGCGAAAATATGTGGCACTGAGGGTGATGTTGGCATTTGCCATGGGTTGCTCGACGCCAAATTCCCATCCGCGACTGCGCTCCGGACTGGCCAACTGAGGGTCTCCAAACAGCGCAGGCTCGCGATCTTGACCGCTCGGTGGCGAGAATGCGGTGCCATAGTTGCCGTGCAAAAGGGTTTGCAATGCAGGCACGCGCCATGCGATCCCAGAGCGCCAAGTCAAGGCCGTCCCAAAATCGGAGTAATGATCGTATCGAAAGCCTGCATTGAAATCGAGACCAGGCAGGAGCTCCAGCTGGGATTGCAAGTAATAGGCCCAGTTGGTCTCGTTTTGATCAATATCCTTGGAACGGATGTTGTCGTTAAAACGGGTGAAATTTTGTTCCTCGAGCCAAATCCCCGCAGTGATGCTCCATAAATCAAGAGCTCGAAATTCACTTTGGTATTCGAGAAAGTGATGATGGCTCGTAATGCGGTTGTTGGGATTGAAAATGCCATTCAAACCCGTGGCCGCTTGACGGAAGTTGCTTTGCGCGACTGTCACACTCTGGCGCCACCCATCGGTGATGTCCCACACAAGACGCGGGGACAGGCTCCAGAATTCGGTAACGACATGATCGTCCGTGTCATTGCTGAAACGGTTCCCGGGCAAGCCAACGCTTGCCTCATACCAGCGCCCATCCAATTCCAGGCGCAGGGTATCGTTCAACTGCCATCCAGTGCGACCGTTGGCGCTGCTCTGCTCAAAACGGCTATTGACACGCTGCCCCTGAAGATCGGCCCGGGAGGCTTCAAACGCCCAATCGAGATCACCTTCGGCACCGAGGGCACTGAATCCCTCGCGGTAACTCCCATAGCTGCCAGCCTCGAAGAAGGCTGAGCTCTCGGGTTTCTCCAGGCCGCGACCGCTGCGTGTCAGGATGTTGATGACACCCCCTATCGTCTTGCCACCGTACAGACTTGCAGCAGGACCGCGCAGAACTTCAATGCGCTCGATATTGTCGAGCGGCGTTGTTTCCAGGTTGTAGGCACCTGCTGGATTGGCAGGAACAGGGCGCCCGTCGAGCAGCACACGCGTGTGCTCGGTCTTGGTGCCTCGGGTAAAGACCCCGGTGACCGTACCTGGGGCTCCGCGGTCGGCAATTGTCAACCCGGGCACAAGGCGCAGGGCGTCGGCAAGCAGGCGAAACTGCTGGCGCTCGATTTCGGCGTGATCGATCACCGTCAGGCTGGCGGCTGTGCGATCGGACGTGGTCGGGGTCTTCGTGGCGGTCACCACGACGGCGGGCAGTTGCGCCTTTGCAGGGTCATGGGGTTTCGGAACTTCGGTGTCGGCGGCGAGGCCGGCACAGGTCCAAACGAGGCCGGCCGCGCCGATGGCGCGCAGGCCCCAGGATGTCTGGGTCATGTGTGTTTTCTTGCGATGCTGCGGCAAGAACGGGGGCACGCGGAACCGGCCTCTTTGGCAGAGGTCGTCGCGGGACACCCGATCCCACCCTTCATTGTTGCGATGAAGTTTGGCCCGCCAGCCCCCACTCGGAGGGGCGGGAGTGAGCGTTTGCAGCGAGATATTCGGACTCCGGGTTTGTGAGGGAGAAAAATCTCAGATTTCAAATCTCAGATTTCAAATTCGGAAGCCTCCTCTGAAATTTGAAATCTGAAATCTGAGATTCTTCATCTCGCCTTTCCCGCTTGCCTTCACCGGAGTTGCCCCCGATTGGCTTCACCCGCGAGCCGTCGCCGGCCCGCACGTCGCGGAATTGTGACCCGATACCGCAGCGCCACTGTGGCCGGTTCTCACGGCCTTTCCTGCATCTGCGAACGGCTGCCGGTGGCTCATGCCGCCACCGGACTCAAAGAGAACGCAACCGCAGGGCGGCAGCGCCATGTTGGTTGATAGCTCGCTGTGGGGAGCCCGCAAGCACGCGGTGGCGAAGACGAAACTTTTAGACCCGGGTGAAAGATGCGAGGGACGTCCCCGTTTCCGCGCACGTCACCCCCATGAAATCGCCCCTTCCCCTTCTTTTGAGCCTGTTGGCCCTGAACTCCCTGGCGGCCGCCGGCCTGCCGGCCGACGAGTTGCGCGCCAAGGCGGCCGAGATCGACCGACTTGTGCTCGCCAAACTGGAGAAGGAAAAGATCCAGCCCAATGCCCCGGTCAGCGACGAGGCCTTCGTCCGCCGCATCCATCTGGATTTGGTTGGCCGCATTCCGACCCTCAAGGAGACGACCGACTTCCTTGCCGATGGCGATCCCGACAAGCGCGCGAAGCTGATCGACCGTCTGCTCGAGTCCGACGGCTACGTCCAGCATCACTTCAATTTCTGGTCCGACCTGCTGCGCCTGAAAAGCCAGTCGGTCGGCGGAGGCCAGAGCCTGCCGGCCGGTTACGCCTATGCCGACTGGCTGCGCGAGTCGCTGCGCGGCAACAAGCCGTACGACCAGATGGTGCGCGAGCTGGTCACCGCCGATGGCAAGACCTATGAGAACGGCGCGGTCGGTTTCTACATCCGCGACTACAACATGCCGCTCGACAACATGGCGGTGACCACCCAGGTCTTCCTGGGGACGAGCATGGTCTGCGCCCAGTGCCACAATCATCCCTTCGACAAGTGGAGCCAGATGGACTACTACCAGATGGCCGCCCACACCTACGGCATGACCGGTTCCAACGGCCTGTCGAACCCGCTGCTCGCCGAAGCGTTTTACGGTCGCTCCAGCCGCAAGAAGGCCAAGTCCGCTGACATGATGTCGGAAGGCTTCTCCGGCAAGGAAATGGGCAAGGCCATGACCGAGATCCTGCGGCCGCTGCGTTACAACTACGTGGTCGACCAGACCGACAAACGCGCCCTGCGTCTGCCGCACGACTATCAGTACAGCGACGCCAAGCCGAAGGCGGTCATCGAGCCCGTCATACCCGCCGCCTTCGCCAAGGATGGCAAGATCGTCAATGAGAACGAAAAGCCGGCCGAATCCTATGCCCGCTGGATGGCTTCCAAGGACAACCCGCGATTCACCCTCGTCATCGCGAACCGCCTGTGGAAAAAGGCCATGGGCATGGGCGTCATTGAGCCGGTCGACGAGATCACCGACTCGACCGTGCCGAGCAATCCGCAGCTCATGGCCCACCTGGAGCAGACGATGAAGGAGGTGAACTACGACCTGAAGGACTACCTGCGGATCCTGTACAACAGCGCCACCTACCAGCGCGCCGCCAGCAAGCGCGACGTCGAGCTTGGCGAGACCTACCACTTTCCCGGCCCCCTGCTCCGCCGCATGAGCGCCGAGCAGATCTGGGACAGCGTCGTCACCCTATACAAGCCGGGTGTCGATGTGCCGAACGCCGCAGCCCGCATCGACCGCACGGTCGCCCTGCGCCGCATCGAGTGGCTTGACCGCGCCCTCAACGCCCTCTCCGCCCAGGAACTCACCACCGGTGCCGCCAAGATCGCCGCCCTGCAGAAACAGCTTGCCACCGATGTGCGCCAAGCTCAGGAAAAGCTCACGGAGGCACAGAAAAAGAACGATGAGAAGGCCATCCGCGAGGCCCGCCGCATCGTCACCAGCCAGCGCAGCCGCATCGATGAGGCGGTGCAGGAGGTGGTCTATACGATGGGCTTCAAAAAATTCGCCGAACTCGCGCGCGACGGCAAGCTCAAGGAACAGAGCGACGACGTCGAGTTTGCCCGCGAAATCACCGCCCTGCTCAAGGCCAAGCAGGACGAGGGGCTGAGCATCGACGACGCCCTCAACGTCGTTGCCCGCCAGGAGCGCGCCCGTCTCAACGAGATCCAGAAGACCCGCCTGCAACGCGACGCCGAAACCTTCGCGGTGCGCACCAAGACAGACAAGGCGGCACTCGCCTCCTGGGAACGCCTGCGCGATACCACCATGGTGCGCGCCGCCGACCTGCGCAGCCCGGCTCCGAACGGTCACTTCCTGCGCACCTTCGGCCAAAGCGACCGCGAACTCGTCGACAACTTCAACCATGAGGCCAGCGTCACCCAGGCCCTGCAGCTGCTCAACGGCAACACCTTCAACGACCTGCTCAACCCCTACACGGTCATCGCCCGCGCGCTGGCCCGCGCCAAGACGCCCGAGGCGGCCATCGAGACGATCTACCTGTCGCTTTTCAGTCGCCAGCCGACGACCGAGGAGCGCAACCTGCTCCTGCCGGTTGTGAGCGCCGACGGCGAGAAAGGCCGTGGCGACGCCCTCTGGGCGGCCCTGAACACGCGCCAATTCTACTTCATCGAGTAGTCTTTCTGCAACGAAGTGCGGCTTCCAGGGTGCCGAGCTTTTCGTGCCCCTCAGGCTTGCCCGGACCGTCTACCGCGCCGAAGTGTATTGTTCATGCCCCTGATCGAACTCGCCGGTGCCAGCGGCGTCGGCAAAACCACGGTCGCCCCCCTGCTTGCCCGGCGCCTGCGCGAAACTCTGGGCGAGGCCGCGGTCGCCGCCCTGCCGGAAAAGGACCAGCCGCGCCAGCGCCGCCACTGGCGCCATTTCCAGCGCCGCCTCTGGCTCGCGCTGCATCCCGGCCCGCTGTTCGCGGCCTGGCAGTTGAGCTGTCACGATCCCGTCATCGCTCGCCGCCGCGCCTGGATGGACCTTGTGTCCACCCTCGGCATCGGCCGCCGTTGCCTCGCCCGCGGTGCCCAGGTCGCCCTGGTGGATCAGGGCGCACTGCGCCTATCCCTGCACGTCAGCCATGTGCAGTTGCTGCCCTCCGACCTGCTGCCCGACCTCGTCCTGCAGCTCATCGCCGATCCCGCCACCCTGGAAAAACGCCGCATCCTGCGGTCCAAGGTCAAGCTGGCGCGCCTGAAAGGGGCGGAACGCCTGCACGAAGCCGCACGCAGCCGCGACCGGCTTGCCGCCCTGCCCGCTAAACGGCGGGTAGAGTTGCTGGACCTGTTCAACCAAAAGTTCTGTGACCCTCCGCTGACGGAGTCGGAACTCGCCGGGGTGCTCGCCGGACGAATCCATGCTCCGGCCGAACTGGCGCGGATCAGCCGCTGTGATCCGGCCACCTGCGCCGCCTTGCTGGCACGTGGTGTCACCTGGCGAACGATCGACAACTCCGAGGGCCGCTCTCTCGATGAGGTTGTTGAGGAAGCCCTGCAGGCCGTGCTTGCCCATCTCACGCGGATCACCCGCTGAAGCCCTCCCTTGAACGCGGCAGCGTTCTCGTCCATGGATGCGTTGTCTTGAAGCTGCATCTTCCCAATCATCCCACCCAGCTCTACCTCATCCGCCACGGCGAGGTGGAGGAACGCTACCACAAGGTCTTCGGCGGTTGCCGCATCGACATGGGCCTGTCCGGAGAGGGCCAGCGCCAAGCCAGGGCGATCGCCCACTGGCTCAGGGACACACCAATTGACAGCCTGTATGCCAGCCCAATGCGGCGCGTTCAAGAAACCCTGACACCGCTGGCCGAAGCCATTGGGCTGAAGCCGGTAGTGATCCCCAGCCTTCGCGAGGTCGATTTCGGCGACTGGACTGGCTACCGCTGGGAGGGCGTTCAGGAACACTTCGGCGTCAGCGCGTTCGATTGGCTGGAGCTGATCGAGGATGCCGGCATTCCCAATGGTGAGAACAGCCGCGAGCTCACCCACCGTGTGCAGCCCGCACTCGAAAAGATCCTGCACGACAACCCGCACCGCCGGGTCGCGGTGTTCTGCCACGGCGGCATCATCCGCGTCATCCTCGCCCTGCTGCTCGGACAACCGCTCAAGCACATGGCCCACTTCAACATCGATTACGGCAGCGTGAGCGTCGTCGAGATCCAGCCGGAGAAGAAACACGCCTTCGAGATCGAGCTGCTCAACTACTGCCCACCTCTGGCCTGATGGCCCTGGCCTGCCGGGTTCAGAGCCCGTCGATTGCGTGGTAAATTTCAGCGTCGCATCCTTGTTTGTTCACAGCCCAGCGCCTTATTCACAGCAGGAAAGATCGTCAACGTCCCTCATCTTGTTTAAGATGAGTTAAACATCCACAAGATGTGGGAAAG
>JBIJBO010000040.1:0-25640 GCA_044345215.1 Prosthecobacter sp. | reverse complement strand
TGGCGGGATCGAGCGCGAGCACGTAGGAGGCCATGTCCTTGCCAGGGGTGCCCTTCTGGAAGCCCTGGAAGTCGAACACCTCGTTGCGCTGCAGGACCTGGATGTACAGCTTGCCGCCGTCGAGCAGCGGGCTGCTTCCGTAGGTCCACTGGGTGGCGAAAGCGCCGTGGGTCTGCTTCAGGTCGCGCTGCCACTGCAGGCTGCCGTCGAGTCCGTAGGCGGCGACCACGGCGTCGGCGAAGAGGAAGACCACGCGCTCGCCGTCGGTGGCCGGCGAGGGGGAGGCAAGGTTGCTTTTGTTGTCCCATTGCGGTCCGCCCTCGGAGACGGTGCGGCGCCAGAGCTCCTTGCCGGTCTTGGCGTCGTAGCAGAGGCCGACAAGTTTCTGTTCCTCGGCAATCGGTGCAGGCACCGAGGCCGAGACGCCCGGCAGGTCGGCTGCCCAGGCCACGCCTTCGGTACGGCTGAACTTCACGGGGAGTCCGGTCTCCGGGCTGGTGCCATTCTGGGCAGGGCCACGCCAGTTGGGCCAGTTTGCCGCATGGGCGGGGGCGAGGGCGGCCAGGGCGAGCAGCAGGAGGAGACGGGAAAGCTTCATGGGTGGCAGAGGGAAGACAAACGGCCCGCGTTGTCGAGAGATTTCAGGGCCTCGGGTGGATTTGAGGGGCGGGAAGAGATTTGCCGCCCGCCTGAGGTGGAGCGAGGCTTGCCACGCGAAAACCCTGTTCGAATTTGGCATCGTTGCCGGCGGTTGACGTTGTTGTGGCGGGCCTGGGCACCGGTTGAAGGCTCGCGTGCCACAGCGCCCCCAGACGCGCTTCACCATGGCGTTTGCCTGGAGTGAACCTTCTGGCACCATGCGGCGAACCGCTGTCCTGACCCCCACCCTTGGGCAGGGGGATGAGTCTCTGCACGAAGCCTTGAGCGGCCAGTGGCTGCGACTCCCCTTAGCGCCGCGACGGGTTTGACCGCCGGTGAGAGCGAGCGTTTTTTCTGGTGCAGATCGAGCTCATCCTGGAGCGACGCGGCCACGGGTGGTATTCTCCCGCAAGCAGGAGGTCGATGGCGGGCTGGCGCTGGACTCCCGGGCCGTCTGGTTGGCGGGAGGCGACCTCGAGCCGGCTGCACTGCCCCGCGATTTCGCGCTCAGGCCACTGATCTTGGCGGTTCGGCATCAGTCGACCGATACCGCCATGACTCCCGGGAAAAGTTGCCCGCGATGCAGATTGCTCTGCTGGAAAGCTGGGTCCTGCTCGGCATTTTTGATAGGCGGCACTGCACCTGTCGGCTGAAGTGGCCCTGATCCGCTGCGTTGAGACTGCGTTCCCGTTTCAACGCTCCAGCAGCGTTTTGCGCGTCACTTTCACGTCAGGCAAACGTGATTCAGGCGTGATCTTGGCGTGCCCGAAGACTGCGGCTCAGTAGCGCATGACGTCTGAGGCGGCCTGCTTGCTTGATGCTCGCTAAAACCGCAAGTGTGGAGATCGCGCAGAGCGTTTTCCAGAACATGTGAGCAATCGGCTCGAAACCTTGATGAGATGCGCAATCGGCGATAAATCATCGTTACAGAAGAGTGCAAATTGTTAAGTCGATTAGACTGATAAACAAAATATAGAGAGAAATAACAAGAAAAAAACGTGCTAAAAAAATTGCTTCTTGAATGCGAGCGCTGATTGATTTCGGTAGGCCGATGAATCGATCAAAACGTTACATATTGCATAATATGAACAGCGAGCTCGAGATGGCTGGATGGGAATTTGTGAAACTATTATAACGTTATAAAAACATTACCAATGGCTTTGCATTGCACGAGATGAAGTTCTGGTCTTGACAGGTTTTTCGGGTTGAGGGCGGTGTTGAAGCCGGGTTAGACTCTGCTTCCGCGTTGGGGGAGAAGCGAGAGGCCGGGGATGTGGGGGCGAGGTGCCGCAGAACCTGTTCTCGAGGGAAAGGTGGGGCAGTCGATGCTTGCCGGGAGCGGGGCGACCGCTTACGGAACGAGATGTTTGCTGCACGCCCGCCCTCCGACCTCAGCCTTGAGGAGCTGGTGACTTGGCTGGAGTGCCAAGGGCTGAAAGCTGTGCATGCGCCGCGGCTCGTGCAGGCCCTGATGGGCCAGGCGTGTGAATCGGCCGGCTGGCGCTTGCCGACAGGGCTGCTGACGCGTTTGCACGCAGATTTCCCGGCCGTGGCCACCCATTCGGTGCGCCGGCAGGTTGCCGAGGATGGCACCACCAAGCTTCTGTTGCGCCTGCAGGACGGTCGCACGGTCGAATCCGTGTTGATGCCCGATTACCACCCGGACCGTGCCGCCGGCTGCGTGTCGAGCCAGGTGGGCTGTGCCATGGGCTGCGATTTCTGCGCCACCACCCAGACCGGTTTTGAGCGGCACCTGAGCTCGGGCGAAATCGTCGAGCAGTTCCTGCACCTGCGGCGCGAAGCCGCGGTGGCGGGGCGCACGCTGCGCACCCTGGTCTTCATGGGGATGGGTGAGCCGATGCTCAACCTTGACAACGTTCTGGCCGCCGTGCGCCGGATCGCCGACCCTCGGCTGGGCGGCTTTGGCTGGCGCCAGATTACGGTGTCGACCGTCGGGCTGGTGCCAGGGATCGACGCGCTGCGCGGGGCCGGACTGGGGGTGCATTTGGCGCTTTCACTGCACGCGCCCGACGATGCCACTCGCGCCGAACTCCTGCCGATGGGACGGCGACACCGGCTGGCGGAGGTCCTGGAGGCGGCCGATCGCTATCAGGCGGCGAGCGGCCGGGTGACCACGATCCAATACTGCCTGCTTGAAGGAGTCAACGACAGCCTCTCCCAGGCCCTGGCCTTGGCCCGCCTGCTCAACGGCCGGCGCATGCACGTCAATCTTTTGCGTTACAACCCAACGGGCCTGAGTCTGCGCGGCCGCTGCTATGCGCCCAGCTCGCCTGAGCGAACGGAGGCGTTCCTGGCGAAGCTGCGTGCGTGCGGCGTGGTTGCCCACCTGCGCCGTGCTCGCGGTCAGGACATCGATGCCGCCTGCGGGCAGCTGCGCCGGCGGGTGCAGGCCGGGGCTGCGTGAGGCGCCGGCGCGGGCTCAGCGCCCTTCCCAGACCTTGACGTCATCGATCTGGCAGGTGCCGAAGTCGATGCCCTTGAAGTCGATCTGGGCCTGGCCGGCCATGTCGATTTGCGGGCTGTCAAACCGGTGGCTCCGGCCGTCGATGGTGACGACCAGGCTGCCCTTGCGCAGCTCGATCGCCACTTCGTGCCAGGCATTGAGCGTGAACAGGGGCTTCTCGGTGGTCTGCGTGGCGACGTTTTTCTTCAGGGTCAGGGTCGTCTGGGTTTCGCTGAAGACGAGGGTGTGGACATGGTGTCCCAGATCCAGGAGGGGAAAGCGCGGCTGGGGGGCTTTGGCGTTGTAGCGGAGTCGCATGGTGCAGACAAAGTTTTCCGGCACCTGCTTGAGCCAGATCACCGGCTTGAAACCCGCATGGGCCTTGTCGCCTTCGGCGATCTTTTTTTCCTGAAACGCCTTGGGGGACTCGCTGCCGGTGAGCACGCCGTCAATGATGCGCCAGGTGCTGCTCTGGCGAACCTCCCAGAAGTCGGTATTGAGCTTGGGTGCTCCAAAGTCATCGGCATAGACCAGCCTGGTGCTCTGGAACAGTTGCGGGACGTATCGGGCATCGGCGGCCGGCAGTTGGCAGCCGACGGCCAGTGTGAGGAGGAGGAAACGCAGCATCGGGCGCTGTGAACGTGGCATGGGACCTGAAATTGCAGCGTCTGGCGGCGGTCGGCCAGGTCTGGGCACCGGTGCAGGCGTGAGGCGGCTTTCAGTCGAGGTCGTTTTCCAGCACGACCCGGTAGCGGGCGCGGCCCTGCCGGAGGTGGTCGAGGGCGTCATTGACGCGCGACAGCGGAAAGGTTTCGGTGACCGGCGCGATGGCGTGTCGGGCGCAGAAGTCGAGCATCGTCGCTGTCACCGCCGGGCTGGCCACCGGCGACCCGGAGACGCTGCGTTGACCGCCGATGAGAGTGAAGGCCGGCACCGGGATGGGCTCCAGCACGGCGCCGACGAGGTGGAGCCGGCCATGGGGTGCGAGCGTTTCGAGCAGAGCCGGCCAGTCGAGCGGCACGTTGACGGTGGCTATCAGGAAATTGAGCGAGCCCTTCAGGCGGGCGAGGGCGTTGCTGTCGTGGGTGGCGACCACATGGCGGGCGCCCAGGCGCAGGGCCTCGTCGCGCTTGGACTCGCTGGAGGTGAAGGCAT
Organism: Prosthecobacter sp.; assembly: GCA_044345215.1. GTDB lineage: Bacteria > Verrucomicrobiota > Verrucomicrobiia > Verrucomicrobiales > Verrucomicrobiaceae > Prosthecobacter. The sequence goes on along the minus strand of JBIJBO010000040.1, from coordinate 21,382 downwards.
GGACATCACAGCCCCACTTGGCGAGGAACTGCAGCGCGAGGTGGCCGAGACCGCCGAGGCCGATGACCCCAACGCGGTCGGTGGGCCGGACATTGCAGGCGAGGAGCGGGTTGAACACGGTGGCGCCGCCGCAGAACAGCGGTCCGGCGCTGGCGGCCTCAAGGGCGTCGGGCAGTGGCACGGCCCAGGCCCAGTGAGCGCGGACGCGGGTGGCGAATCCGCCGCGACCGGCGATGGTCGAGGTGCCGGCCGCGCAAAGGTGCGGGTCGCCGGACAGGCACTGCCGGCAGGCCATACAGCTGCCGTTGAACCAGCCAAGACCAACGCGCTGCCCCAGAGCCAGGCCCTTGGTCTGCGGGCCGAGGGCGGCGACGCTACCCACCACCTCGTGGCCGGGCACGAGCGGGTAGTTGCTGCCGCCCCAGTCATTGTCGATCACCGACAGGTCGGAATGGCAGATGCCGCAGTGGCTGACGGCGATCTCGACCTGTTCGGGGCCGAGCGGACCCGGATCGAAGTCGAGGGTTTTCAATGGAGCACCCTTTTCCAGCGCGGCAAAGGCTCGGATCGTCGAACTCATGGCGATGAAGCTACTGACCCGCAGTGTGGCGTCAATGACCGGGCCGCTGGCGGTTGGACTGGCCAAGGTCCGAATCTGTGGCAGTTTGCAAAATGCGCTCCTTCGTTTTCTGCCTCCTCGCCCTCCCCAGTCTTGCCGTCGCCGCCGACCTTCCGCGCCCCCCCGCCAAGCCAGTCGCCGTGCGCAAGGAACTGCTGTTCTCCGATGACTTCCAGGGCGCCTCGCCCTCGCCCCTGTGGCATCGGGTCGTGGATACATTTGCCCTCCAGGATGGCGTCCTGATCGGCACCCAGACGCGGGTGCAGGATCAAACCGCCGCGGATGGTCGAGTCATCAAGGCCCATGCCGCCGTGCACGGCCTCGAATTGCCAACCCGTGACAGCGTCGTCGAATGCCGCATCCGCCTCGATGGCGCGACCATGGTCGATGTCGAGTTCACCGACCGCAAGTACACCGGCTCCCACTACGGCCACATCTGCCGCGCGCAGGTGCGGCCGACCGGTGTGACGCTGATCGATGAACGCGATGGCAACATGCGCAGCGACATCTATGAGATGAAGAAGGATCCGGCCAAAAAGGCCGAGGTGGCAAAGCTCATCGCGGGTCGCCAGGTGACGTATCCGCTCAAGGTCGAGGCCGGCCGCTGGTACGACCTGGTCGTTGAGACCGCGGGCGACGAAATGCGTGTGACGCTCGACGGCAAGGCGGTTGGCTATCTCAAGTCCTCCGGCATCGCCCACGCCACCAAGTCGAAGATCGAGTTCGGCGTGGCCGGTCAAACGGGCAGTTTCGATGATCTCAAGGTCTGGAATGCCGGGCCGCGCAAGCCATGAGTGGGTGCAGTTCTTTCGAAACTGCCAAGAAATCGGCGAATGACTTTTGCGAAAAAGCTTAAAAGTGGCTTTCCGGAGAGTGCGACAAGGTCTTCGCGGCTCCCCTTTGACCGAGTCCCATCGCCCAACTTCCCGGGCGTTCGTTTTGGGACGCCATTTTACTTTCTGGCCTCGCTCGGTCTGCTGGTGCTGACCGTGATCGGGTTCCGCCTCTTCCGCCTTGAAGGCAAGGCCTGACCGGGCCGTGAACTGATGCCGCTCATTCGCCGCCTGCGGATCGGTCACGGCCTGCCGATGACCGTCCGGAAGCTCCCGGCCGTGTTTCAGCCGCTGCCGGGCAGCCTCCAGCACAAGCGCCTGCATCGGGCGCTGCGTCAGCTCGAACGCCGCATCGCGGTCGCCTGGGGCGCTTTGGTGCCGGGCAGCCTGGCGTTTTTTCTGAGCGACCGCACGATGGCGTGTCATGGGCTGGCCAACTGGCTGCTTGCTTGAAGCATCCGCTTCCGCGGCGGAGTGTTTGCTTCAAGATCGGTCCTTGAGGCCGAGTCCCGCGCGCAGTCCCTGCAGGGCCGGGGTGCGCACGGCGCCCTCATGGCCGGCGGATTGCAGCCGCGCCTCGGCCGACTGAAGGATCGAATGCGGGTCATCCTGGTGCCTGGCTTCGGCCAGCGCTACGATGAGCCGATTTCCCAAGGCGTCGAGCGCGGGGCGCACTTTGCCGGCCAGATCGGGCATTGGCGCGTCGACAGTCGACGCTTGCGGCGAGTTGCGCAGCCAGGCGTGCTGGGCCTGCTTCGCGGCCTCAATCTGGCCGGCAAAGAAGGCGCGAACGTCATCGGCCGGCAGGCCGGCCGTCTCGGCCTTGCCGGCCATGGCCTCGAGCAGGGCGGTCTCGCGAGGGGCATCCTCAACCGGCAAACCCCGCACCTGCTTGTAGCGCGCCACCTCGTCCATCCAGGACAGGCGCTCCACCAGCAGGTCTGGCAGTGGGGTGCGTGGTGCGGTCGCGCAGGCGACCAGAAAGAGACTGAGCCCGAGGTGCAGCAGCTTCACGGCGGGAAGCCTTCAGGCGTGGGGCGGCGAGGGTGGTTCGGCCGCCGGGGGCGGCGTTGTTGGTCGCGGCTTGGCGGCGGCCGGTTTTGCTCCCGGAATGAACCCGCGATCGGCGCGGTTGCCAGACCAGGCGGTGTCCGGCTGCTTGAAGGGGCGGGGCGAGCGATTGTTTTTTTTCTGACTGCGCATGGTCGGCGCACGCACCTTGCGCGCGCCAGGGCCCCGGCCAAGTGAAAATCTTCAGCGGGCCAGATCGACAAAAACCAGGTGCGATGGATTGCCGACCGGCACGAACTGGCCCGTGAACTCGAGCCGGCCACTGGCCTTGTCGACCCGGAAGACCGTGACGTGATCGGCGCGCTGGTTGCAAACATAGAACAAGCCGCCGCCGGGGGCGAAACTGAAGCTGCGCGGGTAGTTGCCGCGGGTCCACTCATCGGCCACGTGGCGGAGCGTGCCGTTTTCGCCGACCGCGAAGATGCCGACGCTGTCGTGCAGGCGGTTGCCGGCATAGACATAACGGCCGTCGGGCGAGACCAGGATCTCCGAGCAGAAATTGCTGCCGGCATAGCCGGGAGGCAGGCTGGAGATCGTCTGGCGCTCGGTGAGCTTGCCGGCGGCGTAGTCAAAGAGCACCACGGTCGATCCCTCCTCCTGGATGGAGTAGAGCCAGCGGCCGTTCGGGTGGAAGGCAAAGTGACGCGGGCCATCGCCGGGCGGCAGGCTCACCCAGGCCGGCTCGTGCGGGGTCAGGCGTCCCTGCCGGGCGTCGAAGCGCCAGACGTAAATGCGGTCGAGGCCGAGATCGACATGCAGCACGAACTCGCCGCTCGGATCGGCTTCGATCATGTGGGCGTGCGTGTGGTCGTGGCCGCTGAAGGCAAAGCTGCCGGGCGGCGCGTTTTTGGCGCGGGTCGGGCCGATCTCGCCGGCGTTGACCTGCACGTCGCTGGCCTCGCCGAGCCGGCCGTCTGCCTGCACGGGCAGGACGGCGACCGATCCTCCGAAATAGTTGGCCACGAACAGGAACCGGCCCGAGGGGTGCAGGCTCACGTAGGTGGGGCCGGCGCCGCCGGAGCGCACGGTATTGATCAGGGTGAGCGCGCCCGTCGTGCGGTCGATGGCAAAGGCGCTGACCGTGCCCTCGCCGGCGGCATTGGCGCGTTCGGTTTCGTTGGAGGAGTACAGGCGGGTGCCGTCGGCATTGACCGCAAGGCAGCTCGGGCTGGTCCCGAGTTCGAGTACGCCTGCCGGCGTCAGCGCGCCGCTGGAGCGGTCGACCCGGAACAGGTGGATGCCGCGGCCGTTGCCGGGCGGCAGGTCGACCTGGGTGGGCAGTACATCCTGCAGGGGCGAGGAAAAGGTACCCACGTAGGCCATGAGGGGCGCCACCGCTGCTCGGGCCGAGGGCAGCAGGGCCGCGCCGGCGAGCAGGGTGGTGGAGCGGAGCAGGGAACGGCGCGAGACGGGAGTCGACATGGCAGCAGGCTACGCGGCCGGCGGCGGGCTTGTTGCAGCGGGACCTGTCGGATGACGCGGCTCTGCAGAATCGGTCAGCACACCGGAAAGCGCTGGCCAAGCGGCCCGGCCGGGGTTAGTCAGGGGCATGAGGCTCGAGCAGGGACAGATCTGGCGCAAGGGCGACGACCATTACCGCATCGTCACCTGGGCGCGGATGTCGATCGAGTACAAGCACCTCCAGGATCCGGCCAGCCGCGAAGGCACGCTGCACACCGTGACCAAAAAGGAATTCTGCCGCCTGCTCAAGGGCGCCGAGCTGGTGCAGCCGGAGGCGGAGCTGCCCCTGGAATCCTGAGCTTGCCCGGGCCAGATCAAAGTCACCTGGTGAGGTGACACTTTTCTCCGAAGATTCGCTGTCGCCAACCGCCGGAACGTGGCAGGGAAGGGGATGCAGGTGGAACGACTCAAGTATGTCATCTGGGCTGCGGACATGGGCCGCGCGCTCGACTTTTATGCGCGCGTCTTCGGCGCCGAGGTGATCAAGCGCAGCGAGGTCATCAGCGAGGTCACGGTTGGTGGCGGCGTCATCGGCATCCACGGTGGTGGCGAGGGCAAGCGGACCTGGACCGGCCTCAGTTTTCAGGTGGCCGACGTGGTGGCGGGCGCCCGTGAGGTGGTGGCGGCCGGAGGCAGACTGAGCCGCGAGCCGGAACCCGAGGACGGCGAGCCGCCCCACCTGGCCATGTGCGCCGATCCCGAGGGCAATGAGTTCATGCTGACGCGCCGGCGTGTGCGCTGAGGCGTCGCGTGCGGAAGCGGCGCTTGCGCTCAATACCGCGTGATCGTTTCGTGCAGATTGAGCACGACGCGGCAAAGGCTGGTCCAGGCGGCGAGTTCGGCGGGATCGCCGCGAGGCAGGGGACGCAGGCCGGTGGCGAGCAGCTTTTGGGCGTCGCCCGGCACGGCGCGCCAAGCCTCACGCTGGCCGGCGAGGAACTCCAGCAGGCTGTGGCGCTCTTTGGCGCTGGGCGGACGCGCCAGACTGCGCAGGAAGACCTGCTCGAGGCGCTCGGCGTCGCTGCCGGCCGGCAGGCTCTCGGCAAAGGCGCGCGCGGCCTCGACGAAGGTCGGGTCGTTGAGCAGGGTCAGAGCCTGCTGGGGCGTGTTGGAGACGGTGCGTGCGGCGGTGCATTCGTCGCGCGCCGGCGCATCGAAGTTGGCGAGCATCGGGTGCAGGAAGGTGCGCTGCCAGTGCATGTACAAGCCGCGCCGCCACTGGCGGTCGTCGGTGTGCGCCACATAATCGCGACTCGGGAACTGCAGGTTTTCGTAGTAGCCCGGCGGCTGGTAGGGCTTGACGCTGGGGCCACCGAGGTCGGTGTTGAGCAGGCCGGCGGCAAAGAGGGCGTTGTCGCGAACAAACTCGGCGTCGAGCCGGCGCGGGTTTTGGAAGGCGAGGCGGCGGTTGTCGGGATCCTGCTCACGCAGTTCAGGCCGCGCGCGGCTGTCTTGCTGGTAGGCGGCGCTGGTGGCCAGCAGGCGCATCAGGTGCTGCATGTTCCAGCCGCTGTCGCGGAATTCGCACGCCAGCCAGTCGAGCAGTTCCGGATGGCTGGGCGTTTCGCCCTGGGCGCCGAGGTCGTCGACCGCGCTCGACAGGCCTTGGCCGAAGAACTGTTTCCAGAGCCGGTTGACGAAGGTGCGGGCGGTGAGCGGGTTGCTGGCCGAGGTGAGCCAGCGGGCGAGGTCGAGGCGGGTCTGGCGCGGTGCACCCGGCTGCAGGGGGCGGCTCAGGAATTCCGGTGGGGCCGGCTGCAACAGTTCACCGCTTTCATCCATCCAGTTGCCACGTGGCAGTGTGCGCACCGGCATCGGATCCTGCAGGGCCACCGTGACCTGCGTCCATGCCTTGCCCTCGCGGCAGGCCAGGGCTTCCTGTTCGAGGGCGACCCAGACGGCGCGGCCGCCATGATCCTGGCCCGACTGCGCCAGCCAGAGTTGGGCGAGGCGGGGCTCCGGCTTCTCCAGGTCGGCTTGTTCAAAGAGAGGCGCCAGCGCCAGCGGATCCTCCAGAGGCAGCAGGGGCGCCACCGGGCTGAGGGCCACGCGCACCCGACCTGCACCGTGGCCGCCAAGGCGGACGGTCAGCACCGCTCCGGGGGCGAGATCCACCGGCTGTTCAAGCAGCCAGACGCCCGTGTGCGCTTGATCGGCCTGTGCGGCAAGGGTTTTCCAGCCACCCTGAAGGCCGGGAATTTCCTCGGTGCCGGCATAGCGCGGCGTCTTGCGGTCGGCGCCGGAGAGGTGGATGGCCGGGTTGAGTTCACCAGCCACGCCGGGCTGGCGGATGCGGAAGGCCGGGTTCAGGCTGAGGCCGTCGGTCTTGCCGCCGAGTTCGATGCGGTTGCCATGGGCGGGATCGGGCAGCAGTTCCAGACGGATGGCGGCGACCCGGGTGGCTCCGGGGTGAAGTGTCAGCACGCTGTCTTGCAGCGGGGCGCCTTCGAAGCGGACGCTGCCGTCCTCGAGCACGATGGTCTTGGCGATGGTGCCCTTGGGGGCGGGCCCCTTGCCCGCCCGGGCCGCAGTGGTGCTCACCTCGGGATGGGCCACCTGCCAGCCGGTGGGGCTGGCCTTCAGCAGTTCGCGGGTGCGCTGCAACCAGGCTTTCAGGGCATTGCGGCGGCCGGACTCGGCGAGCGCCGCGCGCCAGGCGGCGAGGGCGGTATCGGCCATGCGCCCGCGCAGGCGCTGCAGGCGTTCCTGCAGGTACGGACTGGCGACCTCGATCTCTGGCGGGAAGGGATGATCGTTGGTCCAGCCGCGGAGTTCTTCGTTTGGCGTGTAGCCGTAGCTGGCGTAGACGCCGAACTGCTTGATGTCGGCGAAATAGGCCGACAACGCATAAAAATCGCGCGTCGTGAAGGGGTCGAACTTGTGGTCGTGGCATTCGGCGCAGCCGAGGGTGGAACCGAGCCACGTGCCGCCAATCGTGCGCACACGGTCAGCCTGGTACTTGGCCAGGTATTCCTTGGACTGTGCGCCGCCCTCGCGGGTCATCATGTTGAGGCGGTTGAAGCCGGTGGCGACGAGTTGCTCGGTCGTCGGCTGGGGCAGCAGGTCGCCGGCGATCTGTTCGAGGGTGAACTCGTCGAAGCGCTTGTTGATGTTGAAGGCGGCGATAACATAGTCGCGATACGGAAAGATGCGCTGATTTTGGTCGCCATGGAAGCCGACCGTGTCGGCGAAGCGGGCGACATCGAGCCACCAGACCGCCCAGCGTTCGCCGAAGTGTGGCGAGGCGAAGAGGCGGCGGATCAGTGCCTCGACCGCCGCGTTCGGATTGCGCGCGTGCTCGGCTAAAAAGTGGTCGGTCTCGCGCGGCGCGGGCGGCAGTCCGGTGAGGTCGAGGCTGAGCCTGCGCACCAGCGTGCGCGGGTCGGCGTGCGACGAGAGATCGGCGCCGAGTTCGGCGAGTTTGGCGCGTAGGAAGGCGTCGACCGGATGGCCGTCGGCTGGCGGTGTTGGCCGGACCAGAGGCGTGTAGGCCCAGTGCGGCTCGTAAGGAGCGCCCTGGCGGATCCATTCGGCCAGCAGCTGCTTCCGGGCTTCGCTCAGCGGTTTCTTGAACTCCGGTGGCGGCATGAGGTCGTCCGCGTCTTCGGTGTGCACGCGTTTGAGCAGCAGGCTGGCGTCCGGATCCCCGGGAACGAGGGCCTTGGCCTCGATGGCGGCTTCTCGGACGTCGAGCCGCAGGTCGGCCTCGCGATGGTTCTTGTCGGGCCCGTGGCAGGCAAAGCAGTGGTCGCTGAGAATGGGCCGGATGTCGCGGTTGTAGCGCAGCTGGGCTGGCGCGGCGGCAGCGGTCGCTGTGGCAAGGCTGCAGAGAAGGATCAGGGGGCGCAACGGCATCACCCCATCATACGTCGACCCGCCGCCTCTTTGAAGTGCGAAATCGGTTTCGCCCGAGCCTCGCCGGCCCCGCGGGGCGGTTATCGCGCGTGCGGGCTCAGCCCTGGCTGGGGTGAAACTGGATGGCGGCGATTTTTTCCGCCATGTCGTGGCTGGCGCAGAAGGCGACCTCCGCTGCGGCGGCACGGCTGATGCGGGCGCGCAGTGACACGACCTCGCCAAGGCTTAGGCCGTCGACGAAGGCCTCGACCGGCCGGCGCACGGGATCGAGGCTGCGGATTTCGACGGTGCTGTCGACCGAAAGCAGGGCACTGCGCCAGTGCGCGGGCTCCATGACGTTGGAGCCGACGAGCAGCCAGGCGGGGGTGTCGGCGAGCAGCGGGCTGGCGCCCATGCTGCGGGCGTAGGCGGTGGAGCCGGCGGCGGTGGCGACGAGGGCGCCGTCGCTGATCAGCTTGGGCAGGCGGGGGATGCCATTGACACGGACTTCCAGCCAGGCGCTTTGGCTGGTCGAGCGCTCGAGCCAGGCGTCGTTGAAGCCGTAGGCCGTGTGCACGTGACCGTCGCGGCCCTCGGCCTCTAGGTAGAGCATGGGCAGCTGGCGCAGGATGACATCGGCGGGCGGAAAGGCGTGGCCGAAGACCTGTTCCGGGGCATTCATCAGGAAGCCCAGATGGCCGGCATTGATGCCAAACAGCGGCCGGCGCTCGCGCCAGTGCTCGCGAATGGCGCGCAGCATGGTGCCATCGCCGCCAAGCACGGTGACAAAGTCCGCGTCAGCCAGTGGTCGGCTGGCGGGCAGGCGCAAACGCCACTCGGCGGCCCGCGGATTGTGCGGATCGGCGTGGATGTGAAAGGGCAGGCTGGCCAGACTGGCGCGCGCCCAGGCACCCGGGTTGGGGGCGCGGTAGAGGCCGTAGCGCTGCAAGTAGGCGTGGGCGCGCGGGGTGAGCAGGGAGGAGACATCGGCCCCTTGGCCGAGCTGTTCGCGGATGAGCGTGCTTGATCCCGTCTCGGCGAGTTCGAACAGACGTGCCTGCGGCGGCAGGTCGGCGGGATCCAGTGGGAATCCCGGGCGACTGAGCACGGCGAAGCGGGCCTCGTGCCAGAGCTGCCCGCCTTTTTCCCAGGTGCGCTGGATGGCGGATTCGCCACGCGCGCCACCGGCGACGAGGTCGGCGCCCACGACATGCCAGGGTTCGCCCTCACCGGCGAGCCGCGATTGCAGCTCGTGGTTGCGGCTGAAGCGGTCGAGTTCAAGGTCGGAGAGGTCAACGGTGACGCCGGGCAGGCCGCCGAAGGTGAGATCGGCGAGGGCGGCACGGTAGACGGCGGGCACCGAATTGGTGCCCGGCTTGTCGGGGCGCGGCCCGCAGGGCAGCACGCGCACCTCGTCGAACTCGGCGGCCAGCCGCTGCGCGATGGCTCGGTGATGAAGTCCGGGAGGGTTGAAACTGCCTCCGAAAATGGCGATGCGCTTGGGCATGGAAATCGGTCCGGACAGGCGGCGGCCGGCAGGCCCGCCGCAGGGCGGCATCACTGGCTGCCGCCGCGGCCGGAGGGGTTCGGGTCGATGTCGAGAGGCAGGTTCACCTGCGGGAAGTCCTTGAGGGTGAGAGAAAGCAGCAGGCCGTATTCATTCATGCCACGGCGGTTGTCGCGAACCATGCCGCCGACCGAAACCATCCAGCTCGTCAGGTCACGGGTGAGGCTGTAGCTCTGGAACTCCATCGTGCCGTCGTCCATTTCAAAGATCTGGTTCATGGCAAAACCCCAGGTGTCGGTCACCCGGGTGTAAAGGCGGCTGAACACGAGGTTGGAATCCCGAAAATAGGGGTTCTCGTTGACGTACTGGTGGCCGAGGGTGAGCTGCACCGACTTCGCAGGCATAAAGGTGATGCCCTGGTTGAGTTCGGTGAAACTGCCGGTGTCTCCCAGAATGGGAAGCTGCATGTCCATCCAGAAGTTCAGCCAGGGCACCGGGCGGAAGAACAGCTCATTGTAGAGGTTCGAAATGTCGCGGTTGAATTCCGGGTCACGCGCGAAAAAGTCGACATAGGTGTTGAGGCCGGCCCAGGTGTAGGTCTGGTTGGAGTCATTCGTGGCCGAGGTGAACACACCGTGTGCCTCATGCGTGTAGTCGCGGCGAGTCTGCAGCAAATTGCGCATGCCCAGACGGGTGATGTTCCAGGAGCGCAGGTCGTCGACGGCCGTGAACAGCGGCACATCGATCGAGCGCGGGCGGGTGGTTGGCGACAGACGGTCGATCGAGGGGAAGTTCTGCGGCTGCGAGGAGTCCAGGTAGGACACGTTCAGGTAGGGCTGGACGACGTGGCGCAGGCCGTCGAGGCCCCATTCTGGCTTCTGGTAGTCCGACCAGGATTTGACCAGCTTGAAGGAGGCGTCCAATCCGGCGTGAAAGATCGGGCGGGTGACGTTGTCGAGGTCATTCGGGCTCCCGTCGATGCCGGCGTAGTGGCTGAAACCGAGGCCCATGCGCGGCACCAGGTTGAGCCAGCCGAACAGCGTTTTCGGGTAGAGCAGTTCGTGATAGGTGTGGACGCGGTTGAAGCCGGCGCCATCGATGCGCGCGCGCAGGAAACGGGTGTCGCCGGCGAGCGACTGGACTCGGCTGAGTTCATCGCGGAGGAAACGTTCGTCCTCGTCGCCCAGTTCATCCTTGAGGATTCCTGCGCTGAAGCTGCCCTGATGGTAGAGACCGGTGTTCCAAAGGGGGCGGCGGATGAAGTCGAGGGCCAGTTCGGGCAGCTTGGTGCCAACGGTGTAAAAGTCGTTGGCCTGGAAGCGCGTCATCAGGGTGGCGACATAGGTCTCGTCGGTGTGAACCAGCGAAATCTGGTTTTCCGGCTCGGGAGTCTGGCGGAAATCGTTGAAGAAGAAATCCTCGTAAAAGTGCGCGTCGCTCAGCTTGTTGATGTCAAAGTCCAGGTACCAGGTGCTCTTCTCCGGCCCGGGCAGGTAGATGCGGTGTTGGAAGTTGATCCGGTAACGATCCTCGCTGACCGGGCCGCGCGGGATGCCGGTGCGGTTTTTCAGGGGATCGGAATCGTTGAGGTAGTAGAGAGTGAGCCTGCCGAAGTTGTCGCTGTTCGCGCGATGGCGCAGCGAGAGGAACTCCGCGCCGACGCCGACACCGCGGTTGGAGCGCAGGTCCAGACGATACTTGGCGAGCGTGTGATCGCCATGCAACATGCCATACTGGTTGAGCATGAAGGCACCCCAGCGGCTTTGGTAACCCGGGGTGAAGCGGTAGCCGACCTCCTCAGTAAGGGGTTGGGACACATAGGGCAGGTAGAAAACCGGGGTGTCACCCGCAAGCACGGTGACTCCACGCATGACGATGCGATCTCCAGGGTAGATGGTCAGGCTGCGCGCTCGCAGGCGGTAGTTGGGCTTGGCCAAGTCATGGGTGGTGAAGCTGGTTTCGCCGCCCTCGATGCGCTCGATGAACTTGGTGGCCGTCTCAAACTTCTGGGTTTGGTAGAAGAAGGTTCCGGTCTCGGTGGGCATTGAACTGCGAACCGCGTCGCCCGTGAGTTCACCCGTGTTGACATTGTAGAGAATGTTCTCGCCACGATAGAACGCGCCTTCCTTCCAGATCACCACCCCCTCGCGAGCGACAACCTCGCCGGTGCTGGCATTGTAGCTGGCGCTGCCGCTGCGGATTTCCACACCCTCGTAAGTCACCACGACCTCGCCCTTGGCGGTGGCCAGGCCGGTTTCCGGATCATAGGTGGTTTCCACGCCCTCGATGTTGAGGTTGCTCGTCAGCGAGTCGAGAAAGGACTGACCGTTCGCAAGCGACGCCAGAAAACAGGCGGTCAGCGCCAGCGCGACGCGAAGTCGTGGGAAAATCATGATGCCGGGAGAGAGTGGGGTTGCGACGGCTGGACAACAGGCATCCGGACGCCTCAAAAACAACCCAATTCATAGGCCAAGGGCCCGCGGGTGACAAGAAAAAGCAGGGGAAATCGGCCCGGTTTGCCGGTCACTCCTCGCCAGTCTGGCCCCCGCGCCAGGGGCAGATGCCGCGTCGGCTGGGCGTCTCGACAAACTCCAGCAGCCGCAGAGCGGGGCCGGACCATTCGGTGGCTCGGGCGGCAGCCACGGCCTGGCCGAGGTTTTTGCCCGAGCAGAACAGCAGGCGGAACATCTCCTTGATGGCGGCGCGTTCGGCGCTGGCAACGCCCTGGCGGCGCAGGCCGATGACGTTCAGGCCGGTGATGCGGTTGGTGCGCATGGCGGCGCAGAAGTGTGGTATGTCCTTGCCGAAGCTGCCGTTGCCCTGGATGACGCAGGAGTCGCCGATGCGCAGGAACTGGTGAAACACGGCACCGCCACCAATGAACGTGCGATTGCCGACCTGTACATGCCCGGCCAGCAGGCAGGCGTTGGCGAGGATGTTGGCATCGCCAAGCACGACGTCGTGGGCCAGATGGGCGCCGACCATGAGGAAATTGCCGTCGCCCAGCCGGGTGGCCGAGCCCGGCTTGCTGCCACGGTGAATGGTGACGTGCTCGCGCAGCACATTGCGGTCGCCGAGCGAGACCGAGCTGTCGGTGGCCGGATCAAAACCGAGGTCCTGGGGTGCTGCGCCGACAATGGCGCCGCGGCCAATCTGGCAGCCCACCCCGAGCCGCACCCTGCCGACCAGCTGCGCATGGGCCTCAATCCGGCAGCCGTCACCGATCTCCGCCGGGCCGTCGATGATCGCATAAGGGCCGACCTCGACGTCGCTGCCGAGCTGCGCAGAGGGGTGGATCAGGGCCGTGGGATGGATCATCGGGACGCCATCCTCCGCAGAATCGCGCCGGGTTCAAGACGGAACGGTGGCGGCAGGGCCGAGGAAAAATCTTGGCAGCGCCTTGCCAATCCTGTTTCATGTGCCAAATCCAGATTCTGATGTTCGAATCCTCCGGCACCCGCAAATTTCGTCGCGTTCTCCTCAAGCTCAGTGGCGAGGCCCTGCGGGAGCCCGGCAGCACCGACAATATTTCGCCGCCCATCGTCGAGGACATCGCCGCCCAGATCAAGGCCGCCCACCAGACCGGCTTGGAGATCGCCCTGGTCGTTGGTGGCGGCAATTTCTGGCGCGGCGTCAGCGCCAGCAACAAGGGCATGGAACGCGCCACCGCCGACTACATGGGCATGCTGGCGACCGTCATGAACTCGCTCGCCGTGCAGTCGATGCTCGAGGCCATGGACGTGCCCACCCGGGTGCAGAGCGCCATTGAGATGAAGAACGTCGCCGAGCCCTTCATTCGCCGCGTCGCCACCCGCCACCTTGAGCTCGGTCGCGTCGTCATCTTCGCCGCCGGCACCGGCAACCCCTTCTTTTCGACCGACACCACCGCCGCCCTGCGCGCCTCGGAGATCGGTGCCGACTGCGTGTTCAAGGCGACCAAGGTCGACGGCATCTACGACAGTGACCCGGCGAAGAATCCGTCGGCCCAGCGCTTTGACCGCATCAGCTACCACGAATGCCTGACCCGCCAGCTCAAGGTGATGGACGCCACCGCCTTCTCGCTTTGCATGGAAAACAACATGCCGATTATCGTCTTCAGCATGAACGAGCCTGGCAACATCCGCCGCGCCCTCACCGGCGAGACGCTCGGCACGTTGGTCAGCGCCGCCCAGGCCTGAAACGCCCCGCACGACCGTGAGCCTCAGCGTCGGCATCATCACTGTCTCCGACCGCGCCAGCCGCGGCGAATACGACGACCTTGGCGGTCCCGCCCTGCGCGAGGCCTCGCTCCAGCGCGGCTGGCAGGTGGCGGCCGAGGCCGTGGTGCCCGACGACCTGGAGCGCATCCAGCAGGCCATCCGCTCCTTTGAAGCGCAGGGTTGCAGTCTCATCCTCACCACCGGCGGCACCGGCATCGCCGAGCGCGATGTCACCCCGGAGGCCGTGCGCGGACTGATGCGGGTGGAACTGCCGGGCTTTGGCGAGGCGATGCGCATGCGCTCGCTCGCTGCTACGCCCAACGCCATCCTCAGCCGCGCCCTCGCCGCCGTGGTGGGCCGCAGCCTGGTCGTCGCCCTGCCCGGCAAGCCGGCCGGCGCGGTCGAGTGCCTCGGCCATGTCGAGGGCGCCATCCCGCACGCCGTCAAACTGGCGCAGCGGGTGCCGACGAGCTGCTGACCCCGCGCGGGCTGGCGGCTTCTTTCCCGGAAAAACCGGGTTGTGGGTCGATTGATTTCCCGCCTTGCCATCCCGTGGCCGGCTTTCTAAGCTCGCGCACTTTATGAAATCGCCCGCCGCCAAGAAGCTGTTTGTCATGATGGTTCTGGAGTTTTTCATCTGGGGGGCCTGGCTGCCGCTGATCTGGGGCTACATGGGCAAGGACGGACTCAACTTCACCGACCTGCAGATCACCTGGGTCGGCAGCGCCTTCGCCATCGCCTCGGTGCTCGGCATTTTCTTCAGCAACCAGTTCGCCGACCGCCATTTCGCCGCGGAGAAGTTCATGGCCTTCAGCCACCTCGTCGGCGGCCTCGCCATCCTTGGCATGTTCTGGGCGAAGGATTTCACCACCTTCTTCAGCCTGATGCTGATCCACTCGCTGCTCTATGTGCCAACGATCTCGGTGTCGAACTCGATCGCCTTCACCCACCTGAAGGACGCCCAGAAGGAATTCGGACTCGTGCGCATGGGCGGCACCATCGGCTGGATCCTCGCCGCCTGGCCACTCTACTTCATCCTGCAGGGCAAGAGCGGTGCCGAGGCCGTCGACGCCAGTCGCTTCATCTTCGTTATCTCCGGGGTCGCCTCGCTGGTGCTGGCCGTGTTCAGCCTCAGCCTGCCGCCCACTCCGGCGCGTCCGGCCGCAAAGGGTGAGGGTGGTTTTGCCTGGCTCAAGGCGGCGAAGTTCCTGAAGAAACCCTTCCTGCTGGTGCTCTTCATCGCCACCTTCATCGACTCGACCATTCACAACGGCTACTTCCTCATGGCCGGCGGCTTCCTCGGCAGCGAGGTCGTCGGCATCAAGCCGGAATGGATCATGCCGGTGATGAGCATCGGCCAGATCGCCGAGATCCTCACCATGGCCGTGCTCGGTTGGTTCCTGTCGAAGATGGGCTGGAAGACCACCATGATCCTCGGCATCCTCGGCCACGCTGCGCGCTTCGCGGTCTTCGCCTTCCTGCCCGACAACCAGACGATGATCATCCTCGTCCAGGTATTGCACGGCATCTGCTACGCTTTCTTCTTTGCCACCCTTTACATATTCATCGACGCGGCCTTCCCGAAAGATGTGCGCTCCAGCGCCCAGGGCCTGTTCAACCTGCTCGTGCTCGGCCTGGGCGATCTCGCGGCGAAATGGTTTTTCATTCCGTTGCAGGGCAGCCTCACGAGCGCGGAGGGCGTCGTGAACTACAAGGAACTTTTCCTCTGGCCGACCGGCCTGTCGCTCGCCGCCGCCGTGCTGCTGCTCTTCGCCTTTTACCCTCCGAAGCAGCTCGCGCCGCCGGAGGAAGTGTCACACTGATCCGCAACTTCCCGCGAACCTGCTTTTCCCCGCCATGAAGACCCGACGCCACTTCCTCGCCGGACTCGGCACCGCCGCTGCCGCCACCTGGACGCAATCGTTGCGCGCGGCGCCGGATCCGAAGAAGGACATGGTCATCGGCCATGGCGACTTTCGCTACAAGGTGGTCAAGGACTGGGTGGCGCCGGGGCAGGGCCGGCATCATCCCATCCTCAACTGCCATGAGATGGTGCAGGTGAAAGATGGCCGACTGTTCATGATCGGCGACCATTGGGACAACCAGATGCTCGTGTTCCAGCCCGACGGCACCATCCTCGAATCCTGGGGCGCGGTCTGGCCCGGCGGTCACGGCCTGACCCTGGCCGAGGAAAATGGCGAGGAGTTTTTGCTCGTCACCGACAGCGGCCTGTGGAAGTCGGGCAGCGGCGGCTACCGCCAGACCGGCCGCGTCACCAAGACCGACCTGGCCGGCCGCGAGATTTTTTCGATCAGCCATCCGATGAGTGTCGGTGCTTACGAGCCCGACATGACCTTCAATCCCACCGAGACCGCGGTCGCGCCGAATGGCGACATCTACGTGGTCGACGGCTACGGCTCGCAGTTCGTCCTGCGCTACGACGCTCGCGGCAAGTTCCTTCAGCGCTTCGGCGGCAAGGACGGCGTGCCGGCCGAGCAGCGACTCAACAACGCCCACGGCATTGCCATCGACACACGCGCCGGTGATCCCACGGTGCTGGTCACCTCGCGCGCGGACAACTGTTTCCGTCGCTTCAGTCTCGACGGCAAGTATCTGGAAACGATTCCGGTGCCAGGTGCCATGGTCTGCCGCCCCGTGATTGCCGGCAAGGAACTTTATGCCGGCGTCTGCTGGTCGAAGACCCCCGAGATCAACAAGTTGCCGCAGAATCCCTCGGGCTTCACGGTCGTGCTCGGTGCCGACAACCGCGTGGTCAGCGCGCCCGGCGGCACGGCCCCGGTGTATGAAGACGGCAAGCTGCAGCCGTTGCAGCAGGCCGAGCGCGTCTTTGATCACGGCCACGACGTCTGCGTGCTCGACACCGGTGACCTCATCGTCTGCCAGTGGAACGCCTTCCAGACCTACCCGATCAAGCTGGAGAAGGTCTGAGGTAATGTAACACGGCCAGGCTGGTGATGACGGGGGCGCCAACCTTTTTGGAGGGGCAGCGACTGCGGGAAAACGGCGCACACCCGCGGTGGCGGCGGATGCTGCTGGACGCGGCGGGTCGGCGGGTTCATGGTTTCATGAACATGGACCGCAAACTGATCAACCGGGAAATCCTGCTTTCCTTCTGGAAGATCCACATCCTCCACCATGCGGCGGAGGGCGAGGTGGTTGGCCAGTGGATGCTCAAGGAACTCGCCCATCACGGCTACGAGGTCAGTCCCGGCACCCTGTACCCGCTGCTCAAGCGCATGGAAACCAACGGCTGGCTGAGGTCGAAGGCCGACCCCGCCCGCGGCCCCAAGGCCCCGCGTGCCTACCGCATCACCGCCGAAGGCCGCAAGGTCCTGCAGGTCGTCCGCCAGCAGCTGCGCGAGCTGGGGGTTGAGGTGCGGGGGTAATGGATAGGCAATCGCGGATGGGACGCTGATTCAAGGGAAGCAGGCAAGGGGGTGGAGAGGGCTTCACACCAGGGCGCAAAGACACCCAGCAGGGAAGCGCGCCGGCCTGCAGAGGCGTGGCGTTAGCCCAGGCCTGGGGGCTTTTTCCGCTTTTTGGGATAGATTCCGGCGATCCGGCGTTTTACGGTGCCCGTAATTGCAGGTCGCGTCTTCCCGCCCGCTTCTGTCTGCCCCGTTTTTTCCGCATGTCCCTACCCCGCCTCGCCCTCCGTCATCCCTGGACCATCCTCGTGATCGTCGTGGCGATCCTGCTCGGGGCCTGGCAGGCCAAGGACCGGATGGCGCGCGATGTGTTTCCGCCGCTGGGCATTCCGACGATCTACGTGGCCCAGCCGTACGGCGGCATGGATGCGGCGCAGATGGAGGGCTACCTGACCTACTACTACGAGTATCACTTCCTGTACATCGCCGGGATCGAGCACGTCGAGTCGAAGAACATTCAGGGAGCCTCGATCATGAAACTTCAGTTTCATCCGGGCACGGACATGTCGGCGGCGCTGTCGGAGACGATCGCCTACGTGAACCGCAGCCGCAGCTTCATGCCGCCCGGCACGCCCGGGGCCTTCGTGACGCGCTTCGACGCGGGCAGCGTGCCGGTGGGCAACCTGGTCTTCTCCACGAAAAATCCCGCGCGCACGGTCGGCCAGATGCAGGATGCCGCGCTCAACATGGTGCGCCCGCTCTTCGCCACGCTGCCGGGCGTCAGCGCCCCGCCGCCGTTTGGCGGCAGTGCCCGCACGATCCTGATCAACGTCAAGCCCGACCGCCTGCGCGCCTACGGGCTCTCCCCCGACGACGTGGTCAAGGCGATGACCGAGGCCAACACGATGAGCCCCAGCGGCAACCTGGCGCTGCCCAATAGCTTTCCGATCGTGCCGACGAACGCCGTCGTGAAGAACATCCAGGACCTGGCGGCGGTGCCGCTCAAGGTCACCGACAAGGGCGCGGTGTACGTGCGCGACATCGGCGAGGTCAGCGACGGCAGTGACCTGGTGACCAGCATTGCCATCGTCAACGGCCGGCGCACGGTCTACATGCCGGTCACCAAGCGCAGCGATGCCTCCACCCTCAGCGTGGTGGAGCTGGTGAAGCAGAACCTTCCCAAGTTCAAGGCCGCCTGCCCGGAGGACATCGATGTCTCCTTGGTGTTCGACCAAAGCCCCTGGATCATCCGCGCCATCGACGACCTGGTGAAGGAGGGTCTGCTCGGCGCCTGCCTCACCGGCCTGATGGTGCTGCTCTTCCTGCGCGACCTGCGCAGCGTCTTCATCGTCGTGCTCAACATCCCCATCGCCATCGCCTCGGCGCTGCTGGCCCTGTGGATCTCGGGATACACGGTCAACCTGATGACGCTCGGCGGTCTGGCCCTCTCGGTGGGCATCCTCGTGGACGAGGCGACCGTGGAGATCGAGAACATCCACCGGCGCATGAAGCTCGGCGCCGGCCAAAGCCTGCGCCGCATCGTCCTCGACGCTTCCGAGGAGACCATCGGCCCGCGCAGCCTGTCGATGCTCTGCATCCTCGCGGTGTTCGTGCCGAGCTTGTTCATGACCGGGGCGGCGAAGGCGCTCTTCATGCCGCTGTCGCTGGCGGTCGGCTTTGCGATGATTTCCAGCTACCTGCTGTCCAGCACCCTGGTGCCCATCCTCAGCATCTGGTGGCATGGCGAGCCGAAGCTGCAAGCCGAGGTCAAGGCGGAACGCGAGTCCGCCCTGCGCTGGCTCTTCCTGCCTTCCCTCACGATCCGTCACCTCCTCGTGCCGGCCTACCTCGGCGGAGTCGCCTTCGCCATCAGCCTCATCCAGCCCTTCCTCGGCACGGAAATTTTCCCGCAGGTGGATGCGGGCCAGTTGCAGCTGCGTCTGCGCGCCCCCACCGCCACGCGACTCGAAACGACCGAGCAGATCGCCACGCGCGTGCTGGCCCTGATTGAGGAGGAAGCGCCCATCGCCACCAGCATGGGCCTCATCGGCGTGCACGCGCCGAACTATCCGGTGAACCTCATCCACCAGTGGAACAGCGGCCCGGAGGAGGCGACCCTGCAGATCCAGCTCAAGGAGGATGCCAGCCGCCTGCCGGTTGCCGAGTTGCGCGAAAAACTCCGTGCCTGCTTCGCGAAGGAGTTTCCGGACGTGCTCTTCTCCTTCGAGCCGGCCGACATCGTGTCCCGCGTCATGGCGCTCGGCTCGTCCACGCCGATCGAGGTCGCCGTCGGCGGCAAGGATTTCGCCGCCAGCCGCGCGCATGCGGAAACCCTGCGCGCAAAGCTGAGTGAGCTTGAGGAATTGCGCGACGTGCAGTTCAGCCAGACGCTCGACTACCCCAGTGTCGACGTGAACATCGACCGCGAACGCGCCGGCCTCCTCGGCGTGAAGATGAGCGATGCCACGCGCAGCCTCGTTGCCGCCACCGCCAGCAGCCGCTTCACCGTGCCCAACTACTATGCCGACCCCAAGACCGGCCAGAGCATGAGCCTGCAGGTGCAGGTGCCGGCGACGCTGATGAAGAGCCTGGAGGACCTGCGCAACCTGCCGGTCACAACCGCCCAGCAGACCGTCGTGCCGCTGCGCAACATCGCCAAAGTCAGCGAGGGCACGACCCTTGGTCAATACGACCGCTACAACATGGTCCGCACGGTCTCCATCACCGCGAACCTGCACGACGCTCCGCTGGGCCGTGTCGCTCGCGAAGTGGAAAAGGTCATCGCCGGGCATCCCGCGCCCCCCGGCACCCAGGTGGTCCTGCGCGGCCAGGTGCCGCCGATGAAGGAACTGCAGGACGGCCTGCAAACCGGGCTGCTGATCGCCATCGTCACGATCTTCCTCCTGCTGGTGGCCCACTTCCAAAGCCTGCGCCTCGCCTGCGTCGTGCTGACCCCCCTGCCGGCCGCGTTGCTCGGCGTGCTGCTGGCCCTGATGCTCACCGGCACCACGCTCAACCTGCAGAGCTTCATGGGCGCGATCATGGCCGTCGGGGTCGCGGTCGCCAACGCCATCCTGCTCGTCACCTTCGCCCATCGTGCCCAGCTCGGCGGCTTGGACCGTCGCGAGGCCGCGCTCGAGAGTGCCACCACCCGCCTCCGCCCCATTCTGATGACCAGCCTCGCCATGATCGCCGGCATGGTGCCGATGGCCCTGGCCGAAAGTCAGACCAGCCCGCTTGCCATCGCGACCATCGGCGGCCTCGCCCTGGCGACGGTGGCGACCCTGCTGGTGCTGCCGGCCGTGTATGCCCTGATGGCCTCGTCCAAGGTCAGGGAGGCCTCGCTGGAACCCCTGGACGCCTGATTGACGCCTCAACCCTTTTGCCATGCGTTTTCTATCCCTCGTTCTCCTCGCCCCGCTGGCTTCCGCTCTGGAGTTGCCGACGGCCCGGCCAAGCACCGGCACTATCCATCGCTGGGTTTCGCTGCCCGCCACGCTCGCCCCCTGGCAGCAGGCGACCTTGCACGCCAAGGTGACCGGCTACATCGCCACCCTGACGGTCGACAAGGGCGATGCGGTAAAGGCGGGCCAGGTGCTGGCCACGCTGCAAGTGCCGGAACTCCAAGCCGACATCGCCAAGGGCCGGGCGGAGGTCAAGGCGGCCGAGATCGAGGTGAAGCGCCTGCACGAGGCGCGGGCGAAGTCGCCCGACCTGATCCTGCCGCAGGCGTTGGATGATGCGGAGGCCAAGCTCGCCATCGCCAGGGCCGGTCTGGAGCGCAGCGAGACCCTGACCCAGTTTGCCTCGATCAAGGCGCCCTTCGACGGCATCGTCACCGCGCGCTTTGCCGATCCCGGTGCCCTCGCCACGGCCAACACGACCCGCTTGCTCGAAGTCACCGACCTGCGCAAGCTGCGACTGCAGATCCCCGTTACCGAGCTTGAAAGTGGCCTGGTGGCGGTCGACAAGCCGGTGAAGGCCCAGATCGACGCCGCTGGAAGCGCCCCTGTCGAGGCCCGCATCAGTCGCATCGCCTATGCCCTCGATCCCGCCACGCGCACGATGCTCGCGGAGGCCGATCTGGCCAATTCGGACCTCAGGCTGCGCCCGGGCATGTATGCGATGACCCGCATCGGGCTCGAAAAGCGCGACGCCGCCACCCTGCTGCCGGTCGCCGCCCTGGTGATGGAAAAAACCAACGCCTTCATCTTCAGGCACGTCGGTGGCAAGGCGGTGAAGACCGCCGTCAAACCCGGCTTCAACGACGGCGTTCATGTCGAGCTGCCGGAACTGAAGCCGGACGAGGTGGTCCTGCTTCCAGGCACGGTGGTGCTGGTCGATGGCCAGGAAGTGACGGGGAAGGAATGACGAATGACGAATGACGAATGACGAATGACGAATGACGAATGACGAATGACGAATGACGAATGACGAATGACGAATGACGAATGACGAATGACGAATGA
>JBIJBO010000168.1:0-7936 GCA_044345215.1 Prosthecobacter sp. | reverse complement strand
GCGCGTCATGGTCAACCGCGTCTGGCAGCATTACTTTGGCCGCGGCTTGGTCGAAACCGAAAATGATTTCGGAACCATGGGCACCCTGCCCACCCACCCGGAACTGCTCGACTGGCTGGCTGTCGAGTTCATGGAAAAGGGCTGGAGCCTGAAGCACCTGCACCGCCTCATCGTCACCAGCGACGCCTACCGGCAGACCAGCTCGGTGTCGCCGGAAGCCCGCGCCGCCGCAGCCGCGGCGGATCCCGACAACCGCCTGATCTGGCGCCAGAATCGCCTTCGCCTTGACGCCGAAATCGTCCGCGATGTAGGCCTCGCCGCCAGCGGCCTGCTCTCGTCCAGGCTCGGCGGGCCACCGGTCTATCCGCCCATCCCCGAGGGCGTCATGTCACTCGGCCAGGTCAAGCGGGCCTGGCCGGTCAGTCAGGGGGCGGACCGCTACCGTCGCGGTTTGTACACCTTCGTCTTCCGCGCCACCCCGCCGCCCGGCCTGAGCGTGTTTGACGCGCCCGACGGATTCAGCACCTGCACCCGCCGCCTGCGCAGCAACACGCCACTGCAGGCCCTGACCCTGCTCAACGATGCGGCTTTTGTCGAGTTTGCCAAGGCCCTGGAACAGATCCTCCGCAACGAAGGCCTGGACACCGCCTTCCGCCGCTGCACGAGTCGGATGCCCTCGACCGAGGAAAAGGCGACACTGGCGCAGTTGACACCCTTTGAGGCGGCGCGCGTGCTACTCAACCTGGATGAGACGATCACCAGGGAGTGAGGGCACGGATGATGCTGACGGTTCGGTCGGAATCCGGATCCACCGCCCTCAAGCCAGCAGCTGATCCACAACCTTCGCACCCTGGTTGTCGGTCAGCGAGGCGGCCAGCCCGTTGCGCTTGTACGTCAGACGCGTATGATCCAAGCCAAAGGCCTTCAACAGGGTCCCATGCCAGTCGAAGTGACGCACCTCGTCGATGACGGCCTTGTGACTCCACTCGTCGGTCTCGCCGTGGACATAGCCGCGCTTGAAACCGCCGCCAGCCACCCACATGCTGAAGCCGTAGGTGTTGTGATCGCGCCCCCATTTCTCCTGCCCGGCGTCGTTCTGCAAAACCGGCAGGCGGCCCATTTCGCCACCCCAGTGGACGACCGTGCTGTCGAGCAGGCCGCGCTGTTTGAGGTCGAGCAGCAGGGCCGCACTTGGCTGATCGGTCGCCGCGCAATTCTTCGGCAGGCTGGTGATCAGCGAGCTGTGCTGGTCCCAGGACTGTCCGGCGTTGAGCACCTGCACGTAGCGCACGCCGCGCTCCACGAGGCGGCGCGCAATGATGCAGCGGGTCGCGTAATCGCGGGTGATCGGGTTGTCGACCCCGTAGAGTTTCTTGATCGACTCCGGTTCGTTGGAGATGTCGAGCGCCTCCTTGGCCGCGCCCTGCATCTTGGCGGCGAGTTCGTAACTTGAAATGCGCGCCTGCAGATCGAGCTCACCCGGGTGCTCGGCAAGGTGCTCCTCATTGAAGGCCTGAAGCAGGTCGAGCTGACGGGCCTGCGCCCGGCCGGCGAGCGAGACCGGAGGATCGAGGTTGAGAATGCGCGGCTCAGTGGCGCGCACCAGCGTTCCTTGGTAAAGTGCCGGCAGCCAGCCATTCGTGAAATGCTCGCCCTGAAAGGTCGGCAGGCCACCCGGGTGCGACAGCACCATGTACGCGGGCAGTTCGTCAGTCTCGCTGCCGAGGCCGTAGGTCAGCCATGAGCCGAGGGCTGGCCGGCCGGCGGTGATGCGACCCGCATTCATGGCGTACAAGCCCTGGGCGTGGTTGTTGACGCCGGAGCTCATCGAGCGGATCAGGGTGATCTCATCGACCACCTTGGAAAGGTTGGGCAGCAGTTCGCTCAGTTCCATGCCGCACTCACCGTGCTTTTGAAACTTCCAGGGCGAACCAAAGACCTTCGACGAGGCCTGGGCAAGATTGTCGTACTTGATCTCGCCCGGGAACTTCTGACCGTGGTACTTGGTCAGCATCGGCTTCGGATCGAACAGGTCCATCTGCGAGGGACCGCCCATCATGAAAAGCGAGATCATCGCCTTGGCCTTGCCGTCGAAGTGCGACTTCTTCGGCGCCAGATCGTAGCGTTCCCCGCCCTGGGTGAGCGGCTTGACCGGCGCGGCCAACAGGCCATCGCGCTGGAGCAGCGTTGCCAGGGCCAAACCACCGAGGCCAAAGCCGTTGGCGTGCAGGAAATGTCGACGGGAACAGAGCGGGGCTCGAGACATGGGGTAACTCAACCTACGTCGCCCACCGGCCGATTCTCGCAGGCTCAGCGCGGGTCGTTGACCCGCCCCAGGAAGAGGCAGACGCCCGTCGGGGCATGCTGCAGGGCAAACAGGAAGGGACGATCCGCCCGCACCTCCACCGGTTTCTCCGGCTCGATCTGGATGGCGGTCGCACGCATCATCGCCACGGCTGTGGCAGCCGCCGCCTCGGCGCCGCGCTCGTCGACGGCCAGGTAGGTTTTGTGGAAGACCTTGGAAATGTAGAGGTAGTCATCCGGCCGACGCGGCGCCATGCCCTCGAAGTTGGCACTGCCCGGCGGCAGATCAAAGGCCTGCTTCATGCCCAGCGCCTGCAACACCTCGGCCAGATCGAGGGTCGGCGGCTCCAGCTTGAATTTCGGCAGATGCAGCGCCACGTCACGTCGCTCCATCCGCGCACAGGCAGCCAGGGTCTCCGGCGTCAGCGCCAACTCCACCGCCGCCAGGCCGTCGCGCTTCTGGGGCACGATCAGCAGCAGGTGCAGATCGCCCCCGACAAAGGGCACTGACACCGCGTCGAAACCCTTGCCGGCCAGGTGGCCGAGCCGGTCCCGGCGCTGCATCATCGGCACATCGACCGTCTTGCCGCCGGGCAGGTGGAAGGGCTGGTCCTCGGTGGCCGACTCGGCAAACTCCTCCACCCAGGCGGCCTTGAAGTGCAGGGCATTGACCAGCACCAACCGGGTGTCCTCGGTGAGGCCGTTGGCAGGGATCAGGTCGCGGATGCGCTCGCGCGTCTGTTGCTTGACCCAGGCATTGATCCGTCGCACCGCATTCGGGGCCTCGCGAATGAAATCCAGCGTCTCCAGCGGCGCCCCGAAGTCGCGCTGCACCTGCTTCAGGAAGTCCGACCGGAAGGCATAGCCCTCCTGGCCGTAGAGCCGGTTGGCCACCGACCACTGCAGCGACTCGTTGGGGCCGCCATGATCCTTGCTCTGCTTCACAAGCGTTTCCGACGCCTGCCGGGTGGATTCCAAGGCCTCAGCCAGCCTGGCCAGGGCCGGGCCGATGTCGGCATCACCATAGTGCAGGACCCTGGCCATTTCCTCGCGCGTCGCCCCCGAAGCTCCCACGTAAGTCATCGCCAGCGCGCTCTGGATCGAGTAGGGCGAGAGGCAGACATTGCCCGGCATCACCCGCGTCTGCCGCTGCAGATCCAGCCCCAGCGCATTCACCGCCCTCACGGCCGGACCCGGGTCGGCGGCCTGGAGGGTGACGATGGCAGCCAGGATCAGGGAGGTGCAGAAGGCTTTCATGGCCCTAGGATGCGCGGCATTGGGAGGGATGCCAAGAGGGAGATGCGAACGAACCGGCAAGGGTTTCGTCAGGGCGCCTTGAGGAGAAGAACCCTAGACTGACCGGAACTTGAAACTTGAAACCTTGAACTTGGCACCTTGCCTCATTCCACGTACAAAAACCGGTTTGAGGAGCAGAGGATCTGGCAGAGGCTGGCGAGGGCTTCGCGGGGCGGATTGGGGGTGGGCGCGCCCTTGGCGGGCGGGGTGGCGCCGTGGTACTCGATGAGCTGACGGGTCTGCTCCTCCAGGTAGGCCTGGCTCTGGGCAAGGTCGTTAGCCGTGGGCGGCTTGCCGAAAAGCAGGCTCCAGGCGCGTTCAAGCTGCGCCTTCAGGTCGCCGGGGCGCTCCTTCTCGAGACGCTCGGCAAGCCGCTTGGCGCTGTCGAGAATGAAGGTGTCGTTCATCAGCAGCAGCGACTGAGGCGCCACGGTGGTCTGCGCGCGCATCTCGCAGTTCGGCACCATGCTGGGTGCGTCGAAGGTGTCGAGCACCGTCACCGGCCGGGTGCGACGCACCTGAACGTAGATCGAGCGACGGAAGTCAGCGGCACCGCCAGGCTCGACTTTGTGGGTGGTGATCGTTCCCTTGTCGATGCCAACCACGACGCGTCCCTGCGGGTCAACGCCGACACCGCTGGAGGGGCCAAAACGGTCGCTGACCAGCGTGCCACTGGCGGCGAGCAGGGAGTCGCGCAGGGTTTCGGCATCAAGCCGGCGCAGCTTGAAGCGGCCGTAAAGGCGGTTCTCCGGATCCTGGCGCAGAGAGGCCTCTTGGACCGAGGACTGGCGGTAGGCCGAGCTGAGCACGATGAGACGATGCAGGGGCTTCAGCTTCCAGCCACCGCGCACGAAGGCATCGGCCAGCCAGTCGAGCAGTTCCGGATGACTGGGACGTTCGCCCTGGCGGCCGAAGTCACCGGGGGTGTTGACCAGGCCGCGGCCCATGTGATGGAGCCAGAAGCGGTTGACCAGGACACGCGCGGTCAGCGGGTGCTTGCCGCTGGTCAGCCACTGGGCGTAAGCGAGCCGGCGTCCTGTCGAACCACTGCTTACCTGCACCGGCTTGAAGGACTCGATGGATGGGCCGGCCAGAATGCCGATCTCGCCCGGCTGGACCTCCTGCTTCGGCTGCTCGTGGTCGCCGCGGTTGAACAGCTTCGACTTCGGCACCTGGCCCTTCACCTCCATGAGCGCCATGAGGAAACCCTCGGTCGGCTTGGTGGCGCGCAACTTGGCGGCCTCGGCCATCTTGGCATCGACGAGGTCCTGCTTTTTCTGGTCGTAAAGGTTGAGCGAGTAGGTCGCGAGGGCCGAGGGGTACTTCTTGATGAGGGCTTTCTGCTCCGGGGTGCGGTCCTTCTCGGCGGTGGCGCGGGCGGTGCGGTAGGGCGCGCGTTCGGCCTCGGGCAGCTTGAGGATTTCGACCTCGAAGATCTCGTCGAGGAACTTCTTGCTCATGGCCCGGGCCTCGGCCTCGATTTCCTTTGCCTTCGCTTCAATCTCGGCTGCGCGGGCGCGTTCCTCGGGGGAATACATCGAGTAATGTCGCTGGGCCGGTGTGCGCCAGGCCTCCCAGTGATAGGCGGGATCGAAGACGGCGCGCAGGCGGTAGTAATCCTGCTGGGTGACCGGGTCATAGCGGTGGTCATGGCACTGCGAGCAGGCGACCGTCAATCCCATCAGCGAGGAGGTCATGACCTTGATTTGCTCGGCGATGACCTGGTTACGGGCGAGCTTGACATCATCGACCGTATCGCCGGTGCCATCGGGTGCCAGCCGCATGAAGGCAGTGGCGATGAGCTGGTCGGTGCGCCGCGGGTCGAGCACCGCCTGCTGGTAATTGTCATGGGTCGCCCCGGCCAGTTCGTCGCCGGCGAGCTGTTCCTGGATGAATTCGTCCCAAGGTTTGTCGTCGTTAAGGGCGCGGATGACGTAATCGCGGTAGCGCCAGGCGTGCGGCCGAACCGAGTCGGCCTCGGCATACCCATTGGAGTCGGCGTAACCGGCGACGTCGAGCCAATGGCGCGCCCAGCGTTCGCCGTAGGCCGGCGAGGCAAGCAGGCGCTCGACAAGGTTTTCATAGGCGAGCGGCGAGCGGTCGGCGACGAAGGCCTCGGTTTCCTCCGGGGTCGGCAGCAGGCCCGTCAAATCAAGCGAAAGACGACGGATCAGGGCGCGGCGATCGGCCTCGGGGGCGAAGCCCAGGCCCGACTCGCCCAGCTTGGCGAGCAGGAAGGCATCGACCGGAGTGCGCACCCGGGCCGTGTCGGCTTTGGGCACCGCCGGACGTTGCACCGGCTGGAAGGCCCACCAGGCGCGGTCCTCCTCGGAAATCACCGCCCCCGGCGCCAGTGCCAGCGGTTCGGGCCGCAGGGTCTTGGCGCCCTCGCGGATCCAGCGTTCGATGACCGCCAGTTCCGCCTCAGGCATCGGGCTGCCCTTCTTGGGCATCTCGCCGCTGCGGATGATGTGAACAAGGGCACTCTGCTCCGGCTTGCCAGGGACGAGCAGGCGATCGCCACTGTCCAGGGTCAGATCCATCAAGCGACGCAGACGCAGGTCAACGCCACCTTCGGGCTTTTCCTCCTCGCCATGGCAGTGGGTGCAATGGGCCTTGAGCACGGGGCGCACATCCTTTTCAAAGGAGAGTGGCGCGGCGCCGGCGGCCAGGGGCAGCAGCAGAAGAAGGAAACGAACGGAACGCAACATGGGCAACTGTACCTACGTGGTCGCCGACCGGGTTTTTTGCATGGATGCAGGGAAGGAAGAGACCAACCTGGCACATGGCAAAGAGGTCCCAAGCCGCTTTGCCCCGTGCCAGGCATGTCGCCCGCCCGATTCCATTCGCCTGGGACGACGTATGCCTCAGCCGCAAAATCTGCCGATCTGAAATCTGAGATTTGCGATGGCGAAGCCCGCCGCCTCAAAGCTTGCGCAGCACGACATCGCGGATGGCTGCCATGGTGTTGAAGGTGGTCAGCGAGAGCGGCGCGTAGACCTCCATTGGCCCCGGGCGCAGGCTGACCTTGCGGTCCTTGATGTCGATGTCGACCACCTGCTTGTCGTCGACCCAGGCGCTCAGGTTGTTCGGGGTGACACGCAGGCGCACGTTGTACCACTTGTTGTCGTCGTAGCGCTGGTAGCTGCCGGTGGCGTTGTTGGCGGCGTCGAGGTCATCAATGCTGCTGATGCCGGTGACGCTGCCGCCCCAGCCGCCCAGGATGAGGCTGGCGCAGCGGTCGATTTTGCCGACCGGGAAGGTCAGGCCGCAGAAGAAGTCGACGCCCTGGAGCCGCTTGGCCTGCAGGCTGATCTCGTAATTGCTCAGCGGCAACTCGGCCGCCTTCTTGTAAACGACGCCGCTCAGGCTGTCGCCCTGGGCGATGATCATCTGCCCGCCCTCGAGGGTCACCTCACCACTGCCGCCAATGTCGACCGGTTCCCAGTCCTTGAGCGATTTGCCATCGAAGAGCACCCACTGTGTGGGTGCCTCGGCCGCGGGTGCAGCTTTCGCAGCAGTCTCCTGGGCAGTGGCGACAAACGTCAGGGCGGCGGACAGGGCAAGCGTCAGCAGGGGCAATTTCATGGGGAGTGCGACTTTTCTACTGCGCAGGAACGCCGTGCGTCAGCAAAAAAACACGCTTTTTTCCGGGCCAAAACCGCTGGATGCCCGGTGGGGTCGTGCTAGACTGTTACCTCGCATGAACTTCCCCTTCCCCCGCCTCGCCCTCGGCACCCTGCTTGTCGTGCTCGCCGCCGGCCTGAGCAGCTGCGCGACCCGCAAAACCAGCAAGCCCCAGTATTCGACCCGCTTCGACCCGAAGGTCGAGGCCGTGAAAAACCCCTCGGCCGTCAAGGTCAAGATCAGCACCAAGGCCCAGCGCATCTACGTCGTCGAGGGCGACCGCGTCCTGCTCGCCAGCCCCTGCTCGGTCGGCACAGCCAACTCGCCAACCCCGGCCGGTCACCACCGCATCCTCAGCAAGACCGCCCAGCGCCGTCGTGTCAGCCAGCCCGGCGCCGGCTACCCGATGACCTACTGGATGTCCTTCTACGCCCCGGCCTACGGCATGCACTGGGGCTGGGTGAAGCCCTACCCCTGCACCCATGGCTGCGTGCGCCTGCCGATCCAGACCGCCCGCAAGATGTTCGACATGGTCAAGGTTGGCACGCCGGTGCATGTCGCCGCCACCCACGTCGAGGACGCCAACCACGGCAGCCACCTGCCGCTGCTCGACGACTCCACCCTGGCCGACCCGCCGAACTCCTACATGCTGAGCCCGCAGGTCTTCGCCGACGCCGCAAAGGGCAAGGTCTACACCTACTGATCCCAT
>JBIJBO010000039.1:0-26162 GCA_044345215.1 Prosthecobacter sp. | reverse complement strand
TCGTATTGCGTGCGGGCGCTGCCGGCGAGCGGGATCAGCAGGTTGTTGGAGTCATAGCCACCGTTGAGGAAGATGCAAACCAAAGCCTTGTAGTCACTGCCCGCACTCTGCGCGGCCGCCGTGCCCATGAGCTGCATGTGGGCCAGTGTGTTGACCGCGCTGGTGATGCCGAGGCCGGCACAGCCGGTCTGGAGCAGGAAGTCGCGACGGTTCGGCTTGCTGCGATCCAGGGTCTTGCGAAGGAGGAGATTCATGGCGGGCGGGAAAGATGAAATTCAGAACCTTGCGGATCACTTCATGGTGAAGGACTGAGGCGAAATACTGACGAGGTAGGCGGCGATGCGGCAGCGGTCGCGCACCTCGGCGGCATAGCTCGTCTCCGTGCTGCCGCGGGTGGTGGCATAGCTATTAAGCACGCCGGCGACGATCGACTTCCGAGGATTCACGATCGCGGCGTTCGAAAGGTCGGCGACCGTCAAATTCGGCGACTGAGCCTTGAGCTGTCCGCCACACCACATGCGGTCAAACCGATCCACGACCGCCAGAGTCGCGTTGAAATGGTCGTCGAGATTGTTGGCATTGCTGCCGGCGACACCGCCCGAACTCGTGAAAGTGGAGTTGTACAGGCTGATGATGTCGCCGTAATCAAAGATGATGCGATCCGCCTGCATGTTGCTGGTGCTGCTCGGGATGTCGCTGGCAAAATATCCCATCAGCTTGGCGTGATTCGACATCGGGGCCAGGTGGCGCCTGGGAAAGACCGTCACGGTGACGTTGGCGGTCGGCTGGCTCGACAGGCGCACGGTGTAACTGTCGGTGTTGGCGCTGGCATAGGGCGAAGCCTCGGAAACGGTCGTCGCACCTCCCGACTCGGCAATGACAAGACCGCCTCCCGGACCCGTCCCATCATTGTCGATGACGGTGACCGAGCTGGTGGCCGTAGAGCTGTAACCTCCGCCCGTCGATGTGAGGGTGAGGTTGAAGGTGGAATTGCCATCCGCGGTGCCATTGTCAACAGCGTTGACCACAAAGGCCTGCGGCTGATTCCAGTTGGTCGTGGTGAAAACAAGGCTGGCGGGCGAGGTGGTGACACGCGTGTTGCTGCTGACGGTGACGGTCACAGGCCCAGTGGGCGCGCGATTGAGGGCAAAAACGAAGCTGTCCGACGCCCCCCCTTCAGTGACGGTGGTGCCGGCAGCCGTGTCACCACCGGTGTGACGAACCGTGATGCCGTTGCTCCCGGACTGTTCGTTGTCGCCCACAAAAGCAACGACTCCGGGCACATTGGCGTTTGCGTAGGCGGGGTCGGTGCTCGTAACGGCATGGCCAATGTAGCCCAGATGCACGGTCTCGCCGGTAAAGCTGTCGTTCACGGCGCTGACAGTGACCGTCTGCGGCGTGTTCCAGTTGGCGCTGTCAAAGCTGAGCGTCGCCGGACTCAGGCTGAGCTGGGCATTGGCACGGTTCGTGAGGGTCACCATCGAACTCGGGGCGCTGCCAAGGCGCACGGTGTAAGTGTCGGTCAGGGTCCCCGCCGCGGCCGCCTCACCCACCAAAGTGGTGCCATCGCTTTCCTGCACGATGACCGATCCGGCCGTCCCCTCGTTGTCATTGATGCTCACATTTACCGCCGGCAGTGTCGGCGCGTTGTAGGCCGGGTCAGTGCTGGCGGCCGTGTGGGCAATCGTCGTGGCATGGCCGCCCTCGCGCAGCTGGTCGTCGACGGCGGCGACATGCACGGTCTGCGGCGTGTTCCAGTTGGCATTGGTGAAGGTCAGGGCAAGACTGCTGGTGAAACTGCCATTGCTGGTGTTGGTGAGGCCGACCTTGGCCTGAACTGCAGCAGTGCTGGCCACGTGAATGGCATCGTCGGCATCCACACCGGGCTGAACAGCCATGCCGTCGAGGTTCATCCAGGTGAAGGCCCAAAGACGGTTGATGCGGCTCACCAGATTGGTCTCCGACGCGATCTGCATCTCCGGCGCAAAAAGACCGGCTTCGGCCATTGGCCCGGGCACGATGTAGTCCGGCAGGAACCAGTTGAAAACGCTTGGCGCACGCAGCGGCGACTGCCCAAGCGCGGTGCTTTGGTCCGGAAAGCGGAAGCGGGTGGCGTTCGGAACATATTTGTCGATCTCGGCCTGGGTCAGGGTCTTGGAGTAGTTCGGCCACCCGTTGAGGGTCTGGGCATCGGTGTCGCTGAAGCCGTGCTGCAGGTCGCGCAGCGCGGTCAGCGGCATGCCGCTGCGTGCCTTCAGACCCCTCATCACCGACATGAAATGAACGAGCGGCTCCTTCTTGCGCCCATGTGAGATCGAGGTATCGGCGAGCTCGAGGCTGCGCGCCTCGTAGTCGAGCAGGATCGCCTTGAGCACCTCGCCAAGATTGCCATTTGTGCTGCGGTAGACCTCGCTGACGCGATACAGGTAACCGGCACTCGGGTTCGAGGTGGTGAAGCGCTGAATGAGCCAGCGCGACACATTCACCGGAGTGTTTTGGTGGCCGTCGTAACTCGACGAAGCCGGATTGCCGGCGAGCATGTTGTGGGCGAGCGTCAGATCGGTCGCAGCCATGGTGTTGGTCTGCTGGCGCACGGCGGTGGTGTCCCCGGTCGGCAGGGTCTGGGCCGGGATCACCGTTTGACCGTGTTTGCCGGCCAAAAGTGTCTTGACCGCAAAGTCATGATAGACGGTGGTTCCAACGCGGCCCAGCATCTTCATCGGGTAGATCCAACCGGCTTGATACCAGCCCTCCCCGCCCGTGTCTCCGAAATTGGTGAAACTGACACCGGCCGTATCCGCGCCGCCCTGAATTTCGATGGCTGGACCAACCCGCGTGCTGGAAGCTGCAAAAGTCAGGCCATTGTGGCGCTGCACGCTGGCCGTCTGATGCCTGGCACCGTGGCACAATCCCGTCATCACCCGGGCCAGCTCGGCAATGTCGTCATTGTCATAGGTTGGGATGGGCAGACCACCTGCGTCGAGGACAAGGCTGCCGTCGGGGTGGCGCAACACAAGACCGATGGAAAAGAGCTGCATGATCTCGCGGGCATAATTCTCGTCAGGGAAGATGGTGACACCGCCGGAGACATACTGGGCACGGTTGCGCAGGTGACTCAGGTAGATGCCCATCATCGGGCTGTAGGTGACGTTCTCGAGGATCGTCCGATACTTGCCGAAGGCGTTGTTGGCGAGCATGTCCCAGTAATTGGCGGCACCATAGTGACGGCTCTGAACGGTGGCATCGATCTCGGAGATGACGAGGATCTCGCTGAGAGCCTGGGCCATGCGCTGACGGACCTGCGCCTTGGACTGCATCG
Source organism: Prosthecobacter sp. (assembly GCA_044345215.1). Lineage (GTDB taxonomy): Bacteria > Verrucomicrobiota > Verrucomicrobiia > Verrucomicrobiales > Verrucomicrobiaceae > Prosthecobacter. The sequence continues at coordinate 22,843 of JBIJBO010000039.1, read as the reverse complement.
CGAGGGTCCACATCTCGCGCCGACGGTTGTTGTGGAAGGGATGATTGTTGTTGAAGGTACCTTCGGCAATGCCGCTGATCGTCGTGACAAAACCAAAACCGTCCCGGCTGACCGAGTAGGATTCCCCGGCAAATTTGGGGTCATTCCCGGTCCACAGCGGCTTGTTGCCGCGCAGGACGAACTCCTCATTGTCGGCGGCAATGACGAGCTGCATCAGGCTGGGGTTGGGCAGGGCCATCTGCTTCTCAAGCCAGGCCCGATAACCGTCCAGGTAGGTGCCGCCATTGCCGACCGCAAGATTCACCTCGGCCAAAACCTCGTTGTACAGGTCCTGGGTCCCGCCGTAGGTGCACTGGTCCAGGAACCGCCAGATGTCGCGCTCAAGCGCGGCGCCGGTCGGCGTGGTCCAGGCTCCGCTGCCCTGCACCGGCGAACCGTGCTGGGCGCCGTTGTAAGCAAAGGTGGTGGATCCCACCGCCTTGTTGAAGTAACCTCGGATCTCTCCACTCGGGTTGTCGGCGGTGGTGATGCTGATGTAGAGCTGTCCCTGGTGCAGGGCGGTCAGCATGGCCTGATCGGTGAGCTTGATGCTGGCGGCGCGGATGTTCCACGCGCGGCCCGAGACCTGTCCGACGCCAACGTTGATGATGTCGTCGTTCTCGACCCGCAGGTAGGCGGTGTTCTGCGGCGAGGTGAGATTGCTGAAGGTCAGGCTGATGCTGGCGCCATCGTTGTCGCCCTCGACCAGCGCCGTGGCCAGTCCGGTGGCATTGGTCACCACACCGGCCTCGCGGCCCAGGTAGGCGACGAACAGGGTGCGATTGGCCTCGATCCCGGCCTTGGCATCGGCGATCGACACCGTGGCCTCCGCGACCGGCCCTGACAGGCCTGCCGAGGGGGGAGCAAACGACACCTTGAGATGTTCCGTCACCTCATGGGCCGCATCAGGCACCGGCTGCACCAGGACGGCGTGGGGATTGCCGGGTGTGCCAGCGTTGGCGGGCAGAGTGATCTTGCCGCCACTGAGACCACTGATGCTGAAGTCGGCCGGCGAGGCGTCGCTTTTGCTGGGCGCGGGCGCGCCCGCCAGGGTCGTGACTCCGATCGTCAAGGGCATGGTGCCGAAGCTGCGTGTCAAACCGATGCGCGCAGGCACGGGCACAGGCACACCAGCGTCGCGGTCGTCAACCTCATAGCCTTTGTCATAACCGGCGAGCGGCGCCGCCGTCAGCGACAGCAGGCTGCGCAGCGTGTCGAGGTCGTTGGCAACCCCGCCCGAGGCATTCTCCGGGCTGCTGGCAAGGGCGGGATTGGTGCCGCTCTTGTGCTCGGCCCAGTCGGGCACGCCGTCGCCGTCGCCGTCATGATCAAGGACTTCGAGTTTGTAAAACTTCCTGGTGCCCGCGGGGCGGCTGATGCTGATGCTGTCCTCGGCACCGTCCACCGTGCTCACCTTGGCCGAGCCGGACACCAGGGTCCAAGTACCACCCACCGGCACATCCGACTCCAGGACCTGGTATTTTTTGCCCCGCTGCGACTTGAAAGCAAAGACCAGATTGCTGCCCGTGCTGGCCACATCCCCCACCTTGGTGCAGTCGCGGGGATCAAAGGGATTCGTGCCGGCAATCGACTCGGTGAGGTTGGAACAGCCGTCGTTGTCCTCATCCGCCGCAGGAACCAGCCCCCACGCGCCATGCAGCTGCTGCCAGACGTCACACAGACCATCCGCCGCCCCCTGTCCTGGAGCCGCGCTGAAAAAGTCCGTGGCGGCAAACAGTGGCGGGACGGCCACCAAACCAAGAGCAAAGGCACAGGCCCGTGCCAAAAAGTGCCGGAATTCGCGTGCAGGGCGGGTCATAGCGGGAAAGCAGAGGACGGTTGAGCCGGGGGTGAAGAATCCTGGACTGACAATCAGATGCGATTTGTTCAATTTAACAAAAAGTGCGCGTGCTCGTCAATGTCATCTTCCGTTACCCCAAACCCGCGTGCGCCTGCACTTGGCTTTTGTTGCCCGACAAAGAAAACAAGCTTGTTCACCCAGGGGGAATTTGTTGAAATTCAAGTTTCCGTCATGAAAATCGCTGCGCTGCTTCTGCTGTCCCTGCTGGCCGGCGGGCTTCATGCGGCGTTTCCGACCCTCCATCTCAGGCCATTGGTGCTCCAGCAGCTGGTGTCTCCCGTCGGTTTCGCCCATGCGGGCGACGGCTCGAAGCGCCTGTTCATCTGCGAGCAGTCCGGCACCATCCGCATCCTTCAGCATGGCATGCTACTGCCGGTGCCGTTTCTGGATCTGACGCCCCGTGTGCTGCCCCTCAACCCGAGCGGCGCGGATGAACGCGGGCTGCTCGGCCTGGCCTTTCACCCGCAGTATGACCAGCCCGGGCAGCCGGGCCACCGGCGCTTTTACGTCTACTACAGCCGCGCCTTCATCCCGGGCAACGATCCGGTGCCGCCGACATGGGCGATCCAGCCCAACCATGTCAGCGTTCTGGCAGAATACCAGGCCTCGGTCACCCAGCCAAACCTCGCCGACCCCGGATCGGAAAGGATTTTGCTCACCTTCGCTCAGCCGCAGGCGAACCACAACGGCGGCCAGCTGGAGTTTGGCCCGGATGGCTCGCTCTACCTGAGCACGGGCGACGGCGGCAGCTCGGACGACAACCAGAACGGCCACACCGGCGGTGGCACCGGCCGGCCAGCCAATGCCCTGGGCAATGCCCAAGACCTCTCCAACCTGCTCGGCAAAATTCTCCGTCTCGATCCCCTGGGGACCGACGGACCGGGTGGCGCCTATGGCATTCCTGCCGGCAATCCCTTCGTGGGTGTGAGCGGAGCACGGGCGGAAATCTACGCCTTCGGTCTGCGCAATCCCTGGCGTTTCAGCTTCGATGATGTTGGCGACGGCGCCACGAACCGCCTGTTCTGCGCCGATGTCGGCCAGGGCCGGATCGAGGAGATCAGCCTCATTGAAGCCGGACGCAACTACGGCTGGAGGCGCTTCGAAGGCACCTTCGACCTCTTTCCGCTGACCCCCAACCCCAGTGCCGTGACGCCGACGGCACCCATTGCCGCCTACGCGCACCCCGGAGAAGGGGCCGCCACGGGACTGCCGGAATTTGGCATCTCGGTCACGGGAGGCTACGTTTACCGAGGCAGCACTTTCCCCGCCCTGCAGGGCAAGTACGTCTTCGCCGATTACAGCGCCAGCAACAGCGCCCCCAGCGGCGTCCTGCTCGGCATCGAGGAAACCTCGCCCGGTGTGTTTGGCCCGGTCACCGCACTCCAACTCAGCGGTGGCAGTCCTCTGGCAACCCGCATCCTGGCCATGGGCCGCGACGAGGACGGGGAGCTGTATTTGGCCACAAAGGTCGCACGCGGTGCCACGGCCCTCGGCGTGGACAACCTGCCCTCCGGGGCCATCTACCAGATTCAGCCCCTGCAGATCGCCTCGATGACCTTCACGGCGGTCAAGGACACCTCGCTGTTTCAGGAGAGCAACAACAGCAGCGCCAAGGGTGAGACCTTTTTCACCGGCAAGATCGGCGTGCCCAATGACGAAACGCCGCCCGGTTCGCTGCGCCGCGGACTGGTGGCCTTCAACCTCGGCGCCTTCCCGGCCAACACGGCACCGCTCTCGGCCAGCCTCAGCCTCTATCTCGACGCGGTCGGCAGTTTTGGCCTGAGCTTTCCCGTTGCCCTTCACCGGGCCACCGAGGACTGGGGGGAAGGCACCTCAAATGCCGGCCGCAAGGGCGGCACCGGCGCAGCCCCGACCGCTCAGGACGCCACCTGGAACCACCGTTTCTACAGCGGCAGCCTGTGGAGCACTCCCGGCGGGAGCTTCGCCATCACAGCCTCGGCCACCTCGACGGTGACCGGTGCGGGGAAAACCTATGCCTGGAGCGGCGCCGGTCTGCTCACCGATGTCCAGGCCTGGCTGGACGCGCCGGCCAGCAACTTCGGTTGGTTCGTGCGCGGCGATGAAACCACGGAGTATTCCGCCATGCGCTTTGCCAGCCGCGAGTGGACCACCGCCAGCCAGCGTCCGCGCCTCACCCTGACCTACCCGGAACTGCCGCCCCCCACCCGCTGGCAAAGCTGGCTCGAGCAGCACTTCCCTGGCCGACAGGTCGGCAGCTTCTTCGATGAGAGCGCCGATCAAGACGGCGATGGCCTGAACAACGGCTTCGAGTACGCCTACGGCCTGGAACCCGGGACGACCAATGCGGTGTCGGTGCTGGATGTCTCGCGCGAGGCAGGTACCGGGGGCGGCATCGATCATGTCTACCGCTTTCGCCGCGACACGCAGGCTGTCGATCTGGAGTACCTGCTCGAAACCAGCGCCGACCTGACCACCTGGACCACCATTGTCCGCAGCAGTGCCGGCGCGGCTCCCGTGGCGACGTCAGGCGCGCAGGTCGAACAGGACGAGGTCCTCGACGGCACGATTCACCAAGTGCAGGTGCGCGTCGGCGCGCCTGCGGACGAACGCCGCTTCGCACGGATGCGCCTGGTGCGTCTGTCTCAGTAACCACCCGCTCCCAGCCGAGCCTCGCGCACGGCCGTGTCACCAGCAGTCACCCGGCGCTGGAACTCCTCCAGGATCGCTTGCGTGGCACTGGCGCCGAGGCGCGTGCAACCCAGCTCGCGCACGCGCAGCAGGCCATCCAGGTCGCGCACACCACCGGCGGCCTTGACCTGAACATGGGCGGGGCTGTGCGCCCGCATGAGCCGCAGGTCGTGCTCGGTGGCGCCCCGGTAATCGTAGCCGCCCGAAGGTTGCTTGACGAAGCCATAGCCGGTCGAGGTCTTCACCCAGTCGGCCCCGGCGCGACCGCAAATCTCGCAGAGGCGGATCTTCGTGGCATCGTCGGGAAGGTAGTCGTTCTCAAAGATCACCTTGAGTTTGGCACCGTGCCGATGCGCGGCCTCGGCGACGGCGCGAATCTCTTGCTCCACGTACTCCCAGTCGCCGCCCAGCGCCTTGCCAATGTTGATGACCATGTCGATCTCCACCGCGCCGTCGCGGCAGGCGGTCTCGGTCTCGAACACCTTGAGGGCCGTGGTGCTGTTGCCGGCGGGAAAGCCGATGACGCATCCGACACGCACCCGTGTGCTGCTCAGCAGTTCGCGGGCGCGTGCGACGAAGTAGGGCTTCACGCAGACGGAGGCAACGCCGTACTCTGCCGCAAGCCGGCAACCGGCCTCGGCCTCGGCATCGGTGAGCGACGGATGCAGCAGCGAGTGGTCGATCATGCCGGCCAGCTCTTCAAAGGTGGGATTCATGCGGGGGAGTCGGGATGAAGCGGCAACCGTGTGGCAAGAACCTCACAGCCGGCGCAGGCTGCCGATGCGGAACATGCCGTTCATGAGCTGGGCGTTGTCCTGCGCGGCGCGCTCGGCATCCAGGTGAAGCAGGTGGGGGAACTCGCGCAGTTCAATGCGCTGGATGCCGTCGACCGGCTTGTCGAGCGCGGCGGCCAGATCCTCAAGCGCGTTGATCTTGACGCCGTTGACAGCGAGCACGACCTGGCCGCTCTGGCGTTCATAACCCTGGGTGGCAGGCGTCGGCAGAACGGCGCTGAGGAAGACAACGCGGCGTCGCCCGTCAGCCTCCAGAGCCTCGGGATTGGCGGCGGCGCGGGCCAGCCGCAGCAGGGGACCACCAAGCTGCTCGCGGCCGAAGGAGTTCAGGTAGGGGCGGGTCAACTCCTGGAAGAGCAGACCGCCGTGCAGGACGTATCGCGGTCCCGCATCGAACTGGTAGGGCAGCACCAGGTAGTCCTCGGGCAGCTTGCGGGTGAGTTTGCCTTTCAACACCACTTCCTTGCCCCCGCGCAAGACGACGATCTCCACCTTGTCGCCGACGAAGGATCGGCCGCGCACGACGTGGCTGATGCTGAGCGCGCCGTACTGCGCGTCCTGATAGTCGCCGCGGGCGTCGATGCGCTCGCCGTTGATGGCGAGCAGGATGTCGCCCTCGCGCACCCCGGCTTGCTCAGCCGAGGCACCTTTGACGACCTTGCTGATGTACACACCCGGCTGGTCGGGCTTCAGGCCGAGGTACTCGCGAAACTGCTCGTCGAGCGTCGTCTGAAACTCGACGCCCAGCGAGGGAAAGCCATCATAAGGCGCCTGGGCGACATCCTTGAGGAAGTGCGCGATGATCGGCCCGGGCAACACGGTGGCGACCTGATTCTTCGAGTCGTAGCGAAGCAGCAGGCCGGCGAGCTTGCCGCCCTTGACCACTGGCAGGGTGAAGCTGTTGGCCTCGCTGCGGATGATGCCCTGCGCCTCGTAGACAAGGAAACTGGCATTGTCGACGACGTAGCCCTGGTTCATCACCTTGCTAACCAGCATCGGCGTGACGATGAGCTCGCCGACGCGGCCGGTCTGCCAAACGTTCAGTGCGTCGCCAATGCGCGCTGAGGTGTCGAGGGCCATGGGCCGCAGGCCGGCGAAGAACGCGGCCTCCTTGCCGTTGGCCGCCGGTGCCAGCAGGGCCAAGTTGGCCTCGTAATCGACCGCCTCCACCCGCGCCGGAATCTTCTGACCGCTGTCCGGCAGCTCAAGCTCGATGTAGGTCGCGTCAGCGACCATCTGGCCAGTGACCAGGACACGGTTTCCTTCAAGCACCACGCCAAGGCCACGGCGGCTGCCGGGCGACTCCTTCTGCCAGGGGATGCGCTGGTTGTGGCTCTGGTAGGTGACGTTGGTCTTGAGCAGCGAGCCGGTCTGCACACCGGGCTCCGGCGGACGCAGGACCAGGGGCGATTGCGCCGCGGCGGCGACGGCGAAAAGCAGGACAGAAAAGGCGGAGAAAAGCAAAGAGTTCATGGCGGCGGGGCGCAGCTTCTTATTCGAGACCGAGGTAGGCATCGTCGCGGATGCTGTAGGTCTGCATGATGCGCGGGTGCGCGGTCTCGGCGAGGTCTCGGCGCAGCACCAGCGGCCGCCCCTTTTCGAGCAGCTTGATGACGACAAAGGGCTTGTCACCCTCCTCGCGCGACAGGGCGTCGCGCACATCCCTGAGGTTGCGGATCTTCACGCCGTTGATCTCGTCAACGACGCTCTGCGCATAGGGCGCGAGGTGGGTGTTGACCTCGTCGGCAAGGATGCTGGTGAGAATGACTGGCTCGGGGCGCTCCACATACAACTTCTCAGCCAGGTAATTGTCGAAGATGTAGCTGGCCGCCGAATCGCTGATCTGGTGCGCGTCCATCAGGTTCTTGTCCATCGGCTGAAAAACCAGGCCGGCATAGACCAGGTAGCGTGGCCGCTGGTTGTACTGCTCGCCGAGCTTCACATAGGGATCGAAGCGCTTGAGCTCGACATTGGCTTCCTGGCGCTTGCCGTCGCGCAGGAAGGCCAGCCGAAGAACGTCACCGGCAAACTTGCGCTCGACGACCTCGTTCATGTTCACCAACTCGCCCTCCATGCGGATGAGGCCGTTGTTGAAGACCGGGTTGCCGTCGATCGACAGCAGTACGTCGCCACGCTTGAGCAGCCCACCGGCGCTGCCCGCCGGCTCGACGTCGGCGATCATGACACCGGTGTTGTCCTGCAGGGCAAAAGCGCGACGCTGGGCGAGATTTTCGATGGCGAAATCGCTCACCGCAAAGTCGACGTAGTGATCGTAGCGACCGTCCTCGACGTCCTTGAGGAAGCGTGACACCACCGGCACCGGGATGATGTAGCCAACGTTCTGCGCGACCCGGCCGCTGAAGCCCTGGAAGGCGACCCCGACCACCCTGCCGTCCTGCAGGACCGGCCCCCCCGAGTTGCCTGGGTTGATGGCGGCATCAACCTGGATGGCCAGGTGCGAGTCGACCTGGGTGTGGCTGTAGGGCCGGAAGTCGATGCGCGAGACGACGCCGCGCGTCACCGAGATGCGGTCGCCACCAATCGGGTAGCCGATGGCGATGACCTCGGTGTTGAGCTTGGGAATGCCACCGAGCTCAAGCGGCTTCAGCTTTTCGAACGGCGCGCCGTCCTCGGCCTCGAGGATGGCGAGGTCGCAGTCGTGGGCGATGTGCACGATGCGCGCCGGATGCGGGCGCGGATCATTCGAGCTGCGGATGACCAGCTTGGTGGCATTGCTGACGACGTGGGCGTTGGTCAGGAACCGGTTCTTGCCGATGAGGAAGCCGGTGCCGGAACCGCCCGAAGGCTGGCCGGCATTCCAGGGCTCGCGGTAATCCGGCAGCAGCACCGAGGCGTCGATGTTGACCACGCCCTCCCAGTCGCCGGAACTCAGATCAATGGCCTGGCCGGAAGCGGCAACGGGGGGCAGCACGAGGGCCAGGCAGGCCAGCAGGAAGTGGGGGAATTTCATGGAGTCCGTTGAAGGGGCGGGAGAGAATACGCGGCGGCGTGAAACAAAAACAAGACTTTCTGCGGCGCCCATGCCGGTCAGGTGCGCTCGACCCAGCGGTAGGCGGTGCGGGCGTTGCGTTGGAAGTATTTGTCCGAGGCCTCGGCACCCAGGGCGCCGAAGTAGTCGCGGACGATGCCAAAAACCACCCCGTAGGATGCGCCACGGTCGGACACCGGCCAGTTGCTGCCATAGAGGAGCCGGTCCTCGCCAAAGCAATCCCAGAGGGTGTCGAGGATCGGGCGGTAATACTCGGCGTCGCCCGGGGCATCGCCCTTGGCGCCCGGAACCTGCTCGACGAGGGCGGAGACCTTCATGAAGACATTCGGGCGACGGGCAATGGCCCGCACGGCCGCCTGCCATTCCGGCCGCAGCGCGCGCGGGTCACCAGGGGCGCCAAGGTGGTTGATGATGATGCGCAGGTCCGGCACCTCGTTGGCCAACCGCTCGGCATGCTCAAGCGCGGTCGCCGGACCGTTCAGATCCAGACTGAGACCGCGCTCAGCGAGCTGGCGCGCCCCGGCGAGCACGCGGTCGCGGTTTTGGTCGATGCGCACCAGATCGGCCCGCCAGCGCACCCCACGGAACAGCGGGTTGGCGCTGAACCGCTTTAGGTTGGCTGCAAAGGCTTCGTCGTTTGGATCGAGATTGCCGACCAGTCCAACAATGCTCTTTTCCTTCGCCGCCAGATCCAGCACCCACTGATTGTCCTCGACCCACGGGCTGGCCTCGACCACCACCGTCTCATGGATGCCGTGCGGGGCGGCCACGGCGAGCCAGTCGGCCGGCAGCACGGTGCGATACAGCGGCGAGTTCTTCGGCGGCCAGGGCACGCCCTGCGGCCGCGACGGATCGTAAAAGTGCGTGTGGGTGTCGATCACGCGCGGCGCGTCGGCCGCGCGGGCGACCGGGGCGAGACTGGCGGCGGCGACGGACTGCAGGAAGCGGCGGCGGTTCATGGCGCGCATTAAGACGCGCCGGCCGCGCTCTGACAAGCCGGCATTTTGCAGCAGCTCAGGCGTCGGGCGTCAGCACGACCTTGAGCAGGCCTTCCTTGTTGTCGTAAAGCCGCTGGAACCAGCCGGCACCCTCGGCGAGCGGCGCAACCGCGCTGAGCAGGGGTTCGACGCGGATGCTGCCGTTCTGGATGCGGCGGATGGCCTCGGGATACTCGCCGGCGCAGGAGCAGGACCCGCGAAGGGTGAGCTGGCGGGTCACCACCTCCTGGAGCGGGAAGGGCGTGTTCGGCTGCAGGTTGCCGACCAAAATGACCTGGCCACCCTTGCGCACGCAGCGGATGGCGAGGTCGAGCGGTGCGGCCGCGCCGACCACTTCAAAGCTGGCATCGGCACCGTCGCCATCGCAGATCTCGCGCAGGCGGGCCGCCAGACCCTCCTCGCGGGCGTTGAAGGCCTCGGCGGCGCCGAGTTCCTTGGCCAGGGCCAGACGCTTGTCGTCGAGATCGACGGCAATGACCCGCTCCCAGCCGCGCGCCTTCAGCGCCTGAATGACCAGCAGGCCGATCAGGCCCGCGCCGACGACCACGGCCGTGCCACCCTTGGCTTCTTCATCGCAGCCCTCGCCGTCGCCATGAGCGTGGCTGTCGCAGCCACCACAATCTTCATCGCCGCAGGACGGGGCAAAGGCCTCGCCCACCTCGATGCCGTCGGCCAGGTTGACCGCGTGCAGGGCAATGGCGACCGGCTCGGCAAAGGCCGCCTTCTCATAGCCGAGCGCCTCGGGGAGGCGATAGAGGATGCGCACCGGCAGGGCGATCTTCTCGGCAAAGCAGCCGTGGCGACGATACTCGCCCGGCGACACGCCGAGCACCTTGCGGCGCGGGCAGAGGTTGACGTAACCCGACTGGCATTCCTCGCACTCGCCGCAATACTCGGTCGAATCAAAGGTGACGCGCTCGCCGATCTGCCAGTCGGTGACACCCTCGCCCAGGGCGACGATTTCGCCGGCGGCCTCATGGCCCATGACGATCGGCATCTGCCGGCGGCCGCTGCGGCCGTCCATGCCATGGATGTCGCTGCCGCAGATGCCGCAGGCACGCACCTTGACAAGCACCTCGCCGGGACCGGGCACGGGATCCGGGAAGGCGATGTCGTAGTTGAACTCGCAGGGGGCGGTAAGGACGAGGGCTTTCATGCTGAGTCCATGAAATCGCCCCGACCCGCCCGCCGTGCAAGGGCGAGATGGGGCCGGCCAGGCGCGTTGGTTTGCAGACATGAATCTGCTGCGCCTCGGCCTCCTGCTTTTCCCCTGCCTGCTGCCCGCGGCCGAATTCGTCCTCGAAACGCGCTGCCTGCACCTGGGGCGTGCCGGCGCTTGCGAATGGGAGGAGTTCAAAGAGCAGCCGCTCGATGGCGAGCGTTTCTCGGTCCACTTCAAGGCACAACCCAACCCCGGTGAACAGACTCTGCGCCTTTGGCAGTCGAACGTGAAGCTGACCTGGACGGTCCGTCTCAACGGCCAGTGCCTTGGCACGCTGACACCGTCGGAAACGCCGCAGGAATGCCTGCTGACCCTGCCACCCGGCAGCCTGCGCGAGGGCGACAACGAGCTCGTCATCGAACCGCCCCCCGGTCTGCCCGACGACATCTCAATCGGACCGGTGATCCTCGACGATCGCCCCGTGCGGGATTTCCTGTCGGGCGCGGACGTGCTGGTGACCGTCACCGATGCCGCCGGCACCCCCCTGCCCTGCCGGCTCACCCTGACCCGCCCCGACGGCACCCTGCAACCGCTGCGCGCGCCCCCGGCCGACGCGGTCGCCGCACGCACCGGCGTCGTCTACACCAGCGACGGATGCGCCAGCCTGTCGGCGCCGCCCGGCGACTACGTCCTGCACGCGGGTCGCGGCTTCGAATGGGGCATCGCCCGCCGCGAACTGCATTTGGCCAAGGGTTCCCAGGAGAAGGTGTCGCTCCAGCTCACGCGCGAGATCGACACGACCGGCTGGCTGGCCGCCGACAGCCACATTCACACCCGCACCCACAGCGGTCACGGCGATGCCGACCTGCGCGAGCGCGTGCTCACCATCGCCGGCGAGGGCATTGAACTGGCCATCGCAACCGACCACAACCATGCCGCCGATCACGCGCCCGCCGCCGCGGCGCTGGGGCTGGTCTCGCACTTCACCCCGGTCATCGGCAACGAGGTGACCACCAAGCACGGCCACTTCAATGCCTTCCCGATCGCTCCCGGCGCGCCACTGCCGGACCACCGTCTGGAAAAGTGGTCGGAACTGCTGCCGGCCATCCGGGCGACGCCGGGCGTGCAGGTCGTTATCCTCAACCACCCGCGCGATGTCCACAGCGGTTTCACCCCGCTCGGCGGCCTGCAGTTCCATCCGGCCACCGGCCGCCACCGCGACGCCGCGGCGCTGGCTGCGGTCGACGCCATGGAAGTCATCACCTCGGCAGCGATGCAGTCGGATATCCAGCTGCTCTTCCGCGACTGGTTCGCCCTGCTCAACCGCGGCCAGCGCCTCGCCGCCGTCGGCTCCAGCGACAGCCATGACGTCAACCGCTTCATCCTAGGCCAGGGCCGCACCTACGTTGCCGCGGAAGATCACGATCCCGCGCGCCCCGACCTCGACCAGGTCTGGCGCAGTTACCGCGAGGGCAGGCTGCTGGTCAGCCTCGGCCTGCTCACCCACCTGCGCGTCGACGACCGCTTCGGCGTCGGCGACCTCGCCACCGGCCTCGGCCCAAGCGTGCGGATCGAGGTCAGCGTGCACGGCCCGGCCTGGACCCGCGCCGACCAGGTCGAACTTTACGCCAATGGCATTCTCGTCCGCGAGCAGGCCCTCGATGATGCCGGTCGCGCCGGTGAAAAAGCCCGGGTCGTCTGGGACCTGCCGCGCCCCGCTCATGACGTGCATCTCGTGGCCCTCGCCACCGGCCCCGGCATCACCGAACCCTTCTGGGAGATCCCCCGCCCCTACCAGGCGAGTTCGAAAACCTTCACCCCGCGTGTGCTCGGCGCCACCAACCCGGTCTGGCTCGACGCCGAGGGCGACGGCCAGTTCCGCTCCGCCTTCGCCATCGCCCAGGCGATGATCGAGCGCCACCGCGGCGACCCGGCCGCCCTGCAGGCAGCCCTGGCAGGCTGCGACGCGGCGGTCGCCACCCAGGCGCGCTCCCTCGGCGCGGCGCCCTGACGCCGGCAGCACAAAAATACCGTGTGCCGTGAGATGGCGAGTAGCGCGACGGCCCGGTCGCGGCCAGTTTCATGGCCAACCAAACCTCCAATCATGGGCAAAGAATTCGACACCACCCCGCAAACCGTCCCGCAGGTCGCGACGAAGCACCGCACCATCTCCACGCAGGTGCCGCACCCGGACTCGCTGCCGCACATCGAGAAAAGCCGCCAGTTCGAACCGCTGTCGATGCGCGGCATGCCGCCCATCGTCTGGGAGCGCGCCGAGGACATCTACGTCTACGACAAGTACGGCAACCGTTGGCTCGACTGGAGCAGCGGCGTGCTGGTCACCAACTGCGGCCACGGCGTGCCCGAGGTGCGCCAGGCGATCATCGACCAAGTCAACACCGGCCTCCTCCACAACTACGTCTTCCCGAGCGAGGAACGCCCCGAACTCGCCGAACTCATCGCCAGCGTCTCGCCCGACCCGCTCAAGAAGGTCTTTCTGCTCAGCTCCGGCAGCGAGGCCACCGAGTGCGCCATCAAGCTCAGCCGCGCCCACGGCATCGCCAAGGGCGGCCGCGAGAAAATTGGCATCATCGGCTTTGAGCGCGGTTACCACGGCCGCACGCTCGCCAGCCAGCAGGCTGGCGGCATGGCCGGCCAGAAGAGCTGGATCGTCAACCTCGACCCCGCCATCATCAACGCCCCTTTCCCAGACGGCTACTGGGAGGACGACAGCAGCTTCGACAGCTTCCTGCAGGCCATTGAGAAGAGCGGCATGAAGCCCTCGCAAATCGCCGGCGTCATCATGGAAAGCTACCAGGGCGTCGGCCCCGACTTCGCACCGGTGGAATACATCCAGAAGCTGCGCGCCTGGTGCACCGAGCACGATGTCGTGCTCACCTTCGACGAGGTGCAGTCGGGCTTCGGCCGCACCGGCAAGTTCTGGGCCTTCGAGCACTACGGTGTCGTGCCCGACCTCATCTGCTGCGGCAAGGGCATCTCCTCGTCGCTGCCGCTCTCGGCCGTCATCGGCCGCGCCGACATCATGGACCAGTTCCCACCCGGCTCGATGACCAGCACCCACACCGGCAACCCGGTCTGCTGCGCCGCCGCCCTCGCCAACATCCGCAAGATCCTGCGCGAGGACCTCACCGGCAACGCCGCCCGCCTCGGCCCGGTCCTGCTCGAAGGCTGCAAGTCCATCCAGTCCCGCCACCCGGAGGTCATCGGACATGTCACCGTCGCCGGCCTGGTCGGCGGCCTGCAGACCGTCAAGCGCGGCACCAAGCAGCCCTGCCACGACCTCGCCCACCGCGTCATCGAACTCTGCTACCAGAAGGGCCTGCTCTTCTTCGCACCGGTCGGCGCCTGGGGCCAGACCGTCAAGATCTGCCCGCCGCTCACCATCCCGCAGGACGCCCTCGAGGAAGGCCTCACCGTGCTCGGCGAAGCCTTCGACCAGGCCATCGCCGAACTCGGCTGATCCCGCTCACCCCGCCCCGCCGCCGGACCGGGCCCCGCACCCGACTCCGGCGGCGTTTCTGTGGCGTGGCCAGCCGTGGGACACTCGACCCCTGCACCCGCGAAAGGACGACCCACCACCGACGTTTCCGCTGCTTCATGAAACGCCTGCTGCTTGCCCTCGTTGCCCTGCCCCTGCTTGCCGTCGCCCAGGAGAAGCGGCAGCCGAATGTCCTGTTCGCGATTGCCGATGACTGGGGCCCGCACGCCGGAGTTTACGGCACGCCCTGGGTGAAGACGCCGGCCTTCGACCGCATCGCTCGTGAGGGACTGCTGTTCAGAAACGCCTACACGCCGATGGCGAAGTGCGCGCCCTCGCGCGCCATCGTGCTGACGGGGCGCCACCTCTGGCAGAATGAGGAGGCCGGCAACCACATGGCGGTGTTCCCACCCAAGCTGAAGAGCTGGCCCGAGGTGCTGCTGGAAAAGGGCTGGCACATGGGCATCACCGGCAAGGGCTGGGGACCGGGCATCGCCAACGACGCGAACGGCAAGCCGCGCCTGATCACCGGCAAGTCCTACAACAAGCAGAAGGCCAAGCCGCCAACCCCCGACATGGGCAACAACGATTACGCGGCCAACTTTGTCGACTTCCTCGACGCCGCGCCCAAGGACGGTCCCTGGTGCTTCTGGTATGGCTGCACCGAGCCGCACCGCAGCTACGAATTCAAGTCGGGCATGACCAAGGGCGGCAAAAAGCTCTCCGACATCGACCGCGTGCCGGCCTACTGGCCCGACCACGAGACGGTGCGCCACGACATGCTCGACTACGCCTACGAGGTCGAACACATGGACCGCCACCTCGGCCTGATGCTCGCCGAACTGGAAAAACGCGGCCAACTGGAGAACACTCTCATCATCGTCACCGCCGACCACGGCATGCCCTTCCCGCGCGTCAAGGGTTACGCCTACCACGACAGCAACCACGTGCCGCTCGCGCTCTACTGGCCTGCCGGCGTCAAGAACCCCGGCCGTGTCATCGAGGACTTCGTCGATTTCACCGACCTCGCCGCGACGATCCTTGATGTCGCCGGCATCGCCCAGGCCGACAGCGGCATGCAGACGATCACGGGTCGCAGCTGGCGCGAGATCTGGGAGAGCGAGCGCGCCGGCCAGGTGGTCGCCGCGCGCGACCACGTGCTCATCGGCAAGGAGCGCACCGATGTCGGCAGGCCCCACAACTGGGGCTACCCGATCCGCGGCATCATCACCCGCGACGCCCTCTTCCTGAAAAATTACGAGCCGACGCGCTGGCCGGCCGGCAATCCGGAGACCGGTTACCTCGACACCGATGGCAGCCCGACCAAGAGCCTGATCCTCGAGATGGGCCGCCAGGACCGGAACAACAAGTACTGGAAGCTCAACTTCGGCCTGCGCCCGGCCGAGGAGCTCTTCGACCTGACGGTCGATGCCGACTGCGTGCACAACCTCGCCGGTGAATCCGTGCACCGCGCCCGGATCACAGCCCTGCGCGAGCGCCTGGAAAGCGCCCTCAAGGCCCAGGGCGATCCGCGGATGGCCGGCAACGGCGCGATCTTTGATCGCTACACCCCCACCCACGGCGATGGCTTTTACGAGAAGTTCATGCGCGGCGAGAAACCCAAGGCCGGCTGGGTCAATGAGACGGATTTCGAGCCCGCGCCGCTGCAGCCCTGAGCGAAAGCAGCGGGGACGCGGCGCGTGAGGGCGCGAGACCGCGCAAGCCGGTTGGAAAGCCGGCGTTACCTGAGGTGATGTCCGCCAAGTTGCTCTGTTCCCTCCTGCTGGTCACCCTGTCGCTTCAGGCCGCCGATCCCACCCCGCCGGGCGCGGGCTATCTCACCCATGGTCCCATGCTCGGCCTGGTCGGCCATGATCGTGTGAGGGTCTGGGCACGCACTCACCGCGCCGGGACCTTCCGCGTCCGCTACGGCACGCAGGCCGACCGCCTTGATCAGGCCTCAGACGAGGTTGCGACCCGCGCCGAGCGGGACTTCACAGGCAGTCTGACCCTGACCGGCCTGCAATCGCAGACGCTCTACCATTATCAGGTCTATCTCGGCGACCTGCCCAGCGGCCCGACCGGCAGCTTCCTCACCCTGCCCGATGCCGAGGCGCACCGCGAGGCGCTGCACAATCCGCAAGGCCTGTTCAACTTCCGCTTCCAGTTCGGTTCCTGCGCCAACCAAAACCCGAAAAGCGGCATCGGACCGAGCCTGCCGGCCTACGCGACGATGAGCCGAGAACTGCACGGCAAGGTCCACTTCTCGATCATGAACGGCGACTTCATCTATGAGGAACACCGCTCCATGCCACCGGAGGACTGGCTGCGCGAGGCCGGCCTGATGCCGGACCAGGCCCCGGAACTGGTGCGACTCGTCCCCACCCTGCCCGGCCTCTGGCAGAACTACAAAACCTACCTCGACCGCGGCGTACCCCTCGCCGACTGGCAACGCCACATGCCCACGATCTTTACCTTTGACGACCACGAACTCGTCAATGACATCCGCGGCTGCGGCACCCCCGGCTTCCGCGAGCGCCGGGCGGTGTTCCGCGACATCGGCATCCGCGCCTGGCAGGACTACGCCGGCTGGGCCAATCCCTTCGCCACAAGCCAGGACATCCACTTCGGCCGCGCCACCCTGCAGAAGGGCAGCGACATCCTCGTCGATCCCACCGCCGACTTCACCCGGCTCGACCTCGCCCAGGCGGCCAACCTGCACGTGCACTGGGGCACGCCCGACGCCGGCGAGGACGACCTGCGTCTCGACACGCAACCGCCCGCCAACCCCAATGCCGGTGTCTTCGCCATCCGCGAGGTACTCGACAAACATCGCCTGCGCCTCGAGCCCGCCGCCGACGCCGACAGCACCGGCAGCTACTCGATCGGCCGCCGCTCCCACGGCCGCTTCACGGTGTCGAACTGCGACTACCTCGTCCTCGACGCCAAGACCCACCGCGAGATGCACGACCCGGCCAATCCGGCCAAGCCCGGCCTCAGCTTCCTTGGGCGCGAACAAAAAGCGTGGCTAAAAAAGTCCATGCTCACCAGCGGTGCCGATTTCTTTTTCCTGGTCTCCTCGGTCAACTTCATGATCCCGCACAACGGCGCCGGCGGCCACGAGTTCAGCGCCGGCAAGGACGAGGCCTGGACCTCCCTGATCGACGAGCGCGAGGAGTTGATCGAGTTCTTCGACGCCCTCGGCAAACCCGTTTTCATCCTCACCGCCGACCTGCACAACAGCTTCGCCGTGAAGATCACCGACCGCGTCTGGGAGTTCTCCTCGGGACCGCTCAACTCGGTCAATCACGTGCCCGCCAACGACGAGGGCAATCGCCCTGCCACCGGCCTGTACCGGTCCGGCCCGCGCACCTGCGACATCCGCTGGTCGAGCTACATCCTGCCCGACCTCGAACGCCCGCAGCGACTCTACCCCTACTACTGCGTGGTGCAGATCAACAACGTCTACAACATGCCGCGGCAACTCGGTGGCACCCGCTGGGTCGCCTACCCGCACCCGCAGGTGATCTTCCAGTACTTCGACGGCCGCACCGGCGAGTTCGTCTACGCGGAAGCGATCAGCACCCCGCGCGCGCCCAGGCCATGAGTCGCGTCGTGTTCGCCGCAGCCCTGCCGGCAGACGGCACATGCCGTCGTGCCGGGGTTCGCCCACAAGGCCGACCGCGTGCCGCGACAGCCGGCGCCGCCGAACGTGCGCGTCGAAACCCACCGCTGGTCGCTCCGGGGTGAAACCGTGCCGGTGGACGTTTACCTGCGGGCGAAGCGGGAGCGAGCCCAGGTCGTCCTGCCGGCCCACGGGTTCACCCGCCACCGCCGCAAGCTGTTCGATCAGCCTGCGCCCACTCCGGCCAATGACCCTGTCGAGGTCCTGAGCGTAGAACGCTGACGCATGGCGTTCCGACAAAAAGGGCATGACCGCAAGCGGCCATGCCCCAAAATGGAATTTGCGGACGACCGCTTACTCGCCGTCGCTGCCGATCGCCTCGACCGGGCAGCCGGCCATGGCTTCCTCGCACTGGGCGCGCTCGTCGTCGGTCTCCGGCTGCTTGTAGACGTAGGAGTGACCGCCGTCATCGTCACGGGTGAAGTTGGCGGGAGCGGTTTCGCGGCAAAGATCGCAGTCGATGCATTGATCGTCCACGTAGAAGGCGCCGGTGATGTTCTGGGAATATTTGTTTGCTGCGTCAGCCATTGGAAGAGTCTCCTGCTTGGAGTTGGAGTGTAAAGTTAATGCCCGCCGGTGCGGTTTCAATTCCTTTTTTGCGAATCCCTGCGTCGGGAGTTGAGCCGGCCCTGTTCCCGAGTAAAACTGCCCTCAACCATGAGCCCGGCCACCCCTCTCCAACCCCTCCAGCCTCAGGAAGGCTGGGTCGTTCAGCACCTTTTCTACAACGTCGACCATGGTCTCTGGGCCGCCCTTACCCCCGAGGAAAAGGCCGAGCGCACCGCCCTGCTCCAGCAAACTGTCGATACCATCCGCGCCCATCCGAAGACCCAGCTGCTGAGTTTCAGCATGGTCGGTCCGAAGTCCGACCTCGGCTTCATGCTGCTGACGCCCGACCTCCAGGATGCCGACCGCTTTGCCAAGCAACTGGGCCTGGCCCTCGGCCCCGAGGCGCTGTCGCCATCGTGGAGCTACCTGTCGATGACCGAGTGGACCGAGTACAGTGAGTCCGAGGAGGAGGCCGCCACGCGGCTGCAGAAGACCGAGGGTCTGGAACCCGGCACCGAGGCCTTTGACAAGCGCCTGGGGGAGTGGAAAGCGCACATGGGCAAGTACTACCAGGACCGGCTGTACCCGAACATGCCCGACTGGCCGGTCATGTGCTTCTACCCGATGAGCAAGCGCCGCAACGTCGGCGCCAATTGGTATGCCCAGGACTTTGCCAAGCGCCGCGAGCTCATGGGCGGCCACGCGAAGACCGGCCGCAAGTACGCCGGCAAGGTCCGCCAGCTCGTCACGGGCTCAACCGGCCTCGACAGCCACGAATGGGGCGTCACGCTGTTTGCCCACGACCTCTTCCAAATCAAATCCATCGTCTATGAAATGCGCTGGGACGAGGTGACAACGCAATTCGGCGAGTTCGGCGATTTCTTCATCGGCATCCAGCTCCCCGTTCCGGCCCTCCTCGAGCGCGTCCTCGGCGCCTGATCCCATGCCCCCCTACCAGCCCCTCACCATCGCCGGCCGCAGCTTCCAGTCGCGGCTCATGCTCGGAACCGGCAAGTTCGCCACGGGCGAGCTCATGCGCGAGGCCATTGTCGCCTCCGGCACGGAGATCGTCACGGTCGCCCTGCGCCGCGCCGATCTCTCCGGCAAGGGCGATCCCTTCGCCAACATTCTCGAGTTCATCCCCAGGGACGTGCTGCTGCTGCCCAACACCAGCGGAGCCAGCACGGCCGAGGAGGCGGTGCGCCTCGCCCGCCTCGCGGTCGCCGCCGGCCTGCCCAACTGGGTGAAACTGGAAATCCATCCCGACCCCCGCTACCTGCTGCCCGACCCGATCGAAACCCTCAAGGCCGCGGAAGTGCTGGTGAAGGAGGGCTTCACCGTCCTGCCCTACATCAACGCCGATCCGGTGCTCGCCCGCCGCCTGCAGGACGTCGGCACTGCCACCGTCATGCCGCTTGGTTCGCCCATCGGTTCGCACCAGGGCCTGACGACGCGCCGGCAGATCGAGATCATCCTCTCCCAGGCCACCGTGCCGGTTGTGGTCGACGCCGGCATCGGCGCGCCAAGCCACGCCGCCGAAGCCCTGGAAATCGGGGCCGGCGCCGTCCTCGTCAACACCGCCATCGCCATCGCCGCCGAGCCGGTGCGCATGGCCGTCGCCTTCAAGGCTGCGGTGGAAGCCGGCCGCGCCGCCCACGAGATCGGCCTGGCGGAAAGCCGCCCCGAAGCCAGCGCCACCAGCCCGCTGACCACCTTTCTCTACTCTTAAGCGGCGGATGAAAGCCCTCGACGCCCTCTTCCACACCCTCGACACCCACCCGGAACTGCCGCTCGAGGGTCGCCTGCTCTTTCTGCACGCCCAGACCCACCCGGCCCTCGCCGCCCTGCCCGGCAAGCTGACCTGCGAGCAGATCTGGAAACCCGCCGCCACCGCCCTGCAGCGCGACGGCATCGCCAGCACCCGCGAGGCCACCGGCGAATTCGACACTGTCCTCCTCCTGCCCGAGCGTCAGCGCGACACCATCCTTGCCGACTTCGCCCGCGCCCACGACCACCTCGTCGAGGGCGGCACGCTCGTGGTTGCCCTGCACAATGACTGGGGCGCCAAACGCATGGAACAGCACCTCGCCGACGTCGCCGGCGAGGTGCAGACCGTGTCGAAGAACCACTGCCGCGTCTTCTGGACCCGCAAGCATCCAGCCTGGAAGACCGACAAACTTGCCACTTGGAAACAGAATGCCGCCCTGCGCCGCATCCTGGAAGGCCGCTTCTGGTCGCGACCCGGCCTCTTCCACTGGGATCACATCGACGAGGGTTCGGCCCTGCTCGCCGCCCATCTGCCGGCCACCTTGCGCGGTGCCGCCGCCGACCTAGGCGCCGGCTGGGGTTTCCTCAGCGACCACCTGCTGCGCCACTGCCACGACCTCGACAGCCTCGACCTGTATGAGGCCGATGCCCGCGCACTGGAATGCGCGCGCCGCAACACCGGCCTCGTCCTCTGCCCGATCCGTCCCAAGCTTCACTGGTCCGACGTCACCCAGGGCCTCGGCGGCGCCCGCTACGACGTCATCGTCATGAACCCGCCCTTCCATGACGGACGCGACGCCAACGCCCTGCTGGGATTGAAATTCATCACCAGCGCTGCCCAAGCCCTCAAGCCAGGCGGCGAACTCTGGCTGGTCGCCAACCGCCACCTGCCTTACGAGAACCTGATGAGCGAGGCCTTTGCAAGCCATCGCACCGTCGCCGAAAACGGCAGTTTCAAAGTCCTGCACGGCAAAACGCCTACCGCCGTCACCCGCCAGGCCGGGCGCCCCCGCGACCACCGCCGGCGGCGGTGACCTGTAGGCGCACCTCGCCAGAGTGCGTGCTTGATGCCGGGCTGCACCATTTCAGACTGCCGAGCGCCGCTTCCCGCTGCACAGCATGGAGCCCAGAGCGCAAAGCCCGTACACGGATCGCCTGCGCCGGACACTCTCCACTCTCCGCTTTCGTCAAATTCCTCCTTGCAATCGGCCCCGAACCGGGTTTGTTGCAGGCTCTCTTCACGAGAAATGGGTAGGTGCCCGAGTGGCTAAAGGGGGCAGACTGTAAATCTGCTGGCTTACGCCTACGCTGGTTCGAATCCAGCCCTGCCCACCATTTGTCCGATGGCAGTTCCAATGGCCGAAAAAGCCACGGTGACCTTTCCATCCGGCTCACATGAGTGACTCATGCGATAAACGGAGGTTCGATCAGGAAAGGTGAAATAAACACGCGCCGCCCATCGCGCTTCGCTGCGTTTTGGCAATGCACTCGATCGAGTGGATTCCCCACCCGGCACCTCGACGGCCGACCGAGACGGGAAAGCTCGTCCAATCCATGTTGCAGGAGGCGCATGCACTTGCGGCTAGCGCGAGATCTTCACATCCGGCCGTGCATTCCGAAAGGCAGCTTCCTTGAACTTGGGACAAGAGCGTAAAGGCAACTCCAAATTTTCGAGTTGCCTGAGACCAATCAAGCCTTCACCCGTGACCTCGCCGAGATTCTCCAAACGCAAAGTTTTCAGGGAGCGCAGTTTGGCAAGCTGAGCGATCCCCTCGTCCGTGACTTTCTTCGCCAGATCCGCAGAGCCGCCATTGTTGATGACGAGCTTGTTGAGCTTGGGGAAGTCCAGCACCTCGGCAAGAGTGGCGTCGTCCGTGTGGACGCTGGAGATGATGAGTTCTTCCAAGCCGCCAAAGCCTTTGAGCGCAGCGATCTCGCCAGCAGGAAAAGGTTGGCCACTCCACATGTAGGAGTGATTGATGGTGGGAAACAACGATCCGATTTCCCGGCACCATTCGGCAAACTTTCCCGGTGGGCTGGAGAACCCGCAGGATTTCAAAGGGAGTCCCTTCAGCTCTCTCCAGCCAGCGAGCGTGATCTCAGGGCCTGTAACACTGAGACCTTCGAGCTTTTTGAGCTGACGCAAGGGAGGGAGATCCGAGTCGGCCAATTTGGATGCGCTCAGATTCAGGTTTTTCAATTCGCTTAACTGGCCGATTTGGGCGATGCCATCCGCCGACACCTTGTCGGTGCTCCTGAGGTTGAGGATTTCCAGCTTTTCCGCTTTTTTGAGCATGGAAAGCTTCTTGCCGCTGAATGTTTTGCAGTCCGTGATCTGGAGATGCGTCAGATTTGGCAGGGTGGCCAAATAATCGGTGTCATCGTCCCTGACAGGATAGCCACGAAGTTCCAGGAACGACAAGTGCTTCAGCCCGGCAAGGGCGCTGAGGCCGGTGAACGGAATGACCGGCTTCGTGGAACGCTCTGAATCAATACTGACGGAAACGAGGTCGAAGGAACGCTTGGGCAAGTCCGCCTTGGCCTGGATGCGACGCCTGTCCCTCACTTCAAGAACAAACACCTCACCCCCCATGTCGAGCGCCCACTCCGCGGCCTTGCGATCGTCGCCGGGCGGGAGGTTTTTGAGAGGAGTAAGCGCACTCTTGGCCGCTTCCGTCACCGGCGCGGCCGCGCCGCCATTGGAGGCATTGGCCGCAGGCTTCGCAGGCCCTGAGGCAATGTCCGAGCGCTCTTCCCGGATCAAGACCTCTCGGTATTCGCGCACGGCCTTGGCGTTCTCAATCTGGTT
>JBIJBO010000038.1:0-26177 GCA_044345215.1 Prosthecobacter sp. | reverse complement strand
CCATCATCTCGGTCCTGTCGAAACTGCCGAAGATGGGCGCGGTGGCCGCCCTGCTCGGCGGCGTGCTGCTCACCTGGGGCCTGCTCGGTGCCGGGGGCACCGCCGCGCTGCTCGGCGAACGCCTCTGGCCGCAGGCCGAGCCCTGGCGCCAGGTCAAGCATGGCGGCTTGACCCTGGTCTGCGTCGCCCTGCTGCCGGTGGTCGGCTGGTTTGTCTTGCTGCCCCTGCTCGCCGTCGTCGGTGCCGGCCTGCAGGTGCGGACGCTGTTCGGCGCTGGCAAGAGTGCACCGGTCGCCCCCCCCGCCGCATGAAAACCACCCGCCGAGCCTGGCTTCGTGGCGTCACCCTGGCCCCGGCGGCCCTCACCAGCTGCGACCGCCTCGTCAGCGGACTCAATCGCGAGTTCTTTGGCGAGGCCGTGCCCGATCGCCTAACGCCTGCGGTTGGCGACGCGATCGATGGGGATTTTCATCTGCTCAACCGCGCCGCTTTCGGGCCCTGGCCTGGCGATCTTGAGCGCCTGCGCCGTTTGGGCAGGGAAGCCTGGCTCGAGGAACAGATGCAGCCGCAGTCGATCGACGACACCGCCTGCGACCTGCGTGCCGAGCGCTTTGAGAGTCTCTACTTCAGCACCGGCGACGCCTATGAATTCCGCAAGCCCGTGCTGCGCGACGAGATCACCCGGCACACCCTGCTGCGCGCGGTGTACAGCCGTCGCCAGCTCTTCGAGGTCATGGTCGAGTTCTGGACCGACCACCTCAACATCGACCTCGAGAAGGGCGACTGCATTTACCTCAAGCCCAGCGATGACCGCGACGTCATTCGTCGCCATGCCCTCGGCAATTTCCGCGACCTCATCCGCGCCTCGGCGACCTCGCCGGCCATGCTGGTCTATCTCGACGGCATCTCCAACAAGGTGCGCCGCGGCAGCAAGGACGTGCCCAACGAAAACTATGCCCGCGAACTGCTTGAGCTGCACACGCTCGGCGTCAACGGCGGCTACACCCAGCAGGATGTGCTCGAGGCCGCGCGCTGCCTGAGCGGCTGGACCTTTGACCGCAAGCGCTTCTTCGCCCGCAACCCCTCGGTCGCCTTCTTCCGGTCCGACTGGCATGACGATGGCGAAAAGGTCGTGCTCGGCCGGCGCATCCCGGCGGGGCTCGGCGCCCGTGACCTCGACTGGTTGATCGACATCGTTTGCGGACATCCCTCGACCGCGCGCTTCATCGCCACCAAACTCTGCCGACGCTTCGTCAGCCTGGAACCGCCGGAATCGCTGGTGGCAACACTGGCCGCCGAGTTCGAGAGCAGTGGCGGCGAGATCCGGCCTCTGCTGCGGCTGCTGTTCAGCTCGCCCGAGTTCGCAGCCAGCCGTGGCCAGTTGTTCAAGCGGCCCTTCAAGTTCCTTGTCTCCGCCCTGCGCGGCCTCGCCGCCGACACCCAGGCCGACAAGCCCCTGCTCGAACCTTTGCAGCGCATGGGCCACGGTCTGTTCCAGTATCCCACCCCCGACGGCTATCCCGACGACGAACTGCCCTGGATGGGCACGCTGCTCTGGCGCTGGAATGTCGCCTTTGCCCTCGCCGAGAACCGCCAGCCCGGCACCCGCGTCGATCTCAACCCGCTGCGCCGCGCCCTCGCCAGTGGCGGCCCCGACGCCTGGTTCCGTCACCTCATCGGCCGCAGCCCCGACCCCAGCGAGCGCGCCACCCTCGAAGCCGCCCCGCCCGCCGAGCACCTTGGCCTCCTACTCGCCAGCCCCGCCTTTCAACGTTGCTGATCAAGAATCTGACATCTGAGATTGGAAATCCGCCATGTTCCTATCCCGCCGCTCTCTGCTCTCCAAGATCGCCCTCGCTGCGGCGCCGGGCCTGACGGCTGCGGACGCCTCGGTCGAGGCAGGTCACACCCTCGTTCATGTCTTCCTGCGCGGCGGGGCCGACACCCTCAACCTGCTGGTGCCGCATGCCGACGATCGCTATCGTCGCCTGCGACCCGGCCTTGCGCTGTCGGAGCGCGAGGTCATCCGGCTCGATGACCACTACGGCTTGCATCCCGCCCTGCGCCCGCTGGAGGCGGCCTGGAAGGAAGGGCGGTTCGGTGCGGTGCAGTCAGTCGGGATCGACAACACCAGCGGCTCGCACTTCGACTGCCAGGACCAGATGGAACATGGCGACTCCATGCACAGTGCGCCGGCCGGCGGCGGCTGGCTGGGGCGCTGCCTGCGCCTGCAGGACGGCGCCGCCGCCTCGGCCCTCGCGGCGGTGGCCGTGGGACGCGTCCTGCCCGAATGCCTGCGCGGCGCGCCAGCGGTCAGTGTCCTGGAAAAGCTCGACGACCTCGTCCTGCGCCCGGGGCGCCAGGGCGATCCCGAGCGCGCGCGCCAGGCCCTGGCCGCCCTCTATGGCGCGGAAGTCAGCCTGCTCGGCCGGCGCGGTGTCGAGACGATCGATCTCTTCGAGCGCGTGCGTGCCCTGCAAGGCCGCGGTGGTGCGCCCGAGAATGGCGCGGTCTATCCCAGCGATCCCTTTGGCGACGGCCTGCGCGAGATCGCCCGGCTCATCAAGGCGCAGGTCGGTTTGCGTGTCGCCTGCCTCGATCTCGGCGGCTGGGACACCCACTTCTTCCAGGGTGGTGCCACCGGCCCGCAGGCCGAGCGGATCGGTGCGCTCGCCGAAGGCCTCGCCGCCTTCGAGCGCGACCTGCGCACGCGGCGGGGGCGCTACACCGTCATGGTCACCACCGAGTTCGGGCGTCGCCTCTATGAAAACGCCAGCCTCGGCACCGACCACGGCCGCGGCTTCGCCTTCCTGGCCTTGGGCGACCGCGTCCGCGGCGGTCGCGTGCTCGGCGGCTGGCCGATCCGGGCCGAGGAAGACCTCAACCTCAACACCCCCGGCCCCGGCGGTCTGCACGCCGAGACCGACTTCCGCCGCGTCTTCGCCGAAGTCCTCCGCTCCAGCTTCGATCTTCGGGCCGGAGATCTCGCCAAGGTCTTCCCGGGCGCGGATCTCAGCCCGGTCGGGTTGATGGGGGAGCTTTGAGTTTCAGGTTTTAGGTCCCAAGTTTCAAGTTGGAGCCGTGGCTGTCAACGTGGTTGACTCAATCGACTTGGCCATAAGCCGCAGATGGGTGGGAAGTTTAAAGTCCAAGGTTTAAAGTTCGGGATCCCGGTTCTGTAGGCGGCGGCATCGACCCCGCGGTTTGGGTGGACTCTCCGCCCGGGCGCTGCTTCTCGGTGCAGGTTTCGCACAGAGGCCACGGAGCCCACGGAGGACAGAGACAGCCCCCGACCGCGCGCAGCGCCTTGGACTGCGGCGCTTCTGCGCCGCTCTGCCACCTCGTCCGGTCAGCCCCAAGCTCCCAAGGTCCACAGATGACGCCGATTTCCCCGAAGGGCCAGAAGGGTAACCGCTGATGGGACGCTGATGGGACGCTGATCCGGAGGGCAGGGGGCCGGGAGGTCCGGCAAGCCCGACGGGCTTGCGTCCTGCCACCTAGGGAGGCCGAGTGCTCCGGTCGGGGGGGCGGGACCCTGATGGGGTCCACGGCGGGAAACCGCCTGCGGTGGTGCATTTGATTTCCCAGGCGAGGCCGCTGCGCGTCCACGCCTGGGCTGCACGCCGGAACCGCGTCGCGGTTCGGGGCCGGAGGCCTGGGTTTGGGCAGGTTCGCGAATCCTGCCGGTGGTTCCGGGTTTGTCTTGACGGGCATCTGCCTGTCGGGGAGCCTCGTTGCCATGAACGTCTTGCAGGAACGCAGTCCGACCTGTTGGTTGGCTTGGGCCCGTGAACAGACACTGTGTGGGAAACGGGTTGTGGTCACGGCAGGTGGAAGGATGCAATTCGGTCGATGTCATCAGCCTTCAATGAAGAATGTCAAAACATGTCCGAGTTGCGGTCGGAGCCAACAATCCAAGGATTCGCGGCACTGCACTTGTGGTGACGATTCTGGTTCGGATGCTCAATTCGTCCCGATGGAATCCAGGGTTGAGGGGAATCCTCACGTCCCCAGAGGGCGCATTTCTGCGAGAGCCACGTTCTTCCAGAAGAGGGTCTTTCCCCTGCTGTTCTCTGTGATTGCAGGCGCTACGATTCTTGATTCGAGGCGCACGAACGATGTTGAGTGGCCGATTGCCTTATTCCAGTCATGTTTTGCCGCTGCGGTTTTATTTGCTGTCGTAAAAGCAACCGAATCGGTCTATGTGGATGAAGTTTTTGACAATGTCGACAAGCTCATCATTCGCAATGGCGGGCGTGAGGAAGAGATTTTGTTCAAAGACATCCGGGAAGTTAAGGTGGAGATCTCCCGGCCAGCCGGAATAAGGATTCATCTCAGTCGGGATTCGATGTTCGGATCGAGTATTAAATTTCTGCCAGCGGTTGGCTTCATAAGGTTTTCCAAGATCGCGAATTCTTTGCGTTCCAGGGTGAATGGATCCGGTGAAGAAGAGGGCGCGAGTTGAGCGGTTGCTGGCGTAAGTCAGGCTCGCGCTCCGCTCGACCGCTCCGGTTCTGAGGGGGCGCGCGTGTGTCAAGGCCATCCGTGGCGACGTAGCGGAATTCGTGAGAATTCCCTGCTGGAGGCGGTCAGCGGTGATGGGGCAAACGGACGGTTGCCTCTACCGTTGCGCTCCGGACAGGCCCAGACTTGGCAGGGCCCACGGGCTCGCCACGGTGCGGCATGGCGCTTGTGTCCATTCTTTTGCCGGTGCGCGACGGGGCGGCGACGCTGCCGGCGGCGCTGGACTCGATGCGTGCGCAGACGCTGGGGGACTGGGAATTGGTCGCGGTCGATGATGGCTCGGTCGATGCGACGCCGGAGTTGTTGAGGGACTTCGCGCGCACCGATTCGCGGGTGCGGGTGTTGCGAACGCCACCGCAGGGCATTGCCGGCGCGCTGCAGGCGGGGGCGGCGGTCTGCCGGGGGCGTTATCTGGCGCGCATGGATGCGGACGACCTGATGCATCCGGAGCGGCTCGCCCGGCAGGTGGCGCGGCTGGAAGAGGAACCGGAGGCCGGGCTGGTGTCCTGTCGCGTCCGCTACGGCGGAGCGGCGGCGGGTTATGCGGAGCATGTCGACTGGATCAACGCCCAGGACAGTGCCGAGCGGATGAGCCTGCGGCGGTTTGTCGAGGCGCCGGTGGCGCATCCGAGCGTGCTGTTTCGGCGGGAGCTGCTGGAGCGCCATGGCGGCTGGCGGGAAGGGGATTTCCCCGAGGACTACGAGCTCTGGCTGCGCTGGCTGGAGGCGGGGGTGCGCTTTGCCAAGTGCCCGGAGGAGTTGCTGGTCTGGAACGATCCGCCGCAGCGGCTGTCGCGGCGCGACCCGCGTTATGCGGTGGAGGCGTTTTACCGTATCAAGGCCGGTTACCTGGCGCGCTGGCTGCGCCGCGAGGTCGCTCCCGGGCGGGCGCTCTGGTTGTGGGGCGCGGGCCGGGTCACGCGCCGCCGTTTCGACGCGCTGGAGGCCGAGGGCCTGCGCTTGGCGGGCTTCATCGACGTTGATCCGGCGAAGCGCGGTCGCCACCGCGATGGCCGGCCGGTGCGGCTCGCCGATGAACTGCCGGACCCGGCGACGAGTTTCCTGCTGGCCGGGGTCGCGGCCCGCGGCGCGCGCGAGCAGATCCTGGCCCACCTGGTCCAGCGTGGCTGGCAGGAGGGACGGGATTTTCTGCTCGCGGCCTGAACCGTGGCTGCCGGTTGCAGGCAAAAAAGAAGCCGCCCGTCGCCGGGCGGCTTGGTGGAGCGAGGCAGGTCAGATCTTGAGTTCCCAGCCCTTGCGGTAGGGACGCGACCAGTACTTCTGCGCCTCGGGGTTGTCGAGGATCTTGCCGTTTTTGGGATCGCAGCGCACGACGCTGTTGCTGCGGTAGGCCATGTTGGCGAGGTGGCAGAGCATGGTGCTCTTCTGGCCCTCGTCGATGGGGCTGTTGAGCTTGGCGTTGCCGCGGATGGCCTCGATGAAGTTGCCGAAGTGGGCGGGATCGCCGCCGCCGGCGCCCTTGCCCTTGCTGACCTCAACGCCCTTCGGGTCATAGATCGTCCAGGTGTCGCGTCCGGCGGCGAGGGTGCCGTTGTCGCCGTAGAAGATGACCTCGGCGAGCGGCTTTTCCGCCGCGCGCGGGTGGCAGGAGCTCTGCACCCACTCGATGCCGGCGTGGCCGAAGTCAAAGACAGCAGTGCCGGTGTCGGGCGTCTCCTGAACGTCCTGGTAGAAGTAGCGACCGCCGTTGTAGGTGACCTTGTTCGGATACTCGCCCTTGATGCCCCAGCGCAGGATGTCGAGGGTGTGGATGCCGTTGTTGCCCATCTCGCCGTTGCCCCAGTGCCAGAGCCAATGCCAGTCGTAGTGGGCAAACTTCTTCAGGTCGCGCCCCGGTTCATCGGGCACCGGGCCCTGCCAGAGGTCCCAGTCGAGGTTGGCGGGAGCCGGCAGGGCGAGCAGGCCGGTTTCCTTGCGGGTGTTGTAGTAGAAGCCGCGACCGAAGCGCACCGTGCCGATGGCGCCGGCGTGCAGGGCTTCGATCGACTCCTTCATCCAGGTGCGGCGCTGGTTGCCCATCTGGACGAGCTTGCCGGACTTTTGTGCAGCCATGACCAGCAGTTCGGCCTCGCCGGCGTTCTGGCTGCCGGGCTTTTCGACGTAAACATGCTTGCCGGCCTGCAGGGCGAGCACGGCGGCGGGGGTGTGCCAGAAATTCGGGGTGGCGATGAAGACCGCGTCGAGTTCCGGGTCATCGAGGAAGGTGCGGAAGTCCTTCACGCCATGGCAGGAAACCTCCTGGGCCTCGGCGACGATTTTGAGGCCGCGCTCGAGGCGGACAGGGTCCGTTTCGGCGAGATATTTGATCTCGACGCCGGGCAGCTTGAGCAGGGCCTGGACGTGGGCCATGCCGCGGCCGAGGGCGACCACGGCGACCTTGACCTTGTTGGCGGCGGCATCGGCGGCGCGCAGGCGGGGGGCGGCGGCGGCGAGGCCGAGCAGGGAAGTCTGATGGAGGAAGGAACGGCGGTTCATGGCGCGGAGGAAATCGCCCGCGCGCGCTGCCGTCTATCGCCGGTCGTGGACCGGCTTCGATACTTTTCGCACCGCCTCAGCCGTTCCAGACAAAGCTCACCGGCTTGTCGATGTCGGGATGAACGCTGTGCTGGACCGGGCAGCCGAGGGCGACCGCCTCGAGCAGGCGCCGGTCGGGGTGGTCGGCGGGCAGGGGGATCTCGATGGTGATCGGCAGGCGCACGATGCGGCGCGGCATATCCTCGCTCATGTGCTTTTCGACGCTGACCTTCATGCCGGGCAAGTCGTAGCCTTTCTGGCGGGCCTTGATGCCGATGACCGTCGCCATGCAGGAGGCGAGGGCGGTGGCGACGAGGTCGGTGGGTGAGAACGACTCGCCTTTGCCGTTGTTGTCGGCGGGGGCGTCGGTGAAGAAGCTCTGCCGGGAGGGACCGTGGACGGCGCGGCAGCGCAGGTCGCCTTCGTAGTCGATGTGGATGGAGACGGCCATGGGAGTGCTTTGTCTTTGACGGGTTGCGGTGCAGGCGCGAAGACTGTCCGATCCCGCGCTTTTTACCGTGATGAGTCCGCCGCCGCAAGCCTCGAAATGCCGGTTCGCCCGGTCCGTGCTGCCCGGCCTGCTGGCCTTGGCACTGGCCGCGCCCGTGCAGGCGGCCGAGCCGGCGGTCGATCAGCTCGGCCAGGCGGCCCTGCAGAACGCCTTCCAGATTTTGCGTGGCGAGTACATCCGTGGTGAGGAGATCACCGCCGACGAACTCAACCGCGCCGCCCTGCAGGGTCTGTTGCAGCGCCTCGATCTCGGTGCCGAGCTGGTGGCCCGCACCGAAGCCCCGGCCGCCAAGGGCGGGTTGGTGGCCGAGGAGGTGTCGCCCGGCCTGCTCTACCTGCGGCCGCAGGCTCTCACCGGCATGGAGGCGGCGGCGGTGAATGAACGGCTCGCCGCGGCCAAGGCCATTCGCCATCTCATTCTCGACCTGCGCGCGCCGATGCCGCCGGGGGATTTCGAGGCGGCGGCCGCCTTGCTCGAAGCCTTCGTGCCGGCCGGTGAACTGCTGTTCAAGCTGCAGCAGCCGGGGCGCGACGACGCCCGCCTGTTCCTCGCCTCTGAGGCTGCGCGCTGGACCGGGCCGCTCGTGGTGCTGGTCGATGCCGAGACGAACAACCTCGGCGAAACCATTGCCGCCGCGCTGCGCGCCCGCGGCCGCGCCCTGCTGGTCGGCGCGCCGACGCGCGGGGCGACCGTGCGCTACGAGACCCTGCCGCTCGACGACCACTGGCAGTTGCGCTTCGCCCGCGCCGAGATGCTGCTGCCCGATGGCACCTCCTTCTTTCGCAAGGGCTTGACGCCGGACTACCCGGTGACCTTTCCAGCGGAGGCGAAGCGACGTCTCTTTGCCTCGGCGCGTGCGCCCAAGCAGACCGTCTTTGAGGTCGGCCGGCCGCGCTACAACGAGGCGGCGCTGCTGGCGCGGCGGCATCCCGAACTGGAATCCTACATCCGCCGCAGCGCCGGCGAAACGGTCGAGGACGACCGCGCGCCCGACAGCGACCGCGTGCTGCAGCGCGCGGTCGACATGCTGCTCGCCAGCGACCAGCTGGGGGGCAGTCGCCTGCGCTGGCCGTCCGCGGATCGTCCCGCCGCGCCGAAGCCCGCCGCCCCACCGAAGAAACCATGATTCCGCAGACCGTCGAAACCCGCCTCACGATCGAGGCCGTGCACAGCGCCCGCACCTGGCAGGCGCGCCTGCCGAACGGTCGGCCTGTGCTGGCTTTCCGACCCGAGGAGGCGCCGCCGCTGGAGTTGGCGCCGGGCGCGCAGCCGCGGGCCCTGCTGACCGTCTGCGATTTCTCGCGCGCGCTGGTGCTGGCGGAGGACGAACCGGCCGAGGCCTTCTTCAGGCCTCCGGCTTCTGGATCGCCGGATTGATCTTCTGCAGCGCCTCATAGAGTGCCGGATCCTGCGGGTGGCCGTTGTAGAGAATGGCACCGTCGGGAGCAACCAGGACCATGCGGGGAATGCTGTCGATCTCGAGCAGGCCGGAGAAGGGGCGCTCGCGCGGTTCGACCAGCCAGGGGAACTGGATGCCCTGCTCGTCGCGCACCTTGGCGGCGACCGCCTCGGCATTTTCGTCGTCCTTGTTCATGCCGAGGACGACCACGTCATGCGGCGCGAATTCGGCAGCCTTTTTCTTCAGGGCCGGCATGAGCTGCATGCACGGGCCGCACCACGAGGCCCAGAAGTCGATGAGCAGGGCCTTCTTGCCGGCGAGCTGGTCCTTGAGCGTGGTGGCCTCGCCGCTGGCGCTCGTCAGCACCAGGCCGAGGTCGAGCTTGAGGCCGGCGAGCTTGGTTTCGCGGCGGTCCTTCTCGATGAGCTGAAGGAAGAGCGGGCCCTGGCCGGGCGAGAGCCAGAGCGCCTCGAGGATGTGTTTTTTGAAGGCGGCCTCATCCTTGGCGCCGCGCGCCTGCAGGGCGAGGGTGAACTCGGTGAAGGCGCGGACGTCGTCGGCCGACTTCAGGCCGGCGCTGTCCTTGGGGTCGAAGTTGTCGGCGAGGATGCGCATTTCCGGCAGCATCTTGATCAGCCAGTCGCTGTCCTGGCGGCGCAGCCCCCAGATCAGTTTGGCTTCGAGCATCTTCTGTCGCGAGATGCCGGCGCGACCGGCTTCCTTGAGGGTGGTGAGCAGATCCTCCTGACTGAGCTCGGGGCTGAACATGCGCTGCATCAACTGGCCGGGATCGGCCGCCTCCTGAGCGGTGGCGGGCAGGGCGAGGGCCAGGGCGGCCAGGAGGGAAAGACGGAGTTTCATGCGCGGAATCATAACGAGTGGGACGCGCCCAAGTTGCCATTCTTCCGCGCCGGCGCCACTTTGACCGTCATGTCCGCCCCGTTTTTCCTCACCGGCCCCACCGCCAGCGGCAAGTCCGCGGTCGCGGTCCTGCTGGCGGAACGCTTGGGCGGCGAGATCGTCAATGCCGATGCCTTCCAGCTCTACCAGGGCATGGACCTGCTTACCGCCAAACCGGGGCCGGCGGACCTGGCGCGGGTGCCGCACCATCTTTACAGCGTCCTGCCGGCGGACGAACGCTGCGACGCCCAGCGCTACCGCGAGCTGGCCCTGCCGGTGCTGGCCGACATCGCCGCGCGCGGTCGTTTGCCGATCGTGGTCGGCGGTTCCGGGCTCTACGTGAAGGCCCTCTCGCACGGCCTTGCTGAACTGCCGCCGGCCGATCCGGCCCTGCGCTCCGAGCTGGCCGGCTGGACCTTGGAGGCCAAAACCGCGCGCTTGCTTGAACTCGACCCGCACGCGGCCGGCAACGTGCCGCTGGCGAATCCGCGCTACGTCGAGCGCGCCCTGGAGATCTGCCTGCTCACCGGCCAACCGCAGTCGCAATTGCGCCAGACCTTCGCCAAGGCCGACCCGCTCGGCCATGGCGTGACGCTGGATGTGCCGCGCGCCGAACTGCACGAGCGCATCCACCGGCGCCTGCAGGCCATGCTGGCCGAGGGCCTGCTCGACGAGGTGCGCGCCTTGCCGGAGATCGGCGCGACCGCCGCACGCGCCATCGGTCTGCGCGAGCTGCGCGCGCACTTGGCCGGCGAGCTGTCGCTGGAGGCCGCCCTGGAAGCGATGGAGACAGCGACCCGGCGCTACGCCAAGCGCCAGCTCACCTGGTTCCGGCGCGAGACCTGGCTGCAAAGCATTTGCCTGCCCGCCGGGGCCACGGCAGAGTGCGCGCTCGACCTCATCCTGCCCCACGTCCCATGTCCGCCGAATCCGCCGCCGCCGTCCACGTCAACCTAGGCTCACGCAGCTATGATGTTGAGGTTGGTCCCGGCCTGCTCGACCAACTCGGCGCGGTGGCGGTTGCCAGGTTCCCGGGCCGCGCGCGGGTGGCGGTGATCACCGACTCGAATGTCGGCCCGCTCTACGCCGCACGCGCCCTCGCCAGCCTGCAGGCCGCGGGCGTGCAGCCGCACCTCATCACCGTGCCCGCCGGCGAGGCCTCGAAGTCGCTGCGCGTCGCCGAGACCGTCTGCAGCGAAATGGCGCGCGCCGGGCTCGATCGCAAAAGTTTCGTGGTCGCCCTCGGCGGTGGTGTCATCGGCGATCTCGCCGGTTTCTGCGCGGCGATCTACCAGCGCGGCATTCCCTACCTGCAGGTGCCGACGACGGTGCTGTCGCAGGTCGACAGCTCGGTCGGCGGCAAGACCGGCGTCAACCTGCCCGACGCGAAGAACATGGTCGGCTGCTTTCACCAGCCCGCCCATGTGCTGGCCGACACCGCGACGTTGGCGAGCCTGAAGAAGCGCGAGTGGAACGAGGGCTTTGCCGAGATCGTCAAGCACGCCTGCATCCGCGATGCCGCCATGTTCGACGCGATTGAGGCGGTGGCCGATGGGCACGGCGACCTCGCCGAGTTGATCCGCCGCAACGTCGCCATCAAGGCGCGCATCGTCGAGGCCGACGAGCACGAGACGAGCGGCCTGCGCGCCCTGCTCAACTTCGGCCACACCCTTGGTCATGCCATCGAGGCTGCTGCCGGCTACGGCGGCCTGCTGCATGGCGAGGCGATTTCGCTCGGCCTGCGCGCTGCGCTGTCGCTGTCCTGCCAGCTCTGCGGTCTGCCCGCGGCCGACGCCGCGCGCGTGCTCGGCCTGCTGCGCCGCTTTGATTTGCCGGTCGTGCTCGAGCGCGCGCTGGATCCGGCGGAAGTGCTGCGCATTGCCCGCATGGACAAGAAGTTCGAGGCTGGCCAGATCCGCTTCGTGCTGCTGCGCCAGTTGGGCGACGCCTTTGTCAGTCGCGAGGTCGGCGAGGCGCATCTGGCCTCGGCGCTGGCCGAACTGAAGACGGAACTTCCCTGAATTTGCCCTTTGCATCCGGCCGTTGATCTTTCACTGTCCCACCCATCATGCCCAAAACCAGCCTCACCCCGAACGAAGTCAAAGAAATGCTCCTGCTCGCCGCGGAGCGCATCATCGTCGCCGAACCCGCGCTGTCGGAAGCCGACCGCAACCTCGGTGATGGCGACCATGGCCTCGGCATGCAGCGCGGCATGACCGCCGCCAGGGAGAAGCTGAATGAAGGCGACGCGGTTTCGGTCGAGAAGGCCTTCAGCAACGTCGGCATGGCCATGATGAGCAGCATGGGCGGCGCTTCGGGCGCCATCTTCGGCACCTTCTTCCGCAATGGCGGCAAGGCCCTGGCTGGCAAGGAGACTCTCGATGCCGCCGGTCTGGCCGCCTTCCTGCAGGCCGGTGTCGACGGTGTCAAGCAGCGCGGTGGCGCGGCCGTCGGCGACAAGACCGTCGTCGATGCCATGCAGCCCGCCGCCGAGAAAGCAGCGCAGGTTGCCGACCTGCCCCTGCCGGAGGCCGCCGCCGCCGTCCACGCAGCCGCCCTCGGTGGCCTGGAAGCGAGCAAGAGCATGATCGCCAAGTTTGGTCGCGCCAAGACCCTCGGCGAAGCCTGCATCGGTCACCCGGACGCCGGCGCCCTCTCGGTCACCGTCATCCTCGGTGCGATGAAGGATTACATCGCCGCCTGAACCCCGGGCCGGTGCGGCACGTCATGACCCTTCGTCCCGCGCTGCTCCGCCTCTGGCGCCTTGGCCTGCTGGTCGCCGCCATCCTGCTGCTGCGCGCGGCGCAGGACCGGCGCGATGGCGATGACGCCGCTCTGACGGTGGATCGCGTTCGCGATTTCTTTCCGTCGGCCGACCGGCTGGAGCCGGTCGATGTCGCGGGTCGCCAGGAGGTGCGCGCGGCCGATGGCAGCCTGCTTGGCCGCGTCACCACGACGCTTCCGGAATCCAAGCGCATCATCGGCTACTCGGGACCGACCCACAGCCTGCTCGCCTTTGATCCCCGGGGACGGATCCTCGGCCTGCGCGTGCTGCGCAGCCATGACACCTCCGATCACCTGGCCGAGGTGGTGGCCGACCGCGAATTCTTTCGGCAGTTCATCGGTCGCAAACCGGATGAACTGTCCGGCCGGGAACTGCACACGGTCACCGGCGCCACCCTGACCAGCACGGCCCTCGCCGAGGGCGTGCTCGCGCGCCTCGGTGCGTCGGCGCAGGTGTCGCTGCGCTTTCCTGAAGAGATCAGCCTGGAGGAGGTGCGGCGCCTGGAACCCGCTGCCGCGAGCCTGCAGGAAAATCTGGGCGCGGTCGGCGGCTGGCAGGTGCTCGACCGCGGTGGCAAACGGCTTGGCATTGCCGTGCGCAGTTCGCCGGTGACCGACACCCTGGTCGGCTACAAGGGGCCGACCGATACTCTGCTGCTGCTCGATGCCGAGGGCCGGACGCTGCGCGGGTTGGCGGTGCGCAAGAGCTATGACACGGGTCGCTACGTCGGTTACGTCACCGGCGACCGCCACTTCCTCAAGTCGTTCAACGGCCGCAGCCTGGAGGAGTTGGCAGCGCTCGATTTCAAGGAAGCGAAGATCGAGGGTGTGTCCGGTGCCACCGAGACGAGTTGGTCGATCGCCGAGGGTTTGAAGCGGCGGGCCGGCGATTTGCTGGCCCGTCGACCGGCCGGCTGGTTGCGCGAGATTCGCTGGCGCTGGCAGGACACGGGGCATGCGTTGATGATCGTTTCCGCTTTGCTGATGGCCTTCACCCGTCTGCGCGGAGTGGCTTGGGTCCGCCACCTTCACCATGCCGGTTTGGTCGTCTATGGCGGCTTCATCGCCGGTGAACTGCTCTCGCAGGGCCTGCTGGCCGGTTGGGGGGCGCACGGCACGCCCTGGCGAAGCGCCCCCGGACTGTTGCTGCTGGCGGCGGTTGCCCTGCTGGCACCGGTCTTCAGTGGTCGCCAGCTCTACTGCCACCACCTATGTGCCCATGGCGCCCTGCAGCAGTTGCTGGCGCGGCGCCTGCCGTGGCAACTGCACCTGCCACCGGCGGTCGAGCGCTGGCTGGCCCGTCTGCCCTTTGCCCTGCTCGGTCTGATCCTGGCCAGCGTCGTGCTCGGCTGGGGAATCGATCTGAATGCTCTGGAGCCCTTTGATGCCTACTTGTTCTCGGTGGCCGGTTGGGCAAGTCTGGCCCTGGCCGGGGTTGGCCTGGTGGCGGCCCTGTTCACGCCGCTGGCCTACTGTCGCTACGGCTGCCCGACCGGTGCGCTGTTCAAGCTGCTGCGTGTCGCCGGCGCCGGCGATCGCCTGGGCCTTCGTGATGTCCTGGCGGCTCTGGCGCTGGCCGCTGCGGCTCTGACCCTGGCGGCATGATCAGGTGCGCTGGCGACGGCCCTGGCTCGGTCCGATCTTGCGGTAGAGGGTGGCCAGGCTGACGCCGAGCATGGTGGCGGTTTTTTCGCGCGATCCCGCGTTTTGTTCCAGGCTGGCCTGGACGAAGCGCTGTTCTTGGGCGCGGATGAAGGCGTCGAGCGTGGTGCCCACCGGCAGATCAGTCCCGGATGCTGTTTCCGGTGGGGCGCCCAAGGCGGGGTATGGAAGTTTCTGTGGCTGCCGCAGGCAGCGCTGGAGGGTGGTCACCAGTTCGTCAAGCGTGACCGGCTTCAGCAGGAAATCGCGCACCCCGAGACGCAGGGCCTGGATGACCACCTCGACATTGCGTTCCGCAGTGATCATGACGGTCGGCAGACTGGGCAACTCGCGTTGGCAGATCTCAAGCACGGTCATGCCGCTGTCCGGGCCAATGTGGCAGTCGACCAGCAGCAGATCCGGTGGCCGGGTGCGCAGCGCCTCAATCCCCTCCGCGACGTTGGAGCAGTAGTGGACTTCGCAGCCTGCGGTGCGGCCCATGCGGGAAAGCATGTCCAGCATGGCGGGTTCTTCATCGATGATCAGCAGTCGTGCCATGGGGGTGTCACAGCAGTGAACGCTTGGGAAGCTGCCATGGGAACCTCGGGAATCTGGCGGCACCAACCTTAACGGAACATGAAGAGGCCCGTGGGAGCTGCTCCCCGCCGCTTTTCAGAGGCGTTCCAGCGGATTGCCGCGCTCCTTCAGGGGCAGGGCCACGCGTGCGCCGCCCTGGCGGTGCGATTCGAAGACGCCTGCGATCATTTCCAGGATGACACGGCCGTCGCGGGCCGAGCACATCGGTTCGCGGCCCTCGCGCATGGCGGCGATCAAGTCGAGCGCGGGCGTCAGGTGGCCACCGACCCGCTTGCGGATGTCGGCCAGGGGTTCGGGCACGCCGACCCCGCCCGTGGTGATCGGTTGCCAGGCTGTTGGTTTGGTTTCGGGTCGGAAGGGACTTGCGGTGCGCAGGTGGACGAGCGGTTCCGCATCCATCCGCAGGTCGAGCACACCTTTGGTCCCAATCACCTGCATGCCGAAGCCGGATTCGCGCACTCCGGCCTTTTGCACAGAGTCGAAGAATGCCGGCAGTCCGTCGGCCATCTCGAAGCGGGCATGCACCTCGTTGCCACCGAGGCGGCCGAGACCTTCGGCACCGTCCCTGACATCGGCGGCGTCCAGCGGTCGGCCCTGCTGGAGCACCGCGGCGGAGCAGGCCTTGGGTTCGCCGGCAAAGTGATGGATCAGGTTGAGGATGTGGCTGCCGAGCACCCAGAGGTCGAGGGCGCCGCCGCGGTCATCCTCCTTGCCTCGAGCGCGGTATTCCAGGACCCGGCCGATGCCGCCCTCGCGCACCAGTTTGACCGCCAACGGCAGGGCGGGGTGGTAGCGGTTGCGGTGCGCCAGGGCGAGGCGCAGGCCGCTGCGCTCGCAGGCGGCCACGATGGCGTCGGCCTCGGCCAGGGTGCGGCAGAAGGGTTTCTCCATGTAGACCCCGCGCACGCCGGCGTCGGCGGCGGCCAGGGTCATGGCGTGATGCTGGTCGACATGTCGCGGCGCGATGACCGCGATGTCAGGCCGGATTTCGTGGAGCATGCGCCGGTAGTCGGCAAAGCCTGGGATATCGCCCAAACGTTTCTGCGCATTCGCCAAGCCTTTGGCCTCCGCGTCGGCCACGGCGACCACCTGCGTGCCGGGCACCTCGCGCCACATCGTGTCGAGGCCGTGGCCGTAATCGCCGCGACCGGTGTGTCCGATCACCGCGACCCGCAGGGGGGCTTCTGCGGCGCGAGCCCGTGAACCTGCCAGGGCGGTCGCGGCGCCGAGGAAGGTGCGCCGGGTCATGGCTCTTTCTGTTCGACGGTCTTCTCGATCTTGATCTTCGGCAGGTTGCCGCCGACGCGGTTCAGGAGGTCGCTGAAGAAGTTGCCGCCGCCGGTTTCCTTGTGATGGCGCAGATAGAGGCCGGCAAGAAAGGCGGCGACAAAAAGGGCGATCACGATGGCCGCGGTGGCGCAGCCGCTGCCGCTGGTGTCGGGATAGGAATTGACGCGCACGGCACGGTTGCGCGGCGGGGCAGGCGTGCGGTAGTTGCGCTGCGGCATGGGCGGCGCCGCTTCGACGACTGGCGCGACTTGCGGCATTGGCACCCGGATTTCCTCCGCCTCGGCCAGGAGCGCGGGCGCTTCACCCTGATAGTAGACGGCCTGGACATCGCCGAAGGCAAGGCGGTCGCCCTCGCTGAGCCGGGCCTCCTCGATCTCGACGCCGTTGACGCGGGTGCCGTTGCTCGATTTTTGGTCGGTCACGAAGCAGCCGCCATCGCCCAGTTCGATGACCGCGTGATGGCCGGAGACCGAGGGAAATTCCAGCACGACCACGCTGTCCGGGTGGCGGCCAATGGTGGTGGTGCCCTCCTCGAGGGAGTGGGTGAAGACGGAGCCGTCGTCGAGGTGAAAAACAAGGGTGGGCATGATCGGCGGGAGCTGGGGCTGGCGGTGCAAACGCAGGTTTCGGACCGGGTTGGCAAAGAGATCACACAGAATCTTGGCTTTTTCACGATGCAATGTCTATGTTCGCGGAGTAGTCTGATTTGCGCCACCGCTCGCCATGAATCCACCCGCCGCCCTGAAGAGCTGCCCACGTCGTCGTTTCCTCGCCGGCCTGCTGCTCTCCGCCCTGCCGCTGGCTGCGGCCAGGCCCGCGGACGAGGCGGAGGCCGCGGCCTCCGCTTTGGCGCTCGACCAGGAGACCGCCGGTTTCGCCTTCAGGGCGGAGACTTGGGTGGCACCGCTGCCGACCGAATTCGGCAAGGCGTTGCGCCTGCAGCTTTTCAAAGGCAACGAATACTGCATCGCCGTGGCGGTGCCGCGCGGTTCCGGCATCCACGTCACCGGCGCGGTGCTGGACTTCAACGGTGAACCGGTCGGCGAAATTCAGCCGGTGCTGGATGGCTGGGGCTTCCTGCTCTTTTTCAAACCAAAGAAAACCGGGGTCTACGTGGTCACCATCCGCCAGGATGAAAGCGGTGCCCGCCGCGACACGACCTGCGCGGTCGCGGTCGGCTACAAGTGAACGGATTGAACAAGCGCCGGCTTTCCGGCGTCCCATCCGGGAGTCATGAAACCGGTTTTGCTTGCCCTCCTCGCCGCCCTTTCCGCGGTGGCGGGGACGCCCTTCCATCTCACGACCCTCGACGGCCGGAGCTATCGCGACTGCGTCATCGTACGGGTCCACCCCGATGGACTGTCGTTCCACCATGCCGACGGTGCGGCACGCGTCGACTTTGGGGCGCTCGATCCCAGCCTGCGCGCCCGCTTTGGCCACCAGGCGCAGCAGGCTGAGGCGAATCGCAGGCAGGAGGCAGAGGTGCAGGGCGAGGCGCGGAAGCGCCAGCAGCAGCTCGACCGTGAGCTGAGCGAGGCCCTGGCCGTGGCGCAGCGGGCCGAGGTTGAGCGGTTGCGCGTCGAGACCGAACGGGCGCGGGCCGTGCTGGCCGCCGATCAGGCCCGGCCGCTCGGGCCGCCGCTGGTGCCGGCACCCGTGCCCCTCGGCGAGGCCTTCAACGCTGGCAATGGCTGGAGCCGCGGCCAGGGCGCGTTGGTGCTGCCGTGGTTCGACTGGTGCGGCAGCTACGGGCCTTCAAATGGCCTGCCCCACGGATTGCGTGGGGCAGGCTTGGGCGGCTCCTCGGCAGGTGTCCGCGTGCGGATCTGTTGGTGAAACTCAGTTCTGGCTGTTGACCCAGTCGATGGCCGCGCGGCAGATTTCCCAGAAGCTGCCGCTTTCCAGGCTGGCGCCGCCAACGAGCGCGCCGTCGACGTCCTTTTGGGAGATGAGTTCGGTCATGTTGCCGGGCTTGACGCTGCCGCCGTACTGGATGCGGATCTTCTGGGCGGTGTCATCGTCGAACATCGAGCTGAGCACGCGGCGGACAAAGGCGTGCGCCTCCTGGGCCTGCTCGGGGCTGGCGGTGCGGCCGGTTCCGATGGCCCAGACCGGTTCGTAGGCGATGACGCAGTCGAGCACGCGGCGCGAGCCGACTTCGGCCAGTGATTCGCGAAGCTGGCTTTCGAGCACCTGCTCAATGCGACCGGCGTCGCGTTCCTCGAGGGTTTCGCCGATGCAGAGGATCGGGTGCAGGCGCGCTTCGAGGGCGGCGGTGACCTTGGCGTTGACGATGGCGCTGGTTTCGCCGTAGAGGCTGCGGCGCTCACTGTGGCCTAGGATGACGTGGCGGCAGCCGCACTCCTTGATCATGCGGGCGCTGATCTCGCCGGTGTAGGCTCCGCCCGGGTGCTGGCTCATGTTCTGGGCGGCCAGCTCGATGTTCTCCTTGCGGGAGTTCATGATGACCTCCTGGGCCTTGGTCAGGCTGACAAAGGGCGGCGAAACCACCACCTGCACGGGGCACTTGTCGGGCACCAGGCGGGCGAAGGATCGGAGGAAGTCATCCGTCTCCTGGGGAGGCATATGCATCTTCCAGTTGGCGGCGATAATGGGCTTGCGGACGTGGATCATGGGCGGTGCGGGGCGTGGGATACTGGGGCGATTAAAGATCCTGAAGGCAGGCGACACCGGGCAACACCTTGCCCTCAAGCAGCTCGAGGCTGGCACCGCCGCCGGTGGAGATGAAGGTCATGCGGTCGGCCAGCTTGGCCTTCTTGACCGCCTTGACGCTGTCGCCGCCTCCGATGATGGTTTTGGCGCTGGTGTTGGCGGCAAGCGCCTCGGCGATGGCGAAGGTGCCCTTGGCGGCCTCGGGAATTTCAAACACACCCATCGGGCCGTTCCAGATTACCGTCTTGGCACCGGCGATGGCTTCGGAGAAAAGGCGCACGGATTCAGGGCCGATGTCGACGCCTTCCCAGCCGTCCGGGATGTTCTCGTTGACGCCGGTGTAACGGGTCGCGCCGAGCTTTTTGGCATCGAAATCAAAGGCGTCGGTGATCAGGGCGTCGACGGGGATCAGCAGCTGCACGCCGCGCTCGCGCGCCTTGTCGAGGGCGGCCTGGGCGACCGGTTCCCACTCGGGCTTGTACAGGCTGCGGCCGAGGCTGATGCCCTGGACCAGCTTGCGGAAGGTGTAGGCCATGCCACCGCCGATGATGAGGGTGTCGGCCTTGTCGAGCAGGCGGTTGATGACCTCGATCTTGTCGCTCACCTTGGCGCCGCCAAGGATGACCACGAAGGGGCGCTCGGGCGTTTCCAGCTCGTCGTGCAGGTAGGTGAGTTCCTTCTCCATGAGCAGGCCGGACACGGCCGGCAGGTGCTCGGCGACCCCGGCAGTCGAGCTGTGGGCCCGGTGGGCGGAACCGAAGGCGTCGTTGACGAAAATCTCGGCCAGAGCGGCGAGGCCGCCGGCAAGTTCGGCGTCGTTCTTCTCTTCACCGGCGTGGAAACGGGTGTTTTCCAGCAGTAGCACGCCACCGGCGGTCAGGGCCGAGGCCTTGGCCTCTGCCTCGGGGCCAACGCAGTCGCTGGCGAATTCGACCGGGCGGCCGATCAGGGCCGCCAGGGCCGGAGCGACCGGGGCAAGCGATTGACGCGGGTCGCGCTGTCCCTTGGGACGGCCCAAGTGGCTGCACAGAATGACCTTGGCGCCGGCGCTAAGCAGGTGATTGAGGGTCGGCAGGGTTTCGCGGATGCGGGTGTCGTCGGTGATCACCATCTGGCCGTCCTTCTCGTCGAGGGGCACATTAAAATCGACGCGCACGAGGACGCGCTTGCCGTTCAGATCGAGGTCGCGGAGGGTCTTTTTGGGCATGGTCGGATGGGAGGGTCAGGGGCGCCGGGAAACGGCGGGCGAAATGGCTAGCACAAACCGGGCAGGAAGCGCGTGAATTTTTGTTCCGGCGGGAAAAAATCGCGCAGATCGGGCAGCTCGGGCCGTCTGAAAACTGGCTCAGCGGCGGCCGTCGACGTGGAGTTGGACGCGGTACAGGCTGGTTTTGGCGGTGATGTAGAGGGTGCGGCTGCCGCGGGCGCCAAAGACGCAGTTGGCCGGTCGCTCCGGCACCGCGATGACGCCCAGTTGGTGACCCTCGGCATCGACGATGTAGATGCCGTTGGCGGCGATGTACAGGTTGCCGAACTGGTCGCTGGTCAGGCCGTCGCCGCCGCGTTCTTCCTTCGGGTCGAACACGCAGAGCTTGCGACCGGCCCCGAGCTGGCCGGGGCCCTCGATCGGGTAGGCCCAGAGGCTGTTGGAACCGTTGTCGACCACATAGAGCGTCTTCTTGTCGTTGGAAACGAGCACACCGTTGGGCCGCACCAGGTTGTCGATGACCCTCATGACCTTGGCCGGCTTGCTGCGGTCCTTGTCGGGTGTGGCATAATAAACCCCCTCGGCGCCGAGGAACATCTCCTCGGGTTTGCGGCCGTAGGCGGGGTCGCTGAAGTACAGGCCGCCGCGGCCGTCGAGGTCGAGGTCGTTCGGGGCGTTGTAGGCCTTGCCGTCGAACCCGCCGCTCAGCGGGGTCGGCTCGTCCGTACCCTCCTGGCGGGTGACGCGGCGGGCGCCGCCCTCGCAGGCCAGCAGGGCGCCGGCCGGGGTGAACATCAGGCCGTTGGCCTTGCCGGTGCGCTCGCGGTGCAGCACGGTCGAGCCGGTCACCGGGTCAAAGATGTGGATGCGCTCGTTCGGGATGTCGCTGAACCAGATCCGGCCGTCCGGACCCAGCGCCGGTCCCTCGGTGAAGGTGAAGCCTTCCGCCACTTTCTGAACGTCAAGCTTTTCCGGCAGCACGCTGGCCGGGGCTTTCGCGGTCGGTGTCTCGGGACTGCCGGCGGTCGGGTTTTCCAGAAGCCGCAGGTTGCGCCAGCGCACCTGCAGGCCGGCGAACTTGTCAGGCACGTTGTGCACCTGCAGGGCAATGAAGCCCTTCGGGGTCATGCCGTCCTTGAGGTCGGCGGCGGGCACGCCATTCAGGAAAGTGCGGAGGCGGTCGCCGATCGCCTCGATGCGCACGCGGTTCCAGTCGCCCTGCCTGAAGGCGAAACGGGCGGCATCGTTGTTGGACAGGTCGTTCAGCCAGCCGCGGCGACCCTCCTCATAGATGCCGGCCGTCCAGCCGCGGTCGCTCGGGTCGATCTCGCACTGGTAGCCATGCACCTGGCCCTTCTTGTACTCCGCCAGGCTGTTGCTGCGGAACTGAATGCCGGAGTTGAGGTTGGCATCGACCTTGAATTCCAGCTCGAGGATGAAGTCGCCGTACAACCTGTCGGTGCACAGGAAGCTGTTCGGGGTCTTTGCAAGGCTGACGCCGACGATCTCGCCGTTTTCGATCCGGTACTCGGCCTTGCCACCCTTGAAGTTCCAGCCGTTGAAGGTTTTGCCATCGAACAGAGGCACCCAGTCGGCGGCGGCCAGACTGCAGGCGGAGAGACAGAGGAAGAGCAGGGCGGTCGGTTTCATGCCCCGACTCTGCCCGCCCCGGTGACCGGTGCAACGATTTCCGCAAACCCGCCCGCGGTTGCAATCGGGACGCTCCGGCGCTCTAGTGATCGGATGCGTCACTCGTGGATCCGCCGGACCGGAAGGCTGCTGGTTGCCCTGCTCGGGGTTGCCAGCCTTGCCGCCCAGGAGCCGGCGGAACTGGTCGGCCCACCCTCCAAGCTCGACACCCTGCGCGCCCTGCTCGCCACCCGCGACAAGCTGCGCGCCGAGGCCGAGGAACAGCGCAAGCGCCAGCGCACGGAAACCGCTGAGACGGCCAAGGAGGAGGCCCGGGTCCAGGCCGAAAATCTCGACCGCCGCCGCCAGGAGGTTGAGC
This sequence comes from Prosthecobacter sp., assembly GCA_044345215.1. GTDB lineage: Bacteria > Verrucomicrobiota > Verrucomicrobiia > Verrucomicrobiales > Verrucomicrobiaceae > Prosthecobacter. Next base: position 4,108 of record JBIJBO010000038.1, on the reverse strand, counting down.
GCGACTTCGCAACGATCAGCACTGGCATGCGGATCATCGACCTTAGCGGCAAACCCGCTCAAGAGGCGCCGCCGCCGAGCCTCCAACAGGAGTTCGGGCAGTTGCTGACGCCGATCCTCACCGACCTGCGCGAGCTGACCAGCAAACCGCGCCTGCTCCAGCAGTTGAAGGGGGAGATCGACCGCCTTCAGGGCCAGGTGGCCCAGGCCGACCGAGCGCTGGCGGAGATCGACGGCCTGCTCGCCCAGGTGCCGTCCAGCAAAAACGGCGGGGGCACGCTGCGCCCCGCCCTCACCGACACCCGCAAGCAGTGGCAGGGTCGGCGGGACGAAGCTTCCAGCCGCATGGTCGCCGCGTCCCACCAGATCCAGCAGCTCAACGGCGCCGAGGGCGGCTTCTGGACCAGCGTCGGCCTGCAGTTCCAGGACTTCGTGTACACCCGCGGAACCAACGTCCTGCTCGCCGCGCTCGCCTTCCTCACTGTCCTCTACGGCCTGCGCGCGCTTTATTATGGCATCCTGCGCCTGCTGCCGGTGCGGCGTTACGCCCGCCTCAGCTTCACCGTGCGGGTGCTCGACGTCGCCCATCAGGGCCTGAGCCTGCTGCTCGCCACCGCCACCGGCCTGCTTGTGCTCTATGCGCGGGGCGACTGGATGCTCGGCGGTCTCGCCCTGCTTGGCATCGGCGCGCTGCTGGTCACCGCCAAGTCTGGCCTGGCCCAGCACATGGAGCAGCTGCGCCTGCTGCTCGACCTTGGCCCCGTGCGCGAGGGCGAGCGCGTTGTCCTCGGCGGTGTCCCTTGGCGGGTCGGCAAAATCCACGTCTTTACCCAGCTCACCAACTCCGTCATTGGCGGTCCCGGCCTGCGCCTGCCGCTCGAGCAGCTCGCCGGCCTCACCTCGCGGCCGCCCAGCCTCGACGAAGCTTGGTTTACCTGTCGCAAACGCGAGTGGATCCTGCTCAACGGCGGCACCTTGGCCCAGGTGACTGAGATCACCCCCGAGCACGTCGAGCTCACCTACGCAGGCGGCCTCCGCCGCTGGATCCCCAGTGCCGACTTCCTCAAGGCCGACGTCGCCGTGCTTTCCGGCGGCTTCGTGCGCTCGACGACCTTCGGCATCGACTACGTCCACCTTGCCGAGGTCACCACGACGATTCCCGCCCAGTTGCGTGAGGACCTGCGTGCCGCCCTGCTCGAGCAGGTGCCGGAAACCGAGTTGCTCGATGTCTTCGTCGAGTTCCAGGAAGCCGCCGCCTCCTCGCTCAACCTCGTGCTGGCCGCGCGCTTTGCCGGCAGTCAGGCGCCTCATTACCTGACGCTTGGCCGCCTCCTCCAGCGCGCCGCCGTCGATTCCTGCCACCGCCACGGCTGGTCCATCCCGTTCCCGCACCTCGTCGTGCAGCAGAAGGCGTAGAGTGGTGCGTGTCCGCTGCACCGATCTCCCATCTTCCATCTCCCCATCATGCCCGTCCTCGAAGTTCGCAACCTCACCAAGCGCTGGCGCGGCGGGCGTCTGGCGCTCGATGATGTCAGCTTCGACCTCCGCCAGGGCGAGATCCTCGGCCTGCTCGGCCACAACGGTGCCGGCAAGAGCACCCTGCTTGGCATCAGCCTCGGCATGGTCCGACCCGATGCCGGCGAGGTCCGCATCGCCGGCCACTGCGTCCAGCGCGAGCGAGCCCAGGCCCTGCGCAGTGTTGGCGCAATCTACGAGGCCGCCCACTTCTACGACTACCTCACCGGCTGGCAGAACCTGCAAGTCCTCTGCTCCCTCTCCGGCTGGTGGGATTCCGTCGAGGCCCGCCGCGTGCTCGACCTCGTCAACCTCGGCAAACGCGCCTTTCACAAGACCGGCACCTACAGCCACGGCATGCGCCAGCGCCTCGCCCTCGCCCAGGCCCTGCTGCCGCGGCCCAAGTGCCTCCTGCTCGACGAGCCCACCGACGGCCTCGATCCCGAGGGCATCCGCGAATTCCGCGAGTTCGTCCTGCGCCTGCGCGCCGAGTTCGGCATGACCATCCTGCTCAACTCCCACCTGCTCGCCGAGGTCGAGCAGATGTGCGACCGTTGCGTCATCCTCAAGCAGGGCCAAAAGCGCTACGAAGGCCCCGTGCCCTCGCGGCAGCGGAAATCCCAGCGCTATCTCCTGCACACCGCCGACCCCCTCAAGGCCCGTGACGCCGCCGCCCGCGCCGGCGCCGCCTGGGACCCCGCCACCGGGTTGGTGGACCTCCCCCCGCACCTCAGCGGTCCCGAACTCCTCCGCCAGATCGTCGACTCCGGCGCCCGCGTCGACCTTTGGCAACCCCACCAGCCCACACTCGAAGAGTTTTATCTCGGACTCACCGGCGACGGAAAACCCGCCTGATGGGTAGGGCGCCGCTGCGCCGGCGCCGTGGCTTTCCGCGAGGCCACCTCGGTCAACGTGCCCTTCGGCCGCAGAGGAGCGGAGCGGCAGAGGGCGCAAAAGGTAGGGCGCTTTGTCCTCAAAGCGCCGTGCTTGGGCTGTAGGCGGGGGCAGCGACCCCGCGGATTGGGTAGCTCCCGCCCGGACGATGCTTCTCAATGCAGGTTTCGCACAGAGGACACGGAGCCCACGGAGGACAGAGACAGCCCCTCGGCCGCGCGCAGCGCCTTGGACTGCGGCGCTTCTGCGCCGCTCTGCCACCTCGTCCGGTCAGCCCCAAGCCCAGAAGGTCCACAGATTATGCAGATTTCGCCGATTTCACCGAAGGGACAGAAGAGGCACCGCTGATGGGACGCTCATGAGACGCTGATCCAGAGTGAAGGGGGCATGGAGGGCCGGCAAGCCCGACGGGCTGGCGTCCTGCCGTCCAGGGAGGCCGAGCGAACTGTCTTTTGGAGGAGCGCGAGTGTGTCGAAGACCCCTCGCTTTGGGAGGATTGCCACACTCCGAATCCGGCTTGCTCCTGTTGTTCTCACGATCGCAGCAGGCTGCGCTGGGGAAAGCTGCAGCAGGGCTGCAGCACTCCAAGCTCGGCCAACTTGAACCTTAAACTCGAAACTTGGAATTCACTCTGGCGTCTTCCACACCCCCGGCGCGTCAGTCCACTCGGTTAGAACCTGGCGCTGGGTGACCGGCCACCAGATCTGGAGCTTGGCGGCGAGGCGGGCGACGATTTCGGGGTGGTCCTTGGCGAGGTTGCGGTCCTCGTGGGGGTCGGCAAGCAGGTCGAAGAGCTGCGGGCGTTTCTCGGTGCGGGGGTGGCTGCTGGCGTAGCGGTCGAGCTTGCCGTCGTAGGTGAGCAGGAGTTTCCAGCGGCCGTCGATGACCCAGCGGTAGAGCAGGGTGGCCTGGGGGTTGTCGAGCTCGGCGATGTCATGGGCGAAGGTTTCGCCAAAGACGTCCTGGCGCGGGGTGGCTGCGCCTGACTTGAGGACGGGCAGCAGGTTGAGGCCGGGCAGGTTGGCGGGGATTTCGACGCCGGCGGCGGCGAGGGCGGTGGGGACGATGTCGATGCTGGAGCAGAGCTGTTCTCCACGTTGTCCTGCCTGGATCACGCCCTTCCAGGAGAAGAGGATGGGCTGGCGTGTGCCGCCTTCATTCGCCGACTGCTTGGAGCGCGGGGCGTAACCCGGGCTGTCCGGGTCCTGGATCCAGCCGTTGTCGGCAACGTAGACGAACAGGGTGTTGTCCATCTGGCCCTTCTGCTCGATCCGATCCATGAGTTGGCCGCAGGTTTCGTCGAACCATTCGACCATGGCGTAGTAGCGGGCGACATGATCGGAGGCGATGCCCTTGGCCTTGTACTTCTGGAAAAGTCGGTCCGGCGGCGTGTGCGGTGTGTGAGGCATCATCGGCGCGTACCAGAGGAAGAAGGGTTTCTTCTCGGCGAGGGCGTGATCGATGAAGCCGAAGACCGGCTCGAGGCCCTCGCGACCGACCTTGAGACCGTCGTCGCCGTGGCGACCGCCGGGCTGGGGGAAGCCGCGGGTCATGGCTTGGGCGAAGCCAGCGCGCTGCGGGGCGCCCTCCCACCACTTGCCGGACTGGTGGCTGAGGTAGCCTTGCTTGGCGAGCAGAGCCGGCAGGGAGGGGTTCTGGTAGAAGTGATTGATCAGCTGGCTGCGCAGGGCCTTGTAGGC
>JBIJBO010000037.1:0-26217 GCA_044345215.1 Prosthecobacter sp. | reverse complement strand
CGTTTCATCCATCGGCACCCGCACCGGATCGCCGTAGGTGGCGCAGGTCGAGGAGAAGATGAAGCGTCGGCAGCCGTGGTGCTGCATGGCCTCAAGCAGCACGAGAGGCGCGGCCAGGTTGTTGCGGTAGTACTTGAGAGGGTCGGTGACCGATTCGCCCACGTAGGCGAAGGCAGCGAAGTGCAGCACCGCCTCGGGCCGGTGTTCGGCAAAGATTCGCTCAACGAGGGCGGCGTCTGCGAGGTCGCCCTCGACGAAGACCACCCCAGGGTCCGGCAGGGCCTCGCGGTGGCCGAAAACCAGATTGTCGAGCACAACCACCCTTTCGCCCGCCGCGCGCAGCCGCGCCACCGTGTGCGAGCCAATGTAGCCCGCACCGCCCGTCACCAGAAGTGTGCCTCGTTCCGCCATGCCCGCCCGTTGCACAATCCGACCCGGCACGCAAGCGCGCACCCAGTTCGGGGGTTGACCAGTCCCGCCGGCCCGCTAGCCTGCGCGGCACTATGGAAAACGTCAGACTCGGCATCGTCGGCCTCGGCAACATGGGCAAGGCCCACCTCCACAACATCCGTGCCGGCAAGGTCCCCGGCCTGCGCGTCACCGCCCTCTGCGAAAGCGTCGGCACGCTGCCGGAACTGATCGACGGTGAGCACCCCTACACCGACGTCAGCCTGATGATTCGCTCGGGGCACATCGACGCCATCCTCATCTGCACGCCGCACTTCTCCCACACGACGATCGGCATCGAGGCCCTCCGGCACGGCCTGCATGTGCTCGTCGAAAAGCCGATCTCGGTGCACAAGGCCGACTGCGAACGCCTGATCGCCGCACACACCGACAAGAGCAAGATCTTCGCCGCCATGTTCAACATGCGCACGAACGCCACCTTCAGGAAGGTCAAGGACCTCATCGACAGCGGCGAACTCGGCCAGGTGCGCCGCATCCACTGGGAGGTCACCAACTGGTTCCGCACCAACTACTACTACGCCACCGGCGGCTGGCGCGGCACCTGGAAGGGTGAGGGCGGCGGCGTGCTCATGAACCAGTGCCCGCACAACCTCGACCTGTTCCAGTGGATGTTCGGCATGCCCAAGAGCGTGCGCGGCTTCTGCCAGTTCGGCCGCTACCACCAGGTCGAGGTCGAGGACAATGTCACCGCCTACATGGCTTGGGACAACGGCACCACCGCCACCTTCGTCACCTCCACCGGCGAGGCCCCCGGAGCCAACCGCCTGGAAATCGCCGCGGAAAACGGTCGCCTCACCGTCACCGACGGCGTCAAGATTCACTTCCAGCGCAACCGCCAGCCGATGGGCAAGTTCTGCATGGAGGCCGAGGCCGCCTTCGCCATGCCGGAAAGCTGGAGCATGGAAATCCCCGTCGAGGCCAGCGGCGGCCAGCATGTGGAGATCCTGCAGAACTTCACCAACGCCATCCTCAAGGGCGAAAAACTGCTCAGCCCCGCCGAGCAGGGCATCCACAGCGTCGAACTCGCCAACGCCATCCTGCTCAGCACCTGGCAGGACAAAACCATCGAACTGCCGATGAGCAGTGCCGACTACGAGGGCCTGCTCATCGAGAAGGGCGAAACCAGCACCTTCCAGAAAACCAAGGTGGTCGCCAAGGCCAGCGCCGACGACTTCGCCAAGAGCTTCCGCTGAAGCCATCAGTCAACTCCGGTGCTGCGCCGATCACGAGACCTCGAGCAAGCCCTCGAGGTCTTCGTCGTTCAGGCCCTGCATCAGCGGCGCCTGATCGTCGAGCGCCGCCTCGACCAGACCGCGCTTCTTCGCCTGCAGGGCCAAAATCCTCTCCTCGACCGTCCCCCGCAGTGCCAGGCGCGTCGCCGTCACCACCCGCTCCTGGCCGATGCGGTGCGCACGGTCGATCGCCTGCGCCTCGACCGCCGGGTTCCACCAGGGATCGAGCAGGATGACATGGTCCGCCGCGGTCAGGTTCAGACCGTAGCCCCCGGCCTTCAGGCTGATCAGGAACACCCGCTTCTCCGGATCGGTCTGGAAGGCCTGCACCTGCGCCTCGCGATCCTGACTGGAACCGTCCAGGTAGGCGAAGGCTGTGCAGCGTCGCTCCAGTTCCGCGCGCACGAGCTGCAGGTATTGAACGAACTGACTGAAAATCAGCACCTTGCCGTCGGCTGCCGCGATCTCGTCGAGCCGCTCGAACAGGACCGGCCACTTGCCGGACAGGTCGTCGGCCTCCAGGCCCGCCAACCGCTCGGTCGCCAAGCCGGTGAGCCGCAGGTCGCAGCAGGCCTGGCGCAGACGCAGCAGTACCGTGAACAGGGTCATGCGCGCGCCATTCTGACCGCCGCGCCGGCGCGCCAGCCGGATCTCCTCCATGCCCTCCTCGAGAAGGCGACGGTACACCTCAGCCTGCACCGGGCTCGGCTCGCACCAGAGCACCTGCTCGATCTTGTCCGGCAGGTCGCGCAGCACCTCGCGCTTGGTGCGCCGCAGGAAGAGGGGGCGCACCAGCCGTTTCAGCCGGTCGGCCGCCGACTGCGCCTCGGGTCGGTCCAAGCCCGCCGCCAGCGGCTGCTCAAAGCGCTCGCGGAAGTGCTCGCGCCCGCCCAGGTAGCCGGGTTGGACAAAGTGGCAGATCGACCACAAATCGCGCACGGAGTTTTCCACCGGCGTGCCGGTCAGCGCCACCCGGGCTCGCGCCCGCAGCGAACGCAGGGCTTTGGCCGCCTCGGTATCCGGATTTCGGATGAAACTGGCCTCGTCGAGCACGATCAACCCCCAATCGGTACTGGCCAATGGGTCGCGATCGTTGATCGCCAGCTGGTAGGTCGTCAGCACCACATCAAACTCCGACCTTTTGGCCAGCACCGCCTGCCGCTGCGACCCCTGCGACACCGCCACCTTCAGCCCCGGGGCAAAGCGCTCGAACTCCTGACGCCAGTTGCCGGTGAGCGACTTCGGACAGACGATCAACACCGGTCCCAGCGAAGGATTCTGCTGTTTTAATGTAACGATTAAAGCGATACTTTGCAGAGTCTTGCCCAAGCCCATGTCGTCGCCCAGGATCGCGCCGCGCCCAGCCCGCGTCAATGCGTGCAGCCAGGCCACCCCCTCCAACTGGTAGGGCCGAAGCTCAGCACTGAGAGGTTTGAGTAACGATAGAATCGTTTCATTGTCCGTGCGCGTGAGGGCTATCGGCGCGGCATCACCCGCGAGGTACGCGGCGTGGAGGGCCGGCACGCGCAAGCCATCGGCCGTCAATTCGACCGATACATCCTGCAAGGAATTCTCGAAGGCCTCGATCGCTGCTGTATCGAGTAGATAACGCTGACCTGCCTTGCCAGGCAGCACCTTGCGGCCCGAACGCATGAGTCGCAGCACCTCGGTGCGCGGCAACTGAAAGCCATCGGGCGCCCGATAGGCAAACTCCATGGCCAACCAATCGCCGCCTGACTGTTGCACTTTTGGTCGTAACTCAGGCGTTACACGAACCAAGCTGCGGGTCGCAGCCCGCCAGCCAGGCCCTTCTTCGATCTGCCAGTGGCGGCGCAGCCGCGGCAGGATGCTGGCAATGAATTCCAGGACCTGCTCCGCCCCCGTCAAACGCCAGCAGGAACCGAGTCGACTCGGCCCTGCCGCAAAGCCCAAGGCTTGGATCTGCGCCAAAGCACGGGCTTCTCCTTTCTTGTCTCTGACGTAAAATGTTCCTTTGGATGTTTGATCCTGAATTGGAAATCTCTTTTGAGTTTCTTCATTCTCCACACCCAGTTCCCAACGTTCGCCCTGATGCTCGGCCCAGAGACGCAGCTCGACCTGCTGCAGGGAGCCTTCAAGCTGCGCGACAACTTGGAACGATATATTCGTTACATGAAACGACGTGAGCAGTTCGTCTTCACGTTGCCAATGAAACGCTTCGTCCAACAATCCGGCCTGTTCAGCCAACCAGCGCACGGGTCGTTGCTGCGGGGCCTGCAGCAGCGCGGTGAACCAGCTGTTCAAACCTTCGGGAACAGGCGTCAGTCGAAACAGTTGATGCGTTACATGACAAAGCCACCACCCAGTTGGGTGGCTGAGCTGCAGGGGCCTGACCGAGTCGATGTCCAAGCGGAAGCTGACGGTCTCGTCCGAGGCGGTGACCCGCAGGGGCAGGCGCACCGGCAGCTCCGCCACCCGCCAAATCTCGCCCCCGCCGGAGGGTTTGCCACAGACCACCCGCGGGTGCCCGGCCAGCGCGGTCAGAAAGCCGTCGAGGTCAGCCCCGCGCAGCGACAGCGGCGCCGACGTCGCCTCCACCCCCTGCCCGGCCAGCCAGGCCGCCAGCCGGGAGGTCTCGGGATCACCCCCGGGATGAAACTTGATGTAGACCGACAGGGCCGCCGCGCCGGTGCCCGACAGCGCCGCTGGCGGCAGAAAGACTTCATAGCGTCCCGGCACCCGTTTGGCCGTGACGGCGGGCGGCTCGGCGGCTTTGGGCGCGGCGACGCTGGGAGTACCTGCCGGCCGGGAGGGTGAGGCGGGCTGCAGCGAGAGCAGAACGGCGGCCAGCGAGTGCTCACAGATGAGGCCACGACGGGCGGTCGGACAGGTGCAAAGATTGTCGACATCGGTGCGGCCGCGGATGCGCAGGCCGCAGGCGTGGCGCAGGCGCCCCGTGCCGGCGAGGCCGCGGATCAGCCCGGGCTCCTGCGACTGCAGGGCCACCTGCCCCGCCGCCACGAGTCCACGCGCTGACTTCATCGCCGCCCAGCCGCCGATTTCCCCCAACCATTTCTCCGTGATGTCCATTTTCTGTGGCGCGGCCCACCGTTAACGTTCACAGTCGGCCGTCAAGCCAGCATATGCGGATCGTCGCCATCACCAACCAGAAAGGCGGTGTGGGTAAAACCACCACCTCCATCAACCTCTCGGCCTGTCTCGCCGCCCTGGGCCAGCGCGTTCTGCTGATCGACCTCGATTCGCAGGGCAACGCCACCAGCGGCCTCGGCTTGGAGCGCGAGGAGGGCGCCAGTCTGTATTCCGCCCTGGTGGCCGACACCGACCCGGCGGCGGTGGTCACCCCGGCGCGCCCCAACCTGTCGATGATCCGTTCGCACCAGGAACTGGCCGGCTGCGAAATCGAGCTCGCCCAGCGCGGCAACCACCTAACCCGGTTGCGCGATGTGCTGCAGCGCTTCCGCGACAACGACAGCTTCGACTACGTCTTCCTCGACTGCCCCCCTTCCCTTGGCGTGCTCATGACCTCGGCCTTGGCCGCGGCCGACGAGATGCTGGTGCCGATTCAGTGCGAGTATTTCGGCCTCGAGGGCCTGTCCAGCATCGTCCAGCTCGTCCAGCAGATCCGCGACTGCGGAGCCAACCCGGACCTGCGCCTGGAGGGCATTGTCATGACCATGTTCGACCAGCGCGCCAACCTGGCCAACCAGGTCGTCAACGACGTGCGCACCTACTTCGCCGACATCATTTACAACACCCTCATCCCGCGCACCGTTCGCCTCGGCGAGGCCCCCAGTTTCGGCAAGACCATCGGGGAATACGACCCCTCGGGTCGCGGCGCCCAGGCCTACAAGGCGCTGGCCGAGGAGTTCCTCACCCGCCACCAACCGCCCGCCAGTGATGCCACGGCGGAGCAGGCCGCCTGAGTCACTGCGGCTTTTTCTGACCGGCCTGCGGCTCGGTGCCGTTGAGTAGGCGACCAATGTTCGCCCGGTGGCGGACGATGACCAGGACCATGACCAGCAGGCCGAAACCGAGCATGACCGGGTCCCAGACACGGGTGCGCGACATCTCGACGTACATCGTGCCCGCCACGCCCATGCCGGCCACCATCGAGGCCAGCGAGACGTAGCGGGTGGCAAAGAAGGTGATCAGCCAGAGGCCGAGCCCGCCGATCATCGCCAGCCAGTGCACGCCCAGCAGGACGCCGGCCGTGGTGGCCACGCCCTTGCCGCCCTTGAAACCGAGCCAGAAGGTGAACATGTGCCCGAGCACCGCGCCCAACCCGGCCAGGACCGCGCCGGCCGACTGCAGGCTCGTGGACAGGTCGGTCAGCCAGAACTGCGAGGCCAGCCAGACCGGCAGCCAGCCCTTGAGCAGGTCGAGCACGAACACCGGGATGCCGACGCCCTTGCCGAGCACGCGGATGACATTGGTGGCCCCAATGTTGCCGCTGCCGTGCTGGCGGATGTCGATGCCCTTGAGTTGCCCGGCAAAGTAGCCAAACGGCAGGGCGCCGCTCAGGTAGCCGACGGAAACAGAAAGCAGAAGGGCCGAGGTGGGGGTCATCAGACCGCATCTATCCCGGCTCCCGGGCCAACCGCCAAGCGAAAAGCGGCGACCTCATCCGGGTTTTTTGCCTGCGACGCCAAGCCTGATGGATTTCCCGTCCGACCCGCGTTTCTTCGGGCTCCATGCTGCGTTTTCTCGTCCCGACTGCCACTTTTGTGATGCTCGCGTCCCTCGCCGACGCGGCACCGCGACCGCTCAAGGCCCTGCTCGTCGCCGGCGGCTGCTGCCACGACTACGCCGGCCAGCACGAGGTGCTACGCCAGGGCCTCCAGGCGCGTGCCCTGGTTCAGGTCGATTTGGTGTGGACCGATGACAAGTCGGTCAACCCGCCCCTGCCCCTCTACGACAACCCCGACTGGGCCAAGGGCTATGACATCATCCTGCACGATGAGTGCGCCGCCGGCATGAGGGATCCGGCCGTGCTGCAGCGCATCCTCGAGGTCCATCGCACCGTGCCCGCCGTGCACCTGCACTGCGCCATGCACAGCTTCCGCACCGGCTCGGACGCCTGGTTCCGCCACCTCGGCCTGCAGTCGAACTCGCACGGTCCGCAGGAACCCATTGACCTGACCTTCGTCGACAAGACCCATCCCATCACCCAGCCGCTGGGCGACTGGACGACAATCAAGGAGGAACTCTACAACAACGTCGAGATCTTCGGCGCCCACCCGCTGGTCATGGGGCGGCAGAAGGTGAAGCAGAAGGACGGCAGTCTGCGCGAGGTCGATGCCATCGTCGCCTGGACGAATGAAAAGGCCGGCGCGCGCAGCTTCAGCACCAGCCTCGGCCACAACACCGCCACCGTCGCCGACGCCCGCTACCTCGACCTCGTCACCCGCGGCCTGCTCTGGGCCTGCGGCAAGCTGGAGCCCGCCTACCTGACCCCGTTTGGCGGCCAGGGCGAGGTCCGTTTCGTCAAGGCCAAGCCGGTCGAAACCCCCAAGCCGCCGCCGGCACCGAAAAACGCCCTTGGCGTCAAGGCCACGGCCAGCAGCGAGGAGACCGGCAAAAGCAACTTCGCCTGGCGTGCAGTCGATGGCGATGAAGCCACCCGCTGGTGCGCCGTCAACAGTGCCTACCCGCAGTGGCTGCAACTCGAGTTCGACAAGCCGCAGACCCTCACCGGCCTGGAAACCGTCTGGGAGAACGGCGGCGTCTACCAGTTCCGGATCGAGTGCAGCAGCGATGGCCAGACCTGGAAGCCCTTGGTGGACAGCAGCACCAACACCGACAAGGCGCCTTACCGGCATGCGTTTGCCAAGGTCGACGCCGTCCGCTTCGTCAGGATTCATGCCCTCGGCAAAACCAGCGGCGGCTGGGCCAGCATCCGTGAGGTGAAATTCCAGGGCCCCGGGCTGCCAGGCCTCGCCCCCAAACTCTCTGAGGCCCAGCAGAAGCAGCAGGACAAGGCCAACGATCCCTACGCCAAGGCCGGCAATGTCGCGCCCCGCATCGTCCGCCTCACCCCCGAGCAGGAAGCCGCCCTGCTCAAGGACGTGAAGGTGCAGAACGGCTTTGAGGTGTCGCTCTTTGCCAACAGCGCCGCCGCCAACTACCCGGTCTTTGTCGCCGCCGCCCCGGATGGCAGGCTCTATGTTTCGTCGGACGGCAATGGCTCCCTCGGTCGCAACCCCGGTCGCGGCCGGGTCATCCGCCTGCGCGACCTCGATGGCGACGGCAGGGCCGATGAAACGAAGGTGTTCTGCGAGGTCGACAGCCCGCGCGGCCTGGTCTGGGATCGCGACCGTCTCTACCTCGTGCATCCGCCGCACCTGAGCGAGTTCATCGACGCGGATGGCGATGGCGTGGCGGAAAAGCAGAACGTGCTGATCAAGGACATCGCCTTCGGCTTCAAGGACCGCCCGGCCGATCACACGACCAACGGCCTCAGCCTCGGCATCGACGGCTGGCTCTATGTCGCCGTCGGCGACTTCGGCTTCCTGAAAGCCACCGGCACCGATGGCCGCAGCCTGCAGATGCGCGGCGGCGGCGTCGTGCGCCTGCGCCCAGACGGCACGGGCTTGGAGACCTACTCGACCGGCACGCGCAACATCCTGGAGGTCGCCATCAGTCCGCTGATGGACCTGTTTGCCCGCGACAACACCAACGACGGCGGCGGCTGGAACGTGCGTTTCCACCACTTCACCGGCCTCGACGACCACGGCTACCCGCGCCTGTACAAGAACTTCGCCGACGAAGCCGTGGCACCGCTCGCCGACTACGGCGGTGGTTCAGGCTGCGGCGCGGTCTACCTCGACGAACCCGGCTTTGGGGATTGGAACAACGCCCCCTTCACCGCCGACTGGGGCAGCGGTGCCCTCTGGCACCATCAGGTCCAACCCAAGGGCGCCACCTTTGAGGAAACCCGCCCGCCCGAACCCTTCGTCAAGATGACCCGCCCCACCGACGCCGATGTCGATGCCCTGAGCCGCCTGTACGTCGCCAGTTGGAAGGGCGCCACCTTCAACTGGGAGGGCCCGGACGTCGGTTACATCGTGCAGGTCAGGCCCAAGGGATTTCAGCCCGAGCCGCTGCCGGATTTCACGAAGCTCAGCGAGAAGGCGTTGGTTCTGATGCTCGACCTTGGCAAGCCTCAGAGCTATCGCCGCCGTCTTGAAGCTCAGCGGGAAATGATTCGCAGGGGCAGTGCTCTCGTCAGTGTCTATGAACGCCAACTTGTTGATCACCGAAGCGTCGAACGGAATCTCGCAGCCTCACTCAAGGAAAAAGCCTCGGACGCTGAAGTCATCGCTGCGATGGCCCATGCCGATCCGGTTCTTTCGCATACAGCGATCCGCTCCGCCGCCTCTCGAAAGCTCTTTACGCAAGCGTTCGCTGCGCTCGACACTTCCGGAGCTCATCCTCCAGGCATTCTCCGCGCCCTCGCCCGGATCCAAACCCCCGAAGTCGTCACCGACCTCATCGACCGCCTCGGCAAGGCCGCCGATCCCGCCCTACGGCAGGGTCTGTTGGCGGCGCTGTGCCGGCTGCATTTCCACGAGGGCGAGTGGAAGGGCGATTCCTGGGGCACGCGCCCGGACACGCGCGGGCCGTATTACCAGCCGGAAGCCTGGAGCGAAACCCCGCGCATCGCCGAAGCCTTGAAGGCAGCCCTGGCCAAGGCCGACCCCACGGAGGCCGCCTTCCTCGTGGGCGAGATGAACCGCAACCGCATCCAGTCGAACGAGGCCCTGCAGCGCATCCTCGCCCTGGCGAAGCAGGACGCCAAGGTCCTGCCCGAACTGGCCGCTCAACTTGCCGCCGCCGAGGAGGTGCCCGCCGAGGCGGTGCCGCTCTTGGTCGGACTCATCCGACAAGTCGGCTCCGTCGGATCCGCTCCGCTTGCCCAAGCCATCATCGCCCTGTCGAAAACCGACAGCGCAGAAGGTGTGCAGGCCACGCTGGCGGCGCTCGAACCGCTGCGCAAGATGCCCGATGCCTTCAAGGACTTCGAGGCCGCCAGCACCGCCTTCTTCAACGCGCCCAAGCTTGAAAACCACCACCTTCTCCTCGAGCAGCTCGCCGAAAAAATCGACGGTGAGGTCTGCCTGCAGGCCGATGCCGCCCTGCTCCACCTGGCGGCACGCACCACCGGCAGCCCGGAATCACGCGAACTCTCCGCCAAGGCGCTCGACGCCGGCTGGACCGACCCGAAACGGCGTCGCCAGATCCTCGACGCCATCACCTCGGTCAAGCACCAGGCCAGCGCGCCACGTGTGCGCGCCGCGCTCGGCGACGCTGATGCCGGGGTGCGCCAGGCCGCCGAGCGCGCCGCCAAAACCCTGCGCCTGTCGACCACGGAAGACAAGACGCCGAAGCTCGCCAGCCTGAAACCGGAGCAGATCCTGTCGGCCGTGCTCGCCGCCAAGGGTGATGCCGCTTTGGGCGAGCAGATCTTCCAGCGCGCCACCTGCAGCGCCTGCCACACGGTCAAGGAGTCGGAAGCGCCGAAGGGCCCCTACCTCGGCAACATCGCCCAGACCTACAAGCGACCCGAGCTCGCCCAGAACATCCTCGACCCGAACAAGACGATCGCCCAGGGTTTCACCAGCGAACTGATCACCCTCAAGGACGGTACCCAGCAAATGGGCTTCATCACCCTGGAGGGCGCCGCCGAGATCAAGCTGCGCGACATCGCCGCCCGCGAATTCACCTTCCCAACCACGAGCATCGCCACGCGCCAGAAACTGCCGATGAGCCTGATGCCGCCCGGCCTGATGATGAACTTCACCGTGCACGAGTTCGCCAGCCTGCTCGACTACCTGGAGAAGCTCGCCAAGCCCTGACCCGCGCAGGATTTGCCCAGGACCCCGCCCGCATGGTCAGGAGCTGTCCAAACCGCGCTTCCTTGTGCGACCAGACATGACAAGTGGCAGGCTCCCGGCCTATGCCTCCGGCTTCCCATGTCCGCCAAGCACTTGCTCCCAATCCTGCTGCCCAGCCTGCTCGCCGCCGTCGAACCGACCGCGACGCCACCCCCGTCCACCGTGACCGAAGCGGCAACCAAGCCCGCCACGCCCATCCCTGCCGTCATCGTGACGACGACGCGCGAGGCCGTGCCACTGCAGCAGACCGCCCAGACCGTGCGCACGCTGGAGGGCGCACAACTGCAGGAGCGCCAGGTGCGCAGCCTCACTGAGGCCCTGCGCGAAACCCCGGGCGTCAATGTTCAGAAAACGTCGAACGCCCAGGGCTCGCCCTTCATCCGCGGTTTCACCGGCTTCCGCAACCTGGCTCTGATCGACGGCATCCGCTTCAACAACTCCACCTTCCGCGAGGGACCGAACCAGTATTGGAACACCATCGACTCGTGGGCCATCGACAGACTGGAACTCGTGCCAGGCCAGGGCTCAGTGCTTTATGGCAGCGATGCCATCGGCGGCACGCTCAACCTGCTGACCAAGAACTCGGGCTTCCGCGACGAGGAAGCCGGCTTCTTCTTCCACGGCCTCACCGCCTACCGCGCCTCCACCGCCGAACGCAGCCATGTCGGTCGCCAGGAACTCCAGTTCGGCGATGGCGGTCGCTGGGGCCTGCACCTCGGCGCGAGCCTGAAATCCTTCGGCGATGTCCGCGCCGCCGGCCTCGGCATCCAGCCGAACACCGGCTACGACGAATGGGCCTACGACGCCCGACTCGACCTCGCCCTCGACGAAAACTGGACGGTCACCGCTGTGCATCAGCAACTGCGCCAGAACGATGCCTGGCGAACCCACCAGACCACCTCCGGCATTTCCTGGGAAGGCACCACCGTCGGCACCGACCTGCAGCGTTCCTACGACCAGGAGCGCACCCTCTCCTACCTGCGCCTCGCCGGTCTCGATCTCGACGGCTTTGCCGACAGCGCCAGCCTGACGGTATCGCTGCAAAGCGCGAACGAGTACGAGTTCCGCGAACGCACCACCCGCCGCGATTTTTCCCAGGTGGAGATCAGCACCCTCGGGCTCGACCTCCAGCTTGCCAGCGAGACGGCGATTGGCCGTCTCACCTACGGCATCGATTACTACCACGACTGGGTGTCCAGCGGCAGCCAGCGCTTCAACAAGAACGGCACCCGCTCCCGCGGCATCCAGGGTCCGGTGGGCGACGATGCCAGTTACGACCTGCTTGGCCTCTACCTGCAGGATCAGTTCGATCTCACTTCGCGCCTGCACGCCCAGCTCGGCGGTCGCTTTACCCATGCCGCCGCCGACATCGGTCGCTTCGACGATCCGGCCACCACGGCGCCCGTGGATTCCTACCAGGATGACTGGCAGAACTTCTCCGCCAGCCTGCGGCTGCTCTACGATCTCGATGAACAGGCGCGCCACCAGCTTTTCGGCGGCATCTCGCAGGGCTTCCGCGCGCCCAACCTGTCCGACCTCTCACGCCTCGATGTCGCCCGCAGCGGCGAGTTGGAAACCCCGTCGACCGGGCTCGATCCCGAGCAGTTCATCAACTTTGAGCTCGGCCTGCGCACCGAAACCGAGCGCTTCCGCGGCAGCCTCAGCTACTTCTACACCGTCATCGACGACATGATCGTGCGTCGCCCGGTCGGCGCCGGCATCGTCAACAAGTCGAACAGCGGCGACGGCTTCATGCAGGGCATCGAACTCGACGGTTCCTGGCGGCTCGATGACCATTGGACGCTGTTCGGTCACCTCACCTGGACCGAGGGCCGGGTCGAGCAGTTCCCACGCACCAACAGCAGCTACCAGCAGGTCGAGCCGATCAGCCGCGTCGTGCCGCTCATGGGCCGGGCCGGCCTGCGCTGGGAAGCCACCGACAAGCGCGTCTGGGGCGAGTTCCTCTGCCTGGCGCACAGCCGCTACGAGCGCATGAACAGCGGCGACCGCCGCGACACCCAGCGCATTCCGCCGGACGGCAACCCGGGCTTTGCCCACCTGACCCTGCGCGGCGGCTGGCGCGTCACGCAGCAACTCGAATTGACCGCGGCGCTCGAAAACCTGCTCGACCAGGAATACCGCTACGCGGGCTCCGGCAGCAACGAACCAGGCTTTGGCGCCGTGCTCGGCGCCACCCTGCGCTTCTGAGAACCCCCCCAAAACTGCAACCCGCGGTGCCGCCTGGCGGCCCGCGGGTTTCTTTTGACCGGGTCAAATGGGGTCAGTGTGCAACTGGCTGACAAGAATGAGATCGCCTGTGCTTGGGGCTGTTGCGCCGAAGGTGAATTTCTGCTTGGTCCGGCGCACTCTCCGCCTCCAGTTCCGATGCCTTCATGGGAGGTCTGGCGCGCAACGGCAGCGCTCCTGCAGGCAACCCGCCAGCCCCCCGCTCAGCTGCGCACCTGCCACTGCGGATAGCGTTCCTTCAGCGTCTTGCGGAAGTCGGCCGCCTTGGCGTCCTGGCCGGCCTTTTCCAACGCACGCGCCGCCTTGTCGAGCGCCTCGGGCGTCAGCTCGGCATCATCGAAGAACTGCGCTGGAATCATCAGCTTTCCGGCAGCCGCGCTGTACTTCTCCTTCGCCGCCGCCGTCTGGCCGGCCGCCGCCTGCTTGTCGCCAGCCGCCAGCAGAATGTCGCCCTCCAGGATAAGCAGCAGCGCCTGAGGCTTGCCATCCTTGGCGAAGGTCAGCCCCTCCTCGACGGCCTTTTCGGCGTCCTCGATTCGTCCAAGTCCAAGCAGGGCGCGGCCCTTGGCAACGAGGCCACGGGCGCGGTTGGCACTCTCAGGCGTGACCGCCAGGTAGTGACCGGTGGCCTGCAAACTTTCTTCAAATTGACCGGCTTCAAACAGGGCCTGGCCAAGGTAGTTCCAGACGCGAGGATCAGTGTTTTCCGGCAATTCCGGGGTCGCCGCCAGCTTCAGGTAGGCGGCCGAGCGGGTGAAATCGCGCTGGTCGTAGAGTTTCAGACCGAGCCAGGTGAGCGCGTTGAGCGGAATGACCGCCGTGGCATTGGCCTTGCGGTAGGCATCGATCGCCTTGGCAAGCGCCTCGACATCCTGGCGCGCGTACTGGGCGAGCAGGATCATCGGGCTGGCACGGTCGAGGTAATTCTCGCGATCCTTCTCAATCGCCTTCTCCAATGCCGGCACGGCCTTGTCGAACTGCTTCTGCTCGAAGTGCCCGCGGCCGATGCCATGCCAGGCCTGGGCGGCGGCGGCGCTGTTCGGATACTTGCTCACCAGCATCTCAAAAGCGGCGATCATCGCCTTGCTGTCGCGCTGGTCGCCGGCGATCAGACCGAGCTGCAGGTAGCTGACCTCGGCGGCGTCGGAGTGGGTGAATTCCTTGACGACCCTCTGAAAATCGGCCACGGCCTTGGTGACCTCGCGCGCATCCTTGTAGGCCATGCCCCGGCGCGCCAGCGCCTTGGCGGTGAGCGGATGTCCGGGGTTTTCGGCGAGGAACTGGGAGAAGGACGCAATGGCGTCCTGATGGCGGCGCGTCTCGGCGCATGACCAGGCCTTGTTGAACAGAGCGCCCGGCCGCAGCTTCTCGGGCAGGCCGCTGATGCGCACCTCGGCAAAGCTGTCGGCCGCGCGTGCGTAATCCGCCTGATTGAAGAAGAAGTCGGCGCGAATCAGCCGTGCGAGATTGAGGAATTCGTGATCGGCCTGCGCCTCGGCATGGCGGGCGATGAAGGCGTTGGCGAAGTCGCCGAGCTGCTTGTCGTCGAGCAAATAAAAGCAGTAGAGCTTCCAGTAGCCGGCCTCGAAGGCCTGCGGCGTGCCGGCAAACTCCTGCTCGACCATCAGGTAAACCTCGACGGCGCGCGCGTAGCTCTTCTTCATCCGGTAGGCGTTGCCCACCAGCAGCAGCATGCGCGGCCGGGTGTCGCCCTCGGGCAGCACGTCGGAATGGCGGGCATACTGGCCGATGACCCCCTCGTAATCGCCCTTGGCGTAGAGAGACTGCACCACACCGACCAGGGCGATGCCGCGGTTCACGGGTGTCGTCTCGGCAATCTTGAGCACGCGCTCAAACAGCGGCAGCGCCTCGTCGGGTTTGCCGGTCTCGGCCAACAGGACGGCGGCCTTGACACAGGCCTCGGAGAGCACGGGGTTGTCCTTGCTCGCCTGGATCAGTTCCAGGAAGAGCGGCAGCGCCTCGGCCTTGCGATCCTCGGCCAGGTACGCCGTGCCGAGGGCCAGCAGGGCGCTTTCGCGGTAGGGATTCTCCTCGCGCACCGCCACCACCTGGCGCAGGGCCTCGGCCTGCTTGCGGCGGTCGCCGATCTGCTGGTGGGCGCGCGACTCGTTGAAGAACGCCGCCAGGCGCACCTGAGGCAACGGCGTCTTGGCCGCACAGAAGGCGAAGTGGCGGGCGGAGTCGTCAAAGTCCTGGGCGTTGAAACGCATGGCGCCGAGGCGATAGGCGGCGGACGGCGCGCCCTCGCTGTTCGGGAAGCGGCTGACGACCTCGAGGTAATAGGTCTCGGCGGCGCGCTCATTGCCCTGCTTCAGAAAGCACTCGGCCAGACGAAACATCGCCATCGGCACATCGCTGCCGTTCGGATGTGCCTTGAGGTACTGGGCGAAAGACTCGGCGGCGAGCGCGTGCTCGCCGCGCTCGTAGATCATCGTGGCGTAGTCGAACAGGTCGGACCCGGGCGACTTCGGCCGGGCCGGCGCTGCGGGTGCCGCGGGCTGGGCTGGCGCGGTCGGACTGTCCTCGACTGGAATGGCCCGCGGCACGGCCGGCGCATCCTCCACTGGAATCGCACGCGGCACCTCCTGGCTGCTCGCGTCGGCGAGGCCGGCGGCGGCAAGCAGCAGGGCGAAACGGAGCGGGGAACGGGGCTTCATTGCGGGGGAGCGGGGGTCTCGGGCCGGCGGGTGGCGAAGGCGATGTTCCAGATGCCGGCCTTCTGGCAAGTGTCGAGCACGGCGATGACGTGCTTGTAGTCGACCACCTCGTCGCCGCGGAGGATGACGGCCTGGTCCTTGTTGACCGAGACGATGTTGGCGAGGTTGCGCAGCAGCTGCTCGTTGTTCACCTCCTGGCCGTTGACGATGATGCCGCCGTCCGCCTTGATGTTGACGATGATTTCACCAACGTTGCGCGCACGATCCTCCTTGCCCGTGTCGGCAGCGGGCACACTGACGTCCATGATCTGTTCGACACTGGCGTAATGGCTGGTGACGGCGAAAAAGATGACCAGCAGCAGCAACACGTCCACCAGCGGGGCGAGCTGCAGGGGCGTTGGTTCTATCGAGTGCTGCTTGCGGAAGTTCATGGGGGATCACATCGGCTGACCGTCAGGGCCACGGCCGCTGGCGACCGCGCGGGCGGCGCGCTTGTACTGAACGGCGAGCAGGGCCATGAGGTGGGTCGTGGCGGCCTCCATCTCGGAGATGAGGCGGTTCGCCTTGCCGCGGAAGATGGCGTAGCAAATGAGCGCCGGAATGCCGATGACCAGGCCAGAGGCGGTGCACAGCAGGGCTTCGGAAACGCCCTGCGCCAGGCCGAGCTGGCTGGAGCCGCCGTAGTCCTTGGCGGAGATGGCATGGAAGGTGGTGATCATGCCCAGGGTCGTGCCGAGCAGGCCGAGCATGGGGGCAACCGCGCCGACGTCGCCGAGGTAGGCAATGCGCGCGAGCAGCAGGCTCGACTGGCGGTTGCCCTCGGCCTCGGTGACCTCCTTGACCTCCTCGAAGCTGGCGGTCGGGTTGCGCGTGGCGAAGTCGAGCGTCTTGGCGGTGATGCGGGCGATGCACTCGTTGCGGCGGTTGCAGACGGCGAGCAGGCCCAGGTAATCCTGCTTGCGAATCAGGGCATCGGCCGAGTTCATGAAGGCGTCGCTCACCACCGTGCCCTGGCGGACGGTGAAGGTAAAAAGCACGATCAGGAAAGCCGTCACCATCGACAGCAGGATGAGCGGGTAGGCCATGACGCCGGTGCGCTGGATGAAGCCGTCGAGGGTCAGGGCGCTGGCGAAGGGGTTATCCTCGGTCGGGGGGGCGGCCGCAGGGGCGGCGGCGATAGCGACAGGGGCGGGTGCCGCAGCAGGGGTCTGGGCTTGCAGCCCGGTGGTGGTCAGCCAGCCGCAAACAAAGAGGAGCAGGACGCGGACAAGGGAGCAGTTCTGACGCATGAGTGGGTGGAGTGTAGGCGCAGCGGGTGAGGTTGCAAGGGGCGAGGTGGGACGGAAACCGCGCGCCAAAAAGTCAATAAGGTGCGACCCAGGCGATTCTTCACCCGGGTCGTCGTTTTCCACTCACATGCGTTCGGTGGTGCGGATGCCAAGCAGGCCGAGGCCGGTTTTGAGCACCTTGCCGGCCGCCTCGCACAGGGCGAGCCGGGTGCGGCGCACCGCCCCCTCGGCCTTGAGCACCGGGCAGGCCTCGTAGAAGGCATGGTAGCTGTTGGCCAGTTCAAAGAGGTAGTTGGCCAGCAGGTTCGGCCGGTGATCGATGAGGATGTCATGCACCGCCTCGGCAAACTGCGCCAGCTTGACCACGAGGGCGCGCTCGGCCGGATCGGTCAGCGTGAAGGCCTCGTCCGCCGCCGGGGCCGCCTCGGTGGCGTCGAGCTTGCGGAAGATGCTGCGCGTGCGCACGTAGGCGTTGAGCAGGTAGGGCGCGGTGTTGCCCTGCAGCGACAGCATCTTGTCCCAGCTGAACTTGTAATCGGTCAGGCGGTTCTGGCTGAGTTCGGCATACTTCACCGCGCCGGTGCCGATGATGCGGGCGATTTCATCCTGCGCCGCGGCGTCCAGTCCCTGCTCGCGGCTCGCCACCGCCTCGCGCGCCCGCTCGACGGCCTCGTCAATGACCTCCAGCAGGCCGACGGTTTCGCCGCTGCGGGTTTTGAACATCTTGCCGTCCGGACCCAAGATGCTGCCGAAGGCGATGTGGGTCATTTGCGTCGTCGCACCGCGGCGGCGGGCGACGGCAAACACCTGGCGGAAGTGCAACTGCTGCGGCGCGCCGACCACATACCAGATTTCATCAGCCCGCCACTCGCGCACGCGGTAGTCGATGGTGGCAAGATCGGTGGTTGCGTACAGGAAACCGCCGTCGCTCTTGCGAACAATGCAGGGCGCCGCCTTCCAGTCGTCCTTGTCGCGGATCAGGAAGGGATCCTCCTCGGGCGGCAGGCTGCCGTCGCTAAACACCACGACCGCACCCTCGCTCTCGCGGGCGATGCCGGCAGCGAGCAGGGACTCCACCAGTGGCGCCAGGGCGTCGTTGTAAAAGCTCTCGCCCAAGTAGTGATCGAAGCGGACCTCAAGGGCGTCATAGACCTTGGCCAACTGCTCGAGGGTCAGACGCACGCATTCCTTCCAGATACCGAGGTTTTCGGCATCGCCCCGCTGCAACCGAACCAGTTCACCCTTGCAGGTTTCCAGCATGGCCGCGTCGGCCTTGGCCTCGGCATTGACGGTCTTGTAGACCCGCACCAGCTCGTGGATGGGGTCGCGCGCCAGGGCCTCGCGGTCGAGTCGGGTTTTCCAGCCGTGCAGGATCATGCCAAACTGCGTGCCCCAGTCGCCAACATGGTTGTCGGTGATGACCTCATGCCCGAGAAAACGCGCCGTGCGCGCCAGGGCATCGCCGAGGAAGGTGCTGCGGATGTGACCAACATGCATCGGCTTGGCGATGTTCGGCGCCGAGAAATCAACGACGATGCGCTTCGGTGCCGCCATGGCCGGCACCCCGGCCCGCTCGTCGGCCAGGATCCGCCCGAGCCGGCCCTCGAGGGCGGCGGTCGAGAGGGTGAAGTTGAGGAAGCCGGGACCGTCGATGGCGACCTTTTCACAAAGGCCCGCAGTGTCGAGCTTGTCGACGACCTGCTGAGCGAGCGCGCGCGGGTTGGTCTTCAGGCGCTTGCCCAGGATCATCGCAGCGTTGCTCTGGTAATCGCCAAAGCGGGTGTCCGAGGCGAGGGCAACTTCGGGCGCAAAGCCCTCCGGCAAATCGATGCCGGCAGCGGCGAAGGCGGCTTGGAGACGGTCGGTGAGAACGGCGCGAAACATGGGGGCGCTTCCTTAGCGCCGATGCCCGGCCGGTTCAACCGGCCGTTTGGGAGGCGGCGAGGAAGCGGGTGCAGA
The DNA here is from genome assembly GCA_044345215.1 of Prosthecobacter sp. Classification (GTDB taxonomy): domain Bacteria; phylum Verrucomicrobiota; class Verrucomicrobiia; order Verrucomicrobiales; family Verrucomicrobiaceae; genus Prosthecobacter. Next base: position 7,450 of record JBIJBO010000037.1, on the reverse strand, counting down.
CCCCACCACCGGCCACCACGTCCGGAATCTGCTCGGCCTGGCGGCCCGAGGCGATGATGCACTCGACGCCGGCGTTCGCCGCATCCTGAACGGCTCGCAGCTTGGAGACCATGCCGCCGGTGCCGAGCTGGGTCTTTTTCTCCTGGGCGTGATGGATCACCGCGGCGACATCCTCGACAAGCGGAATCGGTCCCTCGGCGGGGTTTTCCGGGTCGCGCAGCAGGCCCGGCGCGCTGGTCAGCAGCAGCAGCAGGTCGGCGCCCCAAAGACGGGCGATGTGCGAGGACAGCAGGTCGTTGTCACCGAAGCGCAGTTCCTCGATGGCAACGCTGTCGTTCTCATTGATGACCGGCACCACTTGGGGGAATTCAAGCAGGCGTTCCAACGTCGCCTTGAAGCGGGTTGCGCGCGGCGGTGCCTCCAGGTCCTCGTGGGTCACCAGCAGCTGGGCGACATGCAAGCCGTGGTCGCGCAGCAGGTTTTCATAAGCGTGCATGAGGTGGGTCTGGCCGACCGCGGCCAGGGCCTGCAGGGTGGTCAGGTCGGCGGGCCGGGCGGCCATGCCAAGCGGCTTCAGGCCGCTTGCGACCGCGCCACTGCTGACCACCACGACCGTATGACCGGCCTGTTTGAGCAGGGCCACCGCCTCCACCAGCTTGCGCAGCTGGACGGGATCCGGCTCGGGCGTCTGCAGACGGGTGAGAATGCCGGAGCCGAACTTGATGACGACGCGCTTGGGGACGGACGGGGACATGCAGGGAGGAAGTCCAGTATGGAGCGTCCACCGGCTGAGGCAACGGGATGTTTCACGGCCAAATGCGCCCCCTTCCTGCACCACCGCCGAAGAGCGCGTGATGCCTCCGGCCAGCCACCTCAGGGCAGGTAGAGCCGACGGCGCAGGTCGGCCGACAACTCGGCAGGCCGCAGTTTGGTGACGCCACTGGCGGAAGTGACGGCAAGACCGCTTTCGTCGATCTTGCTGACGCGGACATTGAAAAGCTTGCGGCCATCGGCCAGCACCAACTCGGGCAGCAGCACGCCCACCCAGCGCTGGCGCAGGCGACCGACCACATCGGCGCGCTCCTGCTGCATACCCCGGGCGTCGCCGCGGGCCTGTTCCGCCTTGCCCTTCATGGCCAGGATCTCCGCCTTGCGGAACTCCACCTTCTTCTGCAGTTCCAGTGCGCCGACCAGAACCTGGAACTCGGTGCGCCGCGCCTCCAGGGTCTTTTCGTAGGCCGCGATGTTCCGCTGCGCATCCGCAAGGTCCTCCTTCAGCTTTTCCAGCTGGTCATAAAAGTACCAGCCAGCCAGCCCGGAGGCGAAAACAAGGAGGGCAAAGAGGTTTTTCATGGCGGCAAGCGGCTCAGCGGGCGAGTTCCTGCTTCATCTGCTCAAGCTCCGCCCGCAACCGCATCAGTTCGGCATCGGCGATCTCGAAATCGCGTGTGGCCTCGCTGAGCTGCGGCTCGAGCAGTTGCAGCTCTGTCTGCAGCCGCGTCGTCATCCGCCGCGCGGAATCCTCCGGCGTGGGTCCCGGCGGAACGGCCTTGCGAAGGTCGACCAACTTCTGTTCAAGCCCGTCAAACTCGACCTTCAACTCGGTCTGCCGCTTCAGTGTGGCGGCGTAATCCGCCTGCACCTGCTCCGCTTCCTTGCAGCCTGTCAGGGTGAGCGCCGCCGCCACAATCGCCCATCGGACCGGGTCACAGGGGGGGAACACGCTCATAAGTCGAATAACCGCTGAATTTGTCGCAAGGCTAACGAGTTCGCCCGGAACTGTCAATGCGCCAAAACCCGGTTTCAGACCGGGGGCAGCAACGGCTGCGCCTGGCAATCGCGCAGTCTGCGCAGCAGGCGGCGGGTGCAGGACTCGAAGTGGGCGAGGATCTCCGCTTCGGAAAACCCGGTCGGCAGGGCCGCCTCGGCGCAGACTGACCGACCACTCAACCCGTCTAGGCAGAGCAACACCTCGGTGAGCGATTGAAAGAGCTGGCGCTCCTGTTCCACCTCAGGGAGTAGCACAAAGGCCAGGTTGAGCAGCCAACGTCCGTCCTTCTGCAGGATGAAACGCTGCGGCCGCAGGTCGTGTCCACCCGGCACATAGCCCTCCTGGCGCACCAGGAAGGGGCCCAGCCCGCGCGGCCCCCAGCCGAGGTTCATCACCTCGCAGCGCGCCGGGTCATTTGTCAGGGCGGGCATGTCAGGTGAAGAGAATGTGGCTGCCCTCGCCGGCCGCAGCCTCGTAGAACTGACCGACTGTGAGCACGTCGTCGACCCTCTCCGAAAGATCCTCGCGCTTGAGCTTGAACATGTCCATCGCCAGTTTGCAGGCGTAGATTTTGCCTCCTGAATCGGAGATCAACTCCAAAAACTCGCGCACCGGCGGGATGTCGAGTTTTTCCATTTCTTCCTTCATCAGGTGGGTGGCAAAGGCCGAGACTCCCGGCAACGCCCCCGCCCAGGTCGGAAACGGCAGCGTCATCGGCAAACCCAGCATCGGCATGGCCATGTTGAGCGCCGGATTGCCCACCGTCGCCACCTTCAAATGGTCCAGCGTCTTGTTCGCCAGGGCGTTGAGTCCGAAAAAGGTAAAGAACAGCGAGGCCTCAATGCCCTCCATCCGCGCGCCATTCGCCAGGATCAACGCGGGGTAGATGCCGTCGAGGGAACCTCGACTGACAATGATGGACATTTTCTTCACGGGATGGGGTGGGGTGGACATGGGAAACGGTTCGAGGTTCGAGGTTCGAGGTTCGAGGTTCGCATTTCAAAAGGCCCTGCCACGGCCCAGCCGGGAACCAGGAACCGCGAACCCCTTCAACAGCATCAAATGCAGCCGACCGGTTTGGGGATGCCGGCGATCTTGGAGGATTTCTTCAGCGGGCCACCGGGGAACAGATCGTAGAGTTCCTTGGTCGTCACCACGCCGCTCTTGCCCATGCTCCGGATGGTCAGCGCCGCGCCCCGGGCCTGCTGATCGCGCAGGTATTGCACCACCCTCATGTGGGCCTCGGTCAGCGCGCCGACGGCCTCCTCCGCGGCCATGGCCGCGGCTATGGCCTCATTCCACTGGCTCATGTCCGTGAGGTAACCCTCTTCGTTCACGTCGACTTCCATTCCTGCGATGGTCTTTTTCATGATGGTTCTAAGCTTGTCATATTCCTTATCCTTTACCCCTGTTCCTCCCATTCCGCCGGCTTCGGCTTGCGCCGCGGAATGCCCGGCAGGGGCCGGGCCCTGAGCAGCACATTCCAGTACACATGGCGGAAAGCCAGCTTGCCGAGATGATTCAGCCGCGATTCCTCCAGCAGCTTCATCGGCCCGAAGGCGAAGGGGAAATTGCCCTCGTGCGGCTCATGCTCGTAGTTGAAGTCAATCAACAGGGCCTTGCCGTTGCCGGACTCGATGAAACAGTTCGAGTGGCCGTCGAACGCCTCCAGCAGCGGCTCCCCCCGGATGTGGCGCAGCACGTTGTCGGTCAGGGTCTCGCTCTCAAAATGCACCACCGAACCCGCCTTCGACGCCGGCAGGTTCGTGGCGTCGCCGAGGACAAACACATCCGGGTGCTGCAGCGACTGCAGAGTGTGCTTGTGGGTCGGAATGAAGTCGAGGTCGTCTCCCAAGCCGGAGCGACGCACCGCCTCGTCGCCCATGTTCGTCGGTGTCGTCACCAGCAGGTCGAACGGCACCTCGCGACCATCGAAGCAGACCAGCTTGTTGTTCTCCTGATCGACCTTCTCCGCGACAAAGTCGGCGACCAGTTCAATGCCCTTGTCGCCGAGAAGGTGGCCGAGCTTTTTCGAGGCCTTGGGTTTGGTGAATGCTCCCGACAACGGCGTGACATAGGTGAGGGTCACCTTGTCGCGCAGGCCGCGTTCGCGAAAAAAGGTGTCGGCCAGGAAAGTGAACTCCAGCGGCGCCACCGGACACTTGATCGGCATCTCGTTGACATGCACCACGAGACGGCCGCCCTCGAAGGACGCGAGCTTGCCGCGCAGGGCGCGGGCTCCGTCGAGAGTGTAAAAGTCATGCACATTGACGCGCCACTTCGGCCCGAGCATGCCCTCGGTCTCCTCAGGCGCCGTGCGGCAGCCGGTGGCCACCAACAGCACATCGTAATTCAGCAACTCTCCGTTCTTCAGCACCACCCCCTTGTCGGCCGGCGCGATCCGCTCGACCTCGGCCTGGAGAAACTCGACCCCGCGCGGCAAAAAGTCGCGTGTCGGCCGCACGATCTGGGATTCCTCATAGGTGCCGAAGGGCAGGAACAGCAGGCCCGGCTGGTACAGATGCCGGTCCGAGCGATCCACCACCGTCATCCGCCATTCGGAGCGCGACAACCGGCGGCGCAGATGGTTCGCCATCATCGTGCCCGCCGTGCCGGCGCCGAGAATGAGAAGATGCTTGGGCATGACAAGGTTACGTTTCAGTTGCGGACAAAATATATGCGCGTATGCTTATATGCAAGAAAAACTACTTCCCCGATTCTGCCGCCATGAGCGCCTCCCTTGCCACCGATGACCGCGGCCTGCTGCTGCCCTGCCCCGCCTGCGGCACCGTCAACCGCATTGCTTTCGCCCGACTCAACGGCCGGGGCCACTGCGGTTCCTGCCGTGCCCTCCTGCCCGCCATCGCCGCTCCGGCCGACACCTTCAGCCCAGCCTCCTTCGCCGCCCTGGTTGCGCAAAGTCCGCTGCCGGTCGTCGTCGATTTCTGGGCGCCCTGGTGCGGCCCCTGTCAGATGATGGCCCCCGAGTTCGCCAAGGCCGCCGCCCTGGCCGCCGGCGAGGCCGTCTTCGTCAAGGTCAACACCGACGAACAGCCGGAGATTGCCGTTCAGTTCCGCATTCAGGGCATCCCCGCCTTTGCCCTGATCCGCCAGGGCCGCCTCGCCGCCCAGACCAGCGGCTTCCAGCCCGCCGCCCAACTGATCCAGTGGCTGCGGCAGGCCTGAGTCGCCGCTCACTTCCGGCGGAACTTGACGAAGTAGTTCTCCTCCAGCAAGCCCTCGATCTGGGTAACCTTTTCAAAGCCGGCCGCCGTGATCTCGGCTTCAAACACTTCCTGGCCGGCGCGGACATGGCCGAGGATGAACTCGCTGCTCACCCCGGGAATGCGCTTGAAATCAATCAGCACCAGCGTGCCGCCGGGCTTGAGCGCCTGATGCAGGCTGGCCAGACTGGCCTGGGGAAACTCGAAGTGGTGGTAGACATCGCAGATGAAGGCAAGATCGATGCTGGCCTTCGGCAATTCCACGCTCTTCGGCGTGCACAGGATCGCCTGCACATTGGCCGCGCTCGCCCTCAGCGCCCGGCCGCGGATGTGCTCAAGGAAGTTTTTGGCGATCTCAACCGCGTACACCCTGCCCTGCGGCCCCACCGCCCGGGCGAACGGCAGGGTGAACAGGCCCGTGCCGGCGCCGATGTCGGCCATCGCCATGCCCGGCTTCAGGTCCAGGGCGGCGACGATTTTATTCCGCTGATGGTAGATCTCCCGACTCTCGACCTCAAACTTCTGCGTCCACTCCTCGACCTTGAGATCGGGATCGAGGAACTTTTCGTTGATGCCCGGTTTGACGCTCGCATCCTGGGCGAGAGAGACGGTGGCGAAGAGCAGAGGCAACAGAGGACGCGGAATCATTGCGGGGATCAGGTGAGACACTTCAACGAACACGACTCTTCCCCCTTTCGTGAAAGTCCGGGGTGCCGTCGGCAGTTGCGACGGGACGCCGGCATGACTAAATTTTCCTCATGAAAGCCGCCATGCTCCTGCTCTGCCTGTCGCTGACCGCCTGTGCGGGACTGATCGCCCGCCACCGCATGCTGGCGGCCGACCGCAAGCTCAGCGATGTTGAACGCCTCGCTGCCGTCGGCCATTGGACCGAGGCCCGGGCGCGCGCCGAAAGCCTCAAGGGCAGTGTCACCCAAGCCGTGCTCAGTCGCCCCGTCCTGCAGCTCCCCGATGGCCAGACCGCCGACCTGCGTCCTCTGCTGACCACCTGGGAAAGCCAGTGGCGCGACCTGAAAGATGCCCTGACCGATCAAAACTCCGCTCGCACGCCCCCTGCCATCACCGCCCTGCGCCAACAGTGCGTCAACTGCCACCTTGTGCTCGGCCGCACCGACATCCGGGTGAGCGGCGCGCCGTGAAGGCGGTTTGACGGCGCAGCTTCCCCGGGCTTGGATGCCGAACAATGGCGCAGGACTTCATCCGGGTGCGCGGCGCCCGCCAGCACAACCTGAAAAACCTCGATCTGGACCTCCCGCGCCAGCAGATGGTCGTGCTCACCGGGGTCAGCGGCAGCGGCAAATCGTCCCTCGCCTTCGACACCCTCTACGCCGAGGGCCAGCGCCGCTACGTGCAAAGCCTGTCGGCCTACGCGCGCCAGTTCCTCGACCAGCTCGAAAAACCCGACGTCGATTTCATCGAGGGGCTGTCGCCGGCGGTCGCCATCGAGCAGGCGCACAGCGCGCCCAACCCGCGCAGCACAATCGCCACCGTCACCGAGATTTACGACTACCTGCGCGTGCTCTTCGCGGTGGCGGGTCATCCCCACGATCCGGACACGGGCGAGGCGTTGCACAAGACCACCCCTGCGGAGATGGGCGAACGCCTGCTCGCGCTCGGCGAGGGCACGCGCCTGGTGGTGCTCGCACCACAACCGCCGGCCGATGCCGCGGCGCTGCGCCAGCTCCTGGAAAAACTGCGCCGCCAGGGTTTTGTGCGTGTGCGGCTGGATGGCGAGATTGTCGAACTCGAGGAAGACCTGAAGCCGCCGGCGGCATCGTCGGTGGAGGTGGTCGTGGACCGCCTGGTGCTGCGCGAGGGTGTGAAGCCGCGGCTGATGGAATCGATCGAAACCGCCCTGCGCTGGAATGCCGATGAGGTGCGCTTTCTGGTGAACCCGGGCGACGACGAGCAGGTGCTCGCCTTCACCACGGCCTTCACGAATCCGCAGACGGGTTACAGCATCGGGCGGCTCAGCCCCCAGCACTTCTCCTTCAACACCCGCCTTGGCGCCTGTCCGCGCTGCGAGGGGGTCGGCACCCTGCTGGCCCCCGATCCGGGCCTGATCGTGCCTGATGCGGACAAGTCGATCAAGGACGGCGCGGTGAAAACCTGGTGGTCGCGCAACCCGAAGCTGAAGGCGGTGCATCAGCGCAGCCTGGAAACGCTGGCCAAACACTTTGGCGCGCCCCTGGATGTGCCCTACCGCGACCTGCCGCCGGCCTTCCAGAAGGCGCTCCTGCATGGTACCGGTCGCGAGGCCATTGCCACCGGCTGGGCCGCGTCCGGCAACAAGCGCAGCGTCGCCAAACCCTACGAGGGCCTGCTGCACGAGGCGCGGCGCCTGCACGCGAACGCGGAGAGCGAGACCCTGCGTGCGCAGGTCGCCCGCTACATGAATCCCCTGCCCTGCCCGGACTGCGCGGGCAGGCGCCTGCGC
>JBIJBO010000167.1:0-8063 GCA_044345215.1 Prosthecobacter sp. | reverse complement strand
CGGCGGGCGGCCGGCAGGGCGACGAGGCGGAAGGCCTGGCCGGGCGTGCAGCCGAGGGTGAGCGCGACGTCCTCGGGGCGCGCCGGCAGATGATCGAAGGTGCCGCGCAGGGAGCGGATGGCGAAGGCGGCGGCGACCGTGAACTGGGCGAGCACGACCCCGGCGACCGTGTAGGTGAAGACGATGCCCTGCTCGATGAACCGGCCGAGCGGGGTCTGGAAGAAGATGAGCAGGCAGAGACCAACCACCATCGGCGGCAGCACGATGGGGATGTCGAGCGCCGCATCGAGCAGGGATTTGCCGCGGAACTCGCGGCGCGCCAGCAGGTAGCCGATGGGCAGGCCGATGAACAGGGCGAAGAGGGCGGCGGCCGTGCTGGTGAACAGGCTCAGCCAGGCGGCATGCTGGATCGCCGGACTGGCGAGGGCCTTGAACCAGTGCTCCGGCGGACTGTACCCGGCGGTGGCGCCGATGAGCAGGGCCCAGAACAACAGGTACCCGGCGCAGACGAGCGCGAGCAGGATCCAGAAAGCTTGGGCGCGAAGAACGGACACGGAAGGTCGACCATGACTGTCCCGGCTCAAAGGTCAAAGCGCAATTGGGCCATGTAGGCGCACTCGCCAGAAGACGGGGTTGGGCGCGCGGGACGGGTTCTTTCCAATCCCTCGTTCTGGCGAACGAGCCTACGGGCCCGCGTAGGCGCACTCGCCAGAGTGCGGGGATCGGGCACGCTGAACGTATTCTTTCCAACGCCCTCGTTCTGGCGAACGAGCCTAGGGATCTGCGTAGGCGCACTCGCCAGAGTGCGGGGATCAGGTGCGTCGGACGCGTTCTTCCCAAACCCCTCGTTCTGGCGAACGAGCCTACGAATCCGCGTAGGCGCACTCGCCAGAGTGCGGCATCGGGCACGCTGCCCCACTTTTTCCGCAGTCATGGCACCGAAGCTTGCTGCCGCGATTTTCGCAGTCGCCAGTAGCGGAGCCAAAAATCCTCGCCGCCGAATTCCAACTCAGGATACCCCGGAACGACCGCGCCCGTGTGCGGCCAATCGCCGGCATTCTGAACCAACCCGGCACGCACAGGATTCTGCGCGATGTACCGAACCAGTGTTTCATAAGCCAGGCGATCGCTCTCTTGGGACCGCAAGACATGGTCATAGGCCTGGGGTTGCCAGGCATGACCGGTTTCAGCCAACAAGGCCTGGGTATGACGTCGGAGAAAACGGATCAACCGACGCTGGTCGCTGGCAGCGTCGCAGCCATGCAGCAACAAATGCACGTGGTCCGGCATGAGACAGTGAATGGGGCAATCGACGCCGTAGCGACTGCAAGCATGCAGAAGCAGCCAACGAAAGCGCCGCGTGAAGCGTGGGTCCAACCATCCGGTGCCGCGATCGCGCAAACTCAATGTCCAGTGAACGATGGCCGTGCCAAGGTAGGCTGATTTCGGCAAGCGCGGCAGGTGTTCCGGAGTCGGAACCCGACGCGACGGATGGGACGGCAACCCATTCATGAGTGGATAGGCTAAAACATTCCATGATTGGTTGCAAGCTGCACGGACGAGTTAGGACATGCGCCCCGTCTCTTGCGAGCAACAGACTTGGGGAGCCGACTGTGTTTGTTCCACCCCCTCGTTCTGGCGAACGAGCCTACGGGTCCGTGTAGGCACACTCGCCAGAGTGCGGGGTTGGGCGCGCGGGACGGGTTCTTTCCACCCCCTCGTTCTGGCGAACGAGCCTACGAATCCGCGTAGGCGCACTCGCCAGAGTGCGGCATCGGGTGCGTCGGACGCGTTCTTCCCAAACCCCTCGTTCTGGCGAACGAGCCTACGGGTCCGTGTAGGCGCACTCGCCAGAGTGCGGGGATCAGGTGCGTCGGACGCGTTCTTCCCAAACCCCTCGTTCTGGCGAACGAGCCTACGCCACTCGGAGGTTGCAAGGGCGCCCGGGAGCCACGACATTCAAATCTGCTCATGTTTTGCCGCGCGGTCCTCACTTCATTAGCGCTCATGTCCGCCAACCTGCCCCTCTCCGCCGCCGTCACCTCCGAAATCTGGGGCCACACCGCTGCGGGCGAGGAGGTGCGCCTTTTCACCCTCAAGAATGCCAAGGGCATGGAGGCCGCCATCACCAACTACGGTGGCATTCTCGTGCGCCTGACCGCGCCGGATCGCCAGGGCAAGTTCGCCGATGTCGTGCTCGGTTTCGACACGTTGGAGCCCTACCTCGGCAAGCATCCGCACTTTGGCTGCATCACGGGTCGCTACGCCAACCGCATCGGCGGCGCCAGCTTCACGCTTGACGGGGTGGAGCACAACGTGACCGCCAACTCGGGCAAAAACCACATCCACGGCGGCAAGCTGGCCTTCGACAAGAAGGTCTGGCAGGCGCGCGTGCTCGAGGATCGCAACGGCCTGGAACTGCGCCATGTCAGCCCGGATGGCGACGAGGGTTTCCCCGGCACGCTCGACTGCACGGTGACCTATGTGCTCGACGACGCCAACCGGCTGGCGATCGAATATCGCGCGACGACCGACAAAGCCACGGTCGTCAACCTGACCAACCACAGCTACTTCAACCTGGCCGGCGAAGGCTCCGGCGACGTGCTCGGCCACGAAATGCAACTCCACGCCGAGGCCTTCACGCCGACCGATGACGCCCTCATCCCGACGGGGGAGGTCGCCAGCCTGCTCGGCACCGCCCTCGACTTCAGCCAGCCGCGCCGCTTGGGCGAGCGCATCGATGCGTCCTTCAAACCGCTCGTGCAGGGCAAGGGCTACGACCACAACTACGTGCTCAAGGGTGAGGGCCTGCGTCCGGCGGCCCGCGTGCGCGAGCCGGTCAGCGGCCGGGTCATGGAACTGATCACCACCGATCCCGGCGTCCAACTGTACACCGGCAATCACCTCAAAGGTGTGGCCGGCAAGGGCGGCCATGTCTACGAATCACGCCATGGCTTCTGCCTGGAAACCCAGAAGTTCCCGGACAGCCCGAACAAGCCGCAATTCCCAAGCGCCACCCTGCGCCCGGGCGAAACCTACCGGCACACCGCCATCTTCCAATTCTCCGCCGAGTGAGCCACGCCGCCGACAGCAAGCCCGCCTTTGTGCGCGAGCAGGATTTCGCGGTGCGCCAGCACCAGGGCACGCGCGAGAACCAGGAGGACAGCTACGCGCTCTGCGAAACGGCCCTGCCCGGCGACGCCCCCGCCTCGCGACTGCTGCTCGTCGTTGGCGACGGCCTTGGCGGCCATGCCGGCGGCAGTGTCGCCAGCTACCTCGCGGTGAACGCCTTCCTGCGCAGCTTCGAGGGCCGCACCGGGGCGCTGCCCGAACGCCTGCGCGGCGCGCTCGACACCGCCAATGAAACGGTGGGACTGGTCAGCAAACGCATGCCCGAGGTGGTCTCCTCCATGGGCACCACCCTGATCGCCCTGCTGGTCGGTCGCGACCGGGTGCAGTGGATCAGCGTCGGCGACTCCCCACTCTTCCTCTTCCGCGCCGGCAAGCTGTCCCGTCTGAACGAGGATCACTCCTATACCCCGGAACTGGAAAACCAGGTGCGCGAAGGCAGCCTGACCGAGGAGGAGGCCAAACGCCATCCGGGTCGCCACCGCCTGCAGAGCGCCCTGCTAGGTGGCCCGATCGCTCGGATCGATCTACCCAAGGAACCGCAGGCTCTGGAGTCTGGCGACATCCTGCTTGCGGCCAGCGACGGCATCCTGACGCTGGCCTCACGCGCCATCGAACGCATCCTCACCTACGGCCGGGACAGCAGCGCCGGCAAACTCGCCGACGCCCTGCTCTTCGCCGTCCGACAGGCCAACCACCCGCGCCAGGACAACACGACCCTGGCCCTGGTGAAGATCGCCTGAGGCTGATGCCCACGCCTGCCTCGGGTAGGGCCTACTGTCCCAGCCGGCCGTGCACGGCCTCACGTGCAGCCCCCGAACCCGGCGCTCCGGGACAGAGCGCCCTGCCTTGAGTGTTCTAGGTTCAGCCCGCCTTTGGCATGAGGAAGCCTTGCTCGTCGAGTTGCACGCCGGACAATTTCAGTTCCCGGCCGCTGGCCAGGCCGAGCAGTCGGACACCATCGGTCTCCGGCTCGTAGGCGATGCCAGGCAGCAGTCGCCCGAGGGCGCCCTCGCGGTGGCCGAGCTGGCCGCCTTCCTCGCCCTCAGGCATGACCGGATTGGACACGCTGACAGCGATCAGTTCGCCGCTGGCCTCGTCGACGAAGCCGCGCAGCACGCCGTTCGGCACCGACACATCCTGTGCGCTCGTCCAAAGCAGGGTCAGCTGCGCCCCGGCCGGGGCGGCGACGAGGTCTTCGACGCGGGTGGCGACATAAATCCAGGACCCGGTCGCCGGAGGCTGCGTCGCCACCCGTACGCCGCGGCGTTTGAAGGCAGCGAACTCGCGCAGCGATGCAAGGAGGGATTCGTCGACGGAGCCGGCCGTCACGATCGTCTCGCCGGCACGCACCCACTCGGCCTGGCACAGACGCAGGGCATTGGCCAGAACGATACGCCGCTGTGGGTCGGTCTCGCGCGCCAGTTCACGCTTCGCCAGCAGGGCCTCGGCACCGAGCGCCAGGATCTGCCGGCGCACCGCCTCGGTGGTCGCTTCCCGCGCCTCGAGCGGCGTGCCATACCAGGCCTTCACCGGATAACGCAGGCGACGGGGCCACTTGCCGAAGAAATGCCCACCCTCGAACGAGGTGAAGGAGCCATACAGGCCATCCAGATACACCGGCACCACCGTGGCATTGCCCTGTCGGGCCATGATCTCGTAGCCCTTGCGCAGGTCATTGACCATGCCATGGCGGGTGATCTGGCCCTCGGGAAAGAGGGCGACAATTCGGCCCTCCTTGAGCAGGGCGCTGACCGCGCGGATGGCGTCCTTGGCGCGGGTGGGCGAGATCGGCACGGTGCCAACGATGCGCAGCAGCGGCGTGAAGGGCCAAAGGTTGTACAACGCATCCCACATGACGAAGCGCACGGGCCGCTCGCAGGCGGCGCCGAAGACAAAGGCGTCGATGTAGCTGACATGGTTGGCGAGCAGCAGCACGCCGCCGTTTTTGGGCACGCGTTCCTGGTGCACCGAGCGCACCTTGTAGATCAGGCGCACGCCCAGCAGCAGGACAAACCGCAGCAGGTAGTGCGGCAGCAGGCGCACGACGTAGCTAGAGGCGACCACCATCAGCGCGGCCAGCACCCAGAACTGGCCGCGAAAGCCGAGCCCGGCCATCTTGAGCAGGATGAGGCAAAGCACCGCAGCGACACCCGCCAGGCTGTCGAGCAGGTTCATCGAGGCAAGCACGCGACCACGCTTCTCCGGCTCGGCGTGATCCTGGATGAAGGCCTGAATGGGCACCATGAAACAGCCGCCGGTAAAGCCGACCAGCGCAAGCGCCACCTCGAAGTTCGGCGAGTTCACCGGCAGTGATCCGGTCCAGAACAACGCCCCGGCGAGGCCGAGGGCCCCCACGGGAATCAGGCCGAGCTGGGGGCCGCGACGGTTCACCCAGGCGACAAACAGGCTGCCCGCCACCGTGCCCAAGCCGACCATCAGGGTCATGCGCGAGGAAGCCCCGGCCGCGCCGCCCAGCGTCGGATCCGGATGCAGGGCGAGGCCAATGTCGACAAACATGGCCGCCGCCATGCTGGCCACGAACCAGTAGGTCGAGTTACCGAGAAAGGCCCGCCGCATCGGCGGTGAAGCCAGGCACTCCTTGAGATGGCTGAAATGCTCCCACCAGAGCGCGTGACGGTAGCGCACCTGCGGATGCGCCGGGGTCGGCAGGATCCAACGACCCGCGATCAGCGCCAGCATGGCCACCCCGAACAGCCACCAGATCGGAGTCGCCGCCGCCTGCCAGGCATTGCCGCTCACCGCGAACTCGGCGTCGAACCAGGCTCCCCCCACGCCGAGGCCGGCGAGAATGCCAACCATGGTCACCAGTTGCAGCCCACCCGCCGCCACACCGAGCCGGCGCGAACCCGCCAGTTCCTTGAGGATGCCCATCTTCGCTGGGCTGTACAGGGTCGACTGCAGGGCCAGCAGGAAGAACGCGCCAAGGGCGAGCGCGATGCCGAGCGCGCCGGCTTCCGATTCAAAGCAGGCGCCGGCCAGGAGCAGGATCAGGGCTTGGGCGACCAGCATGGCGCGGATCACCGAACGCTTGGAGTAACGATCCGAAAAATAGCCAGCCAGGGGCGCAAACAGGATGAAGGGCAGCAGGATGATGGCGCCCAGCCAGACCCCGATGTTGTCGCCGAACAGGCCCGCCGCCGCCTTCGGCACCAGGCCGACCAGCATCATCTTCAGCACGTTGTCGTTGAAGGCATTGAGCAAAGTCACCCCCAGCACCAGTGCCAGCGAGGCAAGGGCGTTTCCCGGCAGTCGCGGCAGGCGGTCGAGGTGTTCGGTGTCGGAGGAGGGAGCGGACATGGGAGGGCCATCGGGCACTGTCAGGGCTTGCTTCGCCCCGGCCGTGCCCTGCCCGGCTTCCTTAGCGCATTCCCGGGCGCTTGCATCCTTTCGCATGGAGGGTGGGCAAAATTCCTGAAAGGAGCGCCCGGCCGGCACGCAGACTCCGCATGCGCCGTCGCCACCTGCTCCGCTCCCTTGCTGCCCTGCACGTCCTGCCTGCGGTCGCCCGCACCGCTGACCGGGGCGACGACCTGGAAAACCCGTACGCGGATGTCGACTGGCAGGCCTGGTCCTGCCTCGATTCGATGTCGCACCAGCATCAGGGCCAGACCGAGGCCTCGCTGGAGACCTTCCGGTCCATGGGCTACGGCCACTTTGCTTTCAGCAACTACTACCCCTCGGCCCCCACCTACCCTCTGCTGGCCGGCTTCACCCAGAAGCATCCGGAGATCCTCGCCGCCCCCAACGCGGAGCATCACAGCTTCACCGACACCGGCCTGCACTGCAACGCCCTCGGCAGCCTCTATGCCAGCGGCTACGGCCGTGACACCCAGGCCGCCGGCCGCGCCGCCAGCCCGCTCCTGCGGCGTTTCGACGGCTTGACGGTGTTTCGTGAGCCGCGCCCGTGGGAGGGCGTCTACCGACTCGATGTCCGCCTCGCCGCCAAGGGCGCGGCCGGCGAGGCGGTGCTGACCCTGACCGGCGCGCGCGAATGCCACTTCCGCGAAGCCTTCGCCGACCGCGGACCGGTGACCGAGCGTCGCCTCAAGCCCGGCAATCACACGCTGTATCTGCGCGCCGAGGCCGAGGCCCTCGACGTCCGCCTCAAGTTCGATCCGGCCGCGCTCGAGGTCACGCAGTTCCGCCTCATGCAGGGCACCAACCGGCCCTGGCGCGACGTCTTCCGCGCCGCGCTCGACGGCGAGACCGTCGACGGCCAACGCCGCGGCGGGCTGCTCGTGGCTGATGGCGGCGGCCTGACCCTGAATCACCCGACCGGCCAACTCGCCGACTACGCCGCCATGCTCGACTTCGACCCGCGCGTACTCGGCATCGAGGTGTGGAACCAGCTCACTTCCGGCTTCGGTTCCAGCCGCGGCTTTTACGATCGTGGCGACGGCCCGCTGCTGCACTTCTACCGCCTGTGGGACGACCTCCTGCGCAGCGGTCGCCGCTGCTGGGGCTTCTTCGTCAAGGACCACAACACCTTCGGCCGCGGCCGCAACGTCCTGCTGCTGCCGCCGCTCGAGGGGCTATCCGCCACCGAACGCGAGGCCACCGCCCTGCGCGCCTACCGCCGCGGCTGCTTCTTTGGCTCGGTCGCCGCCCTTGCCACGAATGCGGCGGGCGAGGTCGTGGCTCCCTATGACCGCAGCGGCTTCCGCTTCACCCGCCTGCAGGTCCGGCGGGATGCCAAGGGTCGCCCCGAGGCCCTGGAGGTCGCGGTCGGCGGTCAGGACGCCGAACGCCGTCCCAACGTGCAGATCCGCTTCGTCACCGACACCGGCCTCGCCGCCGTCGCGGATGCCAGCGAGGCGACCTTCCCGCTTGCCCGCGAGGCCGACGGCCGGCTGCAGGCGGCCTTTGTGCGCGTCGAGGCCTTCGCCTATCCCAAAACCCATCGGCAGGGC